>NZ_JADEXE010000364.1 GCF_015207265.1 Nodosilinea sp. LEGE 07298 | reverse complement strand
ACCTCGGCCCGACGCCATTTCGGCCCGCCCCCAAACAGCGGCGACCCCAGCCTCCTCAGCCCGCTTTTCTGAGCAGCGCCACTATATCCATGAAACGCTGGCCAAAAAGCTGCAGGCTAAGGCCGATTTTGCGGCCATACAGCAGGCCAGCCTGCAAAAAGTTGGGGCTTATCTAAAGCAAATTCGGCAGGAAAAATCGATGTCGCTAGACGATATTTACCAGCAGACGTTTATTCAGACTTATACCCTGAGAGCGATCGAGACCGGCAATTTGCAGCAGCTGCCAGAGCCCTTTTACATTCGCGCTTTTATTCAAAAATATGCTTTAGCCCTGGGATTAGAAGGGGGAACCCTGGCGGCAGACTTCCCCACGCTGTAACTTTTAGATTTGACAGCTCTAGGTCAGAGCGCCGCCGCAGCTTGATCCGGCCCCAGCCGTACAGCCGTAGCAAAAAGGGCGCGTCTGTATTTCTGTAATCAGATCGAGCGAGTTGGCGACCAGCAGATCGGCTACGGTCAGGGGCTGGCCGCTGGGTGCTGGGCAGGGTACGGCTTCCATCTGGTTAAAATCGCAGTCGTAGAGAATGCCGTCGTAGTCGACCGAGAGCTGGTTTCGGCACATTAGGTTGGGCACGGTAGCAGGGTTGTGGTGGTCGGCCAAAAAGCGCAGGTAGGGCCAGTAGAGGTCTTTGCTGTGCAGGTACTGCTTTACCCGACCAATGGGCAGGTTGGTGATGGTATAGAGGTGGTTGAAGACGATGTCAAAGTGCGATCGCAGGTATTCCTCATAATTGACCTGTAGCTCGGCCTGGCTGGGGGTAAGTGAAAACTCAGCACTGCGGGGCACGGGCGGGTTATAGACCAGGTCTAGGCCCAGAGCGGGGTCGTGGCCGTAGCCCAGCTGATTGAGCCGCTGCAAGGCTCGAATCGACTCGGTGTACACGCCAGCTCCCCGCTGCTTATCGACATTGTCTTCGAGGTAGCAGGGCAGCGACGCCACCACCTGCACTTGTTGGCGAGCAAAGTATTCGGGTAAATCGTCAAAGCCCGGCGCAAAAAAGATCGTCAGGTTCGATCGCACTATGACTGTCTTCCCCAGCCCTCGTGCGGCCTCTACCAGGGGGCGAAAGCCGTAGTTCATTTCGGGGGCACCACCGGTCAAGTCGACGGTAGTAATTTGCGGGAATCGGCGCATCAGCTCAATCAGCTGGTCGGTCACCGCTGGTGACAGCTCTTCAGTACGGTGAGGACCAGCCTCGACGTGGCAGTGGGTACAGGCCAGATTGCACTTACGGCCCAGGTTTATTTGCAGCACGCTGATTGGCAGTTTCGTCAGGGGCTGATCGAGCCGCTGCTCAAAGGGGGTAACAGTAGCAGCAGGAGACGGGGGAGACTGGACCATGAAATCTATGTCAGTAAAACAGCATTGGTAATACGATTACCGGGTCGGCTTAGATATAGCCATAGTCACGTTGGTTAGGACATCCAGAAACCCTATGAACGTTCAAACGTTTGAACGTTCATAGGAGACCTGTCTTAACCAGACTGGCCACAGCTATAAAAGCCAGGCGTGCCGTCTGTACGAAGGCCGCTTCTTGTCATTAGAACTCAAAGGGCTGAAAATAGCCTGAGAATAGCATTAGCGCTCGTCTTCATTCTGCCAGGCTAAATTTGGCCAGGTATGGGCTAATGGGTACACTTGAGAAGATATTTTGCGGCGACCATAAAATCTCTGCCTGTTGGGCTACCCGAACAGGTTTCCCCCGCCGCGTTGATCAATCGTTTGTGGACCAGATGCAGGCAGGGCTGACCCAGCGATCGATTGTGGCCGCCATTGTGACTCTGGGCCATCAGATGAGGCCAGAAACCTGAAACGTCAGACCAGATCGATTAGCTGCGTCATTGGGCGATCGCCTGGGCCAGGGGCTGTTTTCGCAGGCCCTTAACATCGACTAAGCCACCGCCAGCTTGGTCCACCAGGGGGCGAGTTAGATTTGACCGAACTCAGTCGGCAGCGGCTCTCCGGTTACCCTAACCTGGTCTCGGCCATGGTTTTTGGCGGCGTAGAGAGCATCATCGGCTAGCTTAATCAGCTGGGCGGGGCTACCGCCGCTGGCGGGTAGGGTGCTGGCCACCCCAAAACTCATGGTGACAATCTTGGCCACCGCCGACCCTTCGTGGGCTATCCGATGACCGCGAACCAGCAGGCGAATGTCTTCGGCCACAGTTTCGGCTCCCTTGAGATCGGTGTTAGGCAGCACCAGCACAAACTCCTCACCGCCGTAGCGGGCAACCAGGTCGCCGGGCCGTTTAGCGGCTCGGTTGAGGGTGCGAGCCACCAGTCGCAGACAGTTGTCGCCAGCCTGATGACCATAGCGATCGTTGAAACCTTTAAAGCTGTCGATGTCAGCCATCACCAGCGATAAAGGACCATTTTCACGGCTCATCCGTCGCCACTCTCTGTCGAGGCATTGCTCAAAACGGCGGCGGTTGGCGACCTGGGTGAGACCGTCAAGGTAGGCCATACGCTTGAGCCGCTGGTTGGCCACGGTTAGCTCGCGGTGCATCTTAGCCTGCTGAATGGCGATGCCCACCTGGGTAGCCAGGTTTTGCAGCAGCCGCACATCGGGGGTGCGCCAGGTTCGCGGCGATCGGCACTGGTGGGCAATCAGCAGTCCCCACAGGGTTTGATCCTCTAGCAGAGGCACCACTATTTCGGCCTGAATTTGAAAGTATTCTAGAAACGCTAGCTGGCTAGGGGGCAAATTTTGGGTGTAGATATTTTCGACGGCCAGCCCACGCCCGGCCCGGTAGTGGGCCAAAAACTTTTCGCCTACTGACCAGGGGTCACGCAGCGACCAGCCCAGCATAGGCGGGTAGGCACCAGACTGTGATTCTTGAATCACCTCGCCGCTCATATCGGCCCCACACTGGATCACAATGACGCGATCGGCCTCGATAAACGTCTGTACCGAGGTGACGGTTTGCGCCAAAATGCTGTCTAAGTCGAGCAGATGCCGAATGCGCTGGGCAATTTCGGCGACCAGCCGCTCCCGCTGCGACTGGAGCTTTATTTCGGCTTCGGCCCGCTTTTGATCCGATATATCAAGGGTGACTCCAGCCAATCGGGGGGCGTGTTCGCCGTCATCAAACACCTGGCCTCGGGCCGACAACCACCGGGTCTGACCATCGCGGTGCAACACTCGAAACTCAACGCCGTAGCGCTGTTTGAGCTGAATGGACTGCTGCAGGGCCTGGTGTACAGCAGCCTGATCGTTTTCGTGCAGGTAGGTAAAGAGGGTGTCGTAGCTGCCGTCAAACTCACCTGGGGCCAGCCCCAATAGCCGCTCTTGCTCATCCGAAATCACAATGGTTCCCTGGGCCA
The DNA here is from genome assembly GCF_015207265.1 of Nodosilinea sp. LEGE 07298. Taxonomy (GTDB): domain Bacteria; phylum Cyanobacteriota; class Cyanobacteriia; order Phormidesmidales; family Phormidesmidaceae; genus Nodosilinea. Next base: position 2,319 of record NZ_JADEXE010000364.1, on the reverse strand, counting down.
GATCCCAGTCCCAGGTCCCCATTTGGGCTCCCTGGAGAGCCAGAGCTAGCCGCTCTTGCTGCTGCTGAAATAGGGCAGAGGAGTAGTGGCAAGCGGTAAGCTCGGCCCGGCTAGTTGAGGTCGTTTCAGCATCGGCGGGCAGGGTACAGAAACCGTCTGGGGTCAGCAGCCCCAGCCAATGGTGAGCCTGATCGACCACGGGGAGGTAGGGCTGCTCGGGGTGGAGGCTGCTAAAGCCTTGAGGCCAGGGCAGGGAGGTCTTGAGGGGGCGCAGCCAGTCGATTGGAGTCATCCAGAGGGCGACTGGGGTCTGGCTAAAGTTGACCTGGTGGGTAGCGGCCTGGGCAGCGTTGTCGTGGCTGAATACCCCTGATAAAGCGTCACTGCGATATACCAGAGCATAGGTTTTGGTGGCCTGGCCCATCGCTTCGATTACCCGGTGCAACGTGTCCTCTGCGTCTACGCAGAGGGGTGAGGGATCAATGGTTGCCGTTAAGGCAGCGGCGTTGACCAGGTCATTTTCAAGCACAGATTCAGGAACCGGAAAGAGTAAGTGTGCGTAAAGGTGCAGAAGAGCGAGAGCCAGTTGGACAATGGCTTGAGTAGTCGATTTAGGGTGGCGAAGCTACTGCCATAGGAGGTAGACGATTGCTGTCTAAAGGATGACCGCTGTTATTGTATGCACATTAGATAAACCTAGAATGCCCTTCGCTTGCTAAGGCTAGGCAATTATTGAGGATTGCTTAACAACTGGCATTGGCAAGGGGTTGCGTATCTTTACCGAAATTGGCTTCGGATTTAACGGTTTTATGCTTCAAGGTCAATCCGTTAGATCACGGTGGTGGAATGCTGCCTCCGACAGTGGAGAGGAGTTCTCTAGGCTAAATTCCTTATACTAATAAGCATGTATCGGCCCTAAACGAGCGTATTTTTCTGTCTGAACTGCCGTTGATTTATCAAGAAACTCTCAACCTGCTGGAATGGCCTCGGCTGTGCCAGCATCTGTCGACTTTTGCCGCCACCAAGATGGGTACGCTGGCGGCCCAAGCGCTGGTGACCCCTGTGAGCCAGGTAGCCAGTCAAGCCTTGCTGGCTCAAACCCAGGAGGCCTACTGGCTAGAGGAACACAACAATGGCCTCAACTTTGGCGGCATTCGCGATATTGGTGCGGCGGTAGAGCGAGCCTACCGCCAGGGTTTGCTGAGCGGTGAGGAACTGCTGGCGATCGCAACCACCCTAAACGGTGCCCGCCAGCTGCGCCGCACCATCGATAGTCAGCCGCCGGACGATCTGCCGGTGCTGCAGGAACTGGTGGCCGACCTGAGTACCCACCCTGATCTGGAGCAGCAGATTTACCACTGCATTGACGATCGCGGCGATGTGACCGACCGGGCTAGCCCTAAGCTGGGGGGCATTCGCGATCGCATTAAATCAACCCGTCAAGATATTCAGCAGCGGCTACAGCGCATTTTGCAGCGCCAGGCCGGGGCCATGCAGGAGGCTTTGATTACCCAGCGGGGCGATCGCTTTGTGCTGCCGGTCAAAGCGCCCCAAAAAGATGCCGTACCCGGCATTGTTCACGATGCCTCGGCCAGTGGGGCCACCCTCTACATTGAGCCCCAGGCCGTGGTCGAGCTGGGCAACCGCCTGCGCCAGCTACAGCGCCAGGAAAAAACTGAGGAAGAGATCATTCTGCGCCAGCTCAGTGATGCGGTGGCGATGGTTTACGACGATCTGTCGGCGCTGCTGGCGATTGTCACCGAGCTAGATTTGGCCCATGCCCGTGCCCGCTACTCGCTGTGGCTGTGGGCAAATCCGCCCCGCTTTATCGAGCCCCACGAGCAGACTACCCTGCGCCAGCTGCGCCACCCCCTGCTGGTATGGCAGCAGCGCCATGAGCAAGGCCCGGAGGTGGTGCCAATCAACCTGCTGATTCGCCCCGACCTGCGGGTGGTGGCCATTACCGGCCCCAATACCGGCGGCAAAACCGTTACCCTCAAAACCCTGGGCCTAGCGGCGCTAATGGCCCGTGCTGGTCTTTACATTCCCGCCCGCGAGCCGGTAGAGCTGCCCTGGTTTGGGCAAGTGCTAGCCGACATCGGCGACGAGCAGTCGATCGAGCAGAGCCTATCCACATTTTCAGGCCACATTCGCCGAATTGGACGGATCTTGGCAGCGCTGGGGAGTGGAGAGAGTGAGAGAGATGAGGAAGGTAAGGAAGATGAGGCGAGTCTCAAGTCGGCTTCTGTAGACTCCACTGCTGCTTCTGACTTGCTACAGGACCAGGAATCGCTCCACCCATCCACCCATCCACCCATC
>NZ_JADEXE010000363.1 GCF_015207265.1 Nodosilinea sp. LEGE 07298 | reverse complement strand
CCCTATAACCCGCTGCACATCGAGTCGCCGCCCCCGGTGCCCCTGCCTGAAAATCTGTGGGGCGATCGCTGGGGCTTTACCGCCCTGTCGGCCTACGACTTTGAGCAAACCCTGCCCTACGAACCCATTCCCCTGCGCCACCTGCCCCCAGATCTAATGCCCTCCCGTCTAGGGCTGGCTAGCACCGCGCCCATTCCAGGGGTGGTGGTGGATGCGGGGCGACAGGCGATGGTTCTGGCCCAGTGGATTCAGGCCCACTCTCCCGCCTGGTTGAGCTACCTGCGGGGGGAGCCCGACGGGTTGATTTTGGAGGCTGGATTGAGCGATCGCTGGGTTTTCACTACCTTCGACGATTCCGACGTTGCCAGCGCCGGTCAGCGATTTGAGCAGCGCAAGCGGGACAGCCAGGGCCTTCACTTTTTATTGGTGCGCCCCGATGACTCGGGTATGACCACCACCGGCCTCTGGCTCTTGCAGCAGCTGCCTTGACCACTGTTAGGCTCATTCCAGACGGCTCCTTCGACTCCGCTCAGGAACCGTTCACCGAGCGGGCGTTCGCTGAGCGGAGTCGAAGCGCACACTAACGGCCTCTGGCTCTTGCAGCAGCTGCCCTGACCACTGTCAGGCTCATTCCAGACGGCTCCTTCGACTCCGCTCAGGAACCGTTCACTGAGCGGGCGTTCGCTGAGCGGAGTCGAAGCGCACGCTAAGCGGAGTCGAAGGAAGCGATCGCCTTCAAAACAGGCATTTCCCTAATCCTGCTCTTTAGTTACCCCCCACCCATTGAGTCGAAGATTTGTCGAGGATCGGTTATTGCGACTTACCGGCCGTCCCGTACAGCGGTAATCTAGCTGGGTTAGCACTCGCACGCAGTGAGTGCTAAGTTTGTCTCTGGAGAGCTGAAAGACAGGACATGGCAAAAAGAGTTTCCTTTGATGAGGCGTCGCGACAGGCCCTCGAAAAAGGCGTCAACGCCCTAGCCGACGCCGTTAAAATTACCCTCGGCCCCAGGGGGCGCAACGTCGTTCTCGAGAAAAAGTACGGGGCACCCCAGATCGTCAACGATGGCATCACCATTGCCAAAGAAATCGATCTAGAAGATCCCTTTGAAAACCTGGGCGCTCGCCTCATGCAAGAGGTAGCCTCCAAGACCAAAGATCTGGCAGGCGATGGTACCACCACCGCCACCGTGCTGGCCCAGGCGATGGTCAAAGAAGGGCTGAAGAACGTGGCCGCAGGGACTAACCCGGTTAGCCTGCGTCGCGGCATTGAAAAAGCCGTGAATGTGCTGGTGAGCGAAATTGCTGCCGTGGCCAAGCCCGTTGAAGGCAATGCCACCATTGCCCAAGTCGCCACCGTATCGGCGGGCAGCGACGAAGAAATCGGCCACATGATTGCCGAAGCCATGGACAAAGTCACCAAAGACGGCGTCATTACGGTAGAAGAGTCCAAATCGCTCTACACCGAACTGGACGTTGTCGAAGGGATGCAGTTCGATCGCGGCTATATTTCCCCCTATTTCGTCACCGACCAAGAGCGGATGGTGACCGAGCTAGACAACGCCCGCATCCTGATTGTCGATAAAAAAATTGGCTCCATCCAGGACCTGGTTTCGGTGCTGGAGCGGGTCGCCCGTGAGGGTGCTCCCCTGCTGATTATTGCCGAAGACATTGAGGGCGAGGCCCTGGCTACCCTGGTGGTCAACAAGGCGCGTGGCGTGCTCAACGTAGCGGCAATTAAATCGCCTAGCTTTGGCGATCGCCGTAAGGCCATGCTGCAAGACATCGCCGTGCTAACCGGCGGTCAGGTGATCTCCGAAGAAATCGGTCTCAGCCTGGAAACTGCCGACCTGTCGATGCTGGGCACCGCCACCAAGGTCACCATCACCAAAGACACCACCACTCTGGTCTCTGATGCGGGCAACAAAGGCGACATCGACAAGCGCATCGCCCAGATTCGTCAGGAACTCGATCGCACCGATTCTGACTACGACAAAGAGAAGCTCTCTGAGCGGCTGGCTAAACTGGCTGGCGGCGTCGCGGTGATCAAAGTCGGGGCCGCCACCGAAACCGAACTCAAAGATCGCAAGCTGCGCATTGACGATGCTCTCAGCGCCACCAAGGCTGCTGTAGAAGAAGGCATTGTCCCCGGCGGCGGTGCCACTCTGCTACACCTGGCTCCCAAGCTAGAGGCGCTCAAGGCCTCTCTCAGCGCGGAAGAAGCGATCGGAGTTGACATTGTCATGCGGGCGGTGGAATCGCCCCTGCGGCAAATTGCCGACAACGCTGGCCAGCAGGGCTCTGTGATTGTCGAAAAGGTGAGGGCGATGAGCTTCCCGATGGGCTACAACGCCCTCAGCGGGGCCTACGAAGATTTGATTCAGGCGGGCATTATCGACCCGGCTAAAGTCGTGCGGTCGGCTCTGCAAGACGCCGCTTCAATCGCGGGTATGGTGCTCACCACCGAGGCCCTGGTCGCCGAAATTCCTGAGCCTCCAGCTCCCGCTGGCGACCCCGGCATGGGCGGTATGGGCGGCATGGGCGGCATGGGTGGCATGGGCGGTATGGGTGGCATGGGCGGCATGGGTGGCATGGGCGGCATGGGCATGATGTAGCCCCTTGCCCCTGGCAAAAAGCCCAAGTTAACGTTGGGTCGGGTGCGACAACAGCGACAACATCAGTGTCGCACCGCGCCTGCCCAGAGATGACTAGCCCAAACTAGGCCCTGACGTCAATCCAATCTAAGCCATCCCCAGTTGGGGATGGCTTTTGAGATTTAAATAGAACTTTTTTTGCCAACCAAAATTCACTTCGAATATCTGTAGGGAGTTTTGACCAAATAATGCTTTGAGGCTAGCCTGAAGCAGCGCTGAGGTTGACTAGGAGAACCTTTCAGCCCACAAGACTCTTTTGAATCCTTACACTAAAGGTTAGACAGCTTTAATTCAGAACCTAGCTTTTGGGGTAAAACGGCGATCGCCTCTATCGTTTGGTTGTTAGGATTGGCAACATTTGTTTATAAATTGACCGAGCTAGTTTGCTGGATAGAGCCCTTGCGATCGCGCTGAAGTCTGCCCTCAACCGAGGGTAATCCCTCCGCTGACTTCAGCAGAAAACCATTCGAGATGGAGTCAGATCCATGGCAGCTACAGCTAGCGAAACCAACCCCCATCAAGTTGTGATTGTTGGTGGTGGGTTTGGCGGCCTTTATGCCGCTAAGGCCTTAGGAAAATCTAAGCAAATTGAAGTCACCCTGATCGATAAACGGAACTTTCATTTATTTCAGCCGCTGCTCTACCAAGTTGCGACTGGCAAGCTATCACCCGGAGATATTTCATCCCCCCTGCGAGCGATTCTGAGCCGCTATCGCCGCGTCAAAGTTTTGATGGACACGGTGATTGATGTTGACCCCGAGCAGCAGCAGGTAACGCTAAACCACACCACCCTGCCCTACGATACGCTGATTGTAGCCACGGGCGTCAGCCACCACTACTTTGGCCATGACCAGTGGGCCGAGGCTGCACCGGGGCTCAAAACCCTTGAAGATGCCCTAGAAATGCGCAAGCGAATTTTTGGCGCGTTTGAAGCGGCTGAAAAAGAGTCGGACCCAGAGCGACGACGGGCCTGGCTGACGTTTGTAGTGGTGGGCGGCGGGCCAACTGGCGTAGAGCTGGCCGGAGCGCTGGCCGAGCTGGCCTCCCACACGCTTAGGGACGAATTTCACCACATTGACACCACCGAAACCCGCATTCTGCTGCTGGAAGGGCTCGATCGCGTGCTGCCGCCCTACCCCGCCAAACTGTCGGCCAAAGCCGCCGAGGCCCTGAAAGATCTGGGCGTTACGGTGTGCACCCAATCGCTGGTGACCGACATTGACGACAATATGGTGACGGTGCGCCAGGGCGATCGCACCGAGCAGATTCGGGCCAAAACTATTCTCTGGGCCGCTGGGGTGCGGGCTTCGGCGATGGGCAAGGTGCTGGCCGCCCGGGCCGGTGCCCAGCTCGATCGGGCAGGTCGGGTGATGGTGAACCCAGACCTCAGCCTGCCGGGGCAGCCCAACATCTTTGTGGTGGGCGATCTGGCCCACTTTGCCCACCAGGGTGACCAGCCGCTGCCAGGGGTTGCGCCCGTGGCGATGCAGCAGGGGGCCTATGTGGCCAAGCTGATTCAGCAGCGGCTGCGGGGCGGCGATCTACCCGCTTTTCACTACAACGATGCAGGCAGCCTGGCGGTGATTGGCCACCACGAGGCAGTGGTGAATATGGGGCGGTTTAAACTCTCGGGCCTGCCGGCCTGGCTGATCTGGATTTTCGTTCATATCTACTTTCTGATTGAGTTTGACAACAAGCTGCTAGTGATGATCCAGTGGCTGTGGAGCTACTTCACCCGCAAAGGCGGCGCGCGCCTGATCACCTGGGAGGAAAGCCGTCTGGATGAGCCGATCGTGGCGACGGGGGAACCCAGTGAGCCGCCCGCTGCCGCTAGCGAAAGGACTGGCCCCACGCAGCCGTCGCTGGCTGAGCTGAACTAACAGAGCAAGAATGGCAACTAAAGCATTGGAGAGATTAACTTGGCGGACGTAGTGATTGGTTTGGATCTGGGGACGGGCGGCGTGCGAGCAATCGCCGTTGATCTGCAGGGCCAGGTGGTGGCCCAAACCACCCAGAATTATCCCCTGTTGACGCCGCACCCCGGCTGGACCGAGCAGCATCCATCCGATTGGGTAGATGCCACGTTGACGGCACTGAGGACTGTGGCAGGACAGCTCAACGGGCAGAACGTACTTGCCCTGGGGCTTTCGGGCCAGATGCACGGTATGGTGCCGCTAGATGGGGCGGGTCAGGTGATTCGCCCGGCGATTCTGTGGAATGACCAGCGCACGGGCAAAGCGGTTGATGAAATTGAAGCGGCGGTGCCCCGGCAGGAGCTAATTCAGCGCACCGGCAACCCGGCGATTACAGGCTTCCAATTGCCAAAACTTGTCTGGCTGCGCAGTGAGGAACCCCAGGCCTACAACCAGGTGCGGCGCATTCTGCTGCCCAAAGACTATCTGGGCTATGTGTTAACCGGGGAAGCCGTGACCGAACCCTCAGATGCCTCTGGCATTGGCTGTTTAAACCTGGCCAGTCGGCAGTGGGATCAAGACATCCTGACTGCTCTAGATATCAGTCTCGACCTGTTTCCCCGCGTCATTGACTCGACCGCCGTCGCCGGGCGGCTGCAATCGGCTATGGCTGAGCGTATTGGGCTACCCGAAGGACTGCCTGTGGTGGCGGGAGGTGGCGACAATGCAGCGGCGGCGATCGGCCTGGGCATTTCTGAGCGGCACCTGGGCCGGGGCAGCCTCAGCATCGGCACCTCGGGGGTGATTTTTGCCCCCTGTGACCAGCCTACCCCCGACCCTGAAGGGCGAGTGCACCTGTTTTGCCATGCCGATGGGGGCTATATTCTGGTGGGGGTAACCCTGGCGGCGGGGGGTGCCCTGCGCTGGTATCGCGACACTTTCGCCCCTGACCTCCCATTTACCGATTTAATGGCCCTGGCGGAACAGTCTCAGCCGGGGTCGCGCGGTGTGCTGTTTCTCCCTCATCTAGCGGGCGAGCGCAGCCCCTATATGGACCCCGATACCCGAGGGGCCTGGGTAAATCTATCGCTGGCCCACACCCAGGGCGACCTAATTCGGGCGGTGCTGGAGGGGGTGGCCTTTAGCCTGCGGGCGGCCCTGGAGG
>NZ_JADEXE010000362.1 GCF_015207265.1 Nodosilinea sp. LEGE 07298 | reverse complement strand
GGCAGCTTTTCCATTATGTTCATGATTCAAGAGCTGCGATGGCATAGAGTCTGACATGCGCGATAACCGTTCCTTCTACTTTAATTCGGACTGGCTTAGCTGTCTCATCTATTGTTGTCACAGTGGGCACCGCTGCAAAAATTGGCGGAGCTGCGATCGCTCTCGTAGGCAAAAATCCGATCACGGATATTGCATCACTGACAACCCTAGGCAAACTCGAAGAGCTGTGGCTAATCAATCCACATTTCGGGGGGAGTTGTTGCTGGCTCATACGTCGTGGACGGACTGTGACTGGCGAGGTTAAACCACCCCACCGCCAGTAGGAGACCAAACCCACAGCCCAGCACAAAAATCCAGGCGTGAGACGACTCGAGCACGCAGAGCAGACGGCGATCGCCACTATAGACCTGCACTAGCCAGCCTTCGCTAGTGTTGTCAAATCTGGTTCGCAGTTTAGTTGAGTCAAACTTGTTCATGGTTATAAGCTCCATGCCGATCGAATGTGTGTGGTGGTAGCGAGCACTTGCCCGCCGCTACGAAAACACCTGTCAAAAATTCACCTATGAATAGAGAGTGTCTCTAGAAGAGAGACGAGGCCGATCAAACCTGACCTTGACGCCAAACAGAAGATAGATATCTATACTTTCAGCTTGGACGATATCTTTAAGTCTATGCTTAAATTTGCTGCAGCTGCCATGCTCTACTACAGCCCATCGTCATAATTATCTGAACCGATTGATAAGCTAGGCTTTTGATAACTGACGTAGAGATAACGATTGGGCATGTAGCGATCGCCCTTCCGTACAACCTCGTGAGGTCTGTATCTGTAATCTATTGCAGGTTAGATAACGCTTGCACCCGTCGGCAAAAATAGCTGCACAATCTTGGGCTCATAGATAAAGAAGCTTACCCAGTCATGGTCGAGCCCCCTAGTTAGCGCTGGCGCAGCGTGTGCAAAAAGGAAAAGCAATGCCTAAAGTCTGTTTGGGGTGCATCAGATAGGCATTTCGGGAATAGGTTAGACACCTTGGCAGGGAATGGTGAGCACTGCCCACCATTCCCCAAATGCAGTCAGCCAGTTAACACCAACCAGGAACCAAGTTATTGGTCTCGCTTTTGCCGCTCAATGACAAACCGTCGACGCTCCGCTGGAGGTAGAGATTGATAGTCGCCATAGAAGCGACTAAAGCGCCAAAACTGAGTCATTGCACTTTGTAAGCGTTGGCCCAAGCCCTGAGGGGTGTGAACTGTTTTGGAAATGTGGCTAGAGGTTCTAAGCATGGCAGATCCTTGGATGTTGGGATGTGACCCGGTTTTGCTTAGGCGATTCCGGAACGGATCGCGAATTGCGCACTCCAGCCGCCCCCAGTGCCTCACAAGCCGACAGTGGGGGTGACAACATTTGATGATGGCGATCGCCCTCTAATTAATTAGAGAGCCATATGGAGGAACGCTGCTCGCCTGAGCAAAAACCGTGATGGCGGTGTTCGATAGCTCAATTCTCATCTACTTAAGGCGACCGGAACAGATGCAGCCAGTACAAATTGCTCCCAGAACAGTTAGTTTTCATGCAACTGTTCCGATGAATTCGCTCAGAACTGTATCGGTCTTCTGAGCCTTGGTAAATCCAACACTGCCTGACAGGCCAAAAACTACGTTACAAACCCGAGCGACTCAAATCCCTCACTTACCGCAACTTTCCCTAACAAATTGCCTCTCCCTGTCACCTCCGTAGGGCAAACGGGGTAACGTAAGACCAGCATAAGTTCAGTGGCGTAGCACCATGTCTCAAGAGTTTGCCGCCGGGTTGCCAAGCGTGCGCCAGGTTCAAAATGTGATTCGCGATAAAGCCTCTGTTGAAGTCAAGCTCATCACTGGCGATGTCATTTCGGGTCGTGTCCTGTGGCAAGACCCGCAGTGCATCTGCGTAGAAACCGACGACCAGAGGAAGCATCAGATCTGGAAGCATGCCATTGGCTTCCTCAAATATTCTTAATTTCGTCACTACTCTCCTCAGCAGTCTTCATACGTTCTGTGTAGCCTGCCAAATTGATTAGGGCACACTAAACCCAGGTGGATATCTACCCTCACTGATGTGCCGGTCCCCTGATTGTAGTAAAGCCGTTAATCCACCCGTTTTATGGAGCTTTTGACCAAATGACTATCGAAAAAATTGTTGAGCAAGCCCTACAAGACGGCTACCTCACCCCCGCCATGGAAGCTGAAGTGGGTCGCATCTGCGATACTGCTGCTGAGCTTTCCATCGAAGAATACATGGCCCTCGATCGCTTGATGGGTGCCCTGCTAACAGGCGAAGTGGTGGCCGTACCCCGCAAGCAGTTCATCAACGTGATGGAAGAACTGGTGCTGACCGAGGCCATTGCGCGGGTAGCCGAAATTGAGTCTACCTCCGACAAGACCCTTGATTTAGGCGATATTGCCGCCTATGCCCTCAACCGGCTGCCGCCTCTTTACGCTACCACTGAGGAAGGAGCCAACTTCCAGCGGGAAAATGCTCGCGGCGATCTGTCTGCCCTGATTGCAGACCAGGTGCAGCAGGCCATTTCTCGCAACCTCGACCAACCCGACTTCTACCCCGAGCGCCACACCATTCAGAAAAAGGGCGGCGACAGCGTGCTCAACCAGGTCAGCTCGCTTTTGCAAGACCATGCCCACAAGTTCGAGCCTGCTGGGAAGGCATAGAGCTACTGCTAAGGGGAACTCAGCCCTTTCTAATCCGCAGTCTCTTGACCAGGGTCTAGATTTAGCCAAATTGGCGCGATCTAGACCCTGGTTCGTTTTAACCAAAGCGCATTAGAACGGATACACCCGAGGGGCAATCAGTACCGTGAGTAGCCAAAAGGCCAGGTTAAACGGAATGCCTACCCGCAGAAAGTCGGTGAATTTATAGCCACCGGGGCCATAGACCATCAGGTTGGTCTGGTAGCCAATGGGCGTGCTAAAGCTGGCTGAGGCCGCAATCATGATCGACACGACAAAGGGAATAAAGCTCACCCCTAAGCTTTGAGATAGCGATAGCGCAATCGGAAACACCACCGCCGCCGCCGCGTTATTGGTAATCACTTCGGTGAGCACGGTGGTAACGCCGTAGACAATAATCAGGGCAAGCCAGGGGTTATCGCCGCCCAGGCTCAGCACCCCGCCCGCCAGCGCCGCCGCTGCCCCGGTGACCTCTAGCGCCTTACCCAGGCCCAGGGCGGCAGCGACCACCAGCAGTACCGACCAATCAATGGTGCGAAAGCCCTGCCGAAACGAGCAGCAGCCCAGAATTACCATTAGCAACGCCGCCAGGGTAGCGGCGTGGAGCATATCCATCCAGCCGGAGGTGGCCAGGGCTACCATCAGTACTAAGATGGCCAAGGCAATGGGGGCGCGATCGTGGCGCAGGGGGTCTGAGTTGGGGATTTCACTAACCAGATAAAAATCGCGTGAGGCGCGGCGCTCTTCCAAAAACGCGTGGTTGGTCTCTAGCAGCAAAGTATCGCCAGTTTGCAGGCGAATATCGCCAATTTTGCCGGGCAAGCGCTCGCCGTTGCGACCCACCGCCAGCACCACCGCCCCATAGCGGCTGCGAAATTTGCCCTGGCGAATCGTAACGCCCACCAGGGGGCAAGTGTTTGAAACAACAGCCTCGATCAGGGTACGCTCGGTGCGGGGAGTGTCGAGCTTAAAAACCTGGTCGGTAGCAGGCTGGAGACCGCGAATTTGGTTGAGATCAACAATGGAGTCAACCATGCCTACAAACACCAGTTGGTCTTGCTCTTGCAGGGTCTCTTGAGGGCCAATGGCGGTCAGCAGCCGACCCTGTCGCTGAATCTCGGTTAGGTAAAGTCCTGGCAGGTGGCGCAGCCCAGCTTGCTCAACGGTTTTGCCCGCCAGGGGGCTGTGATCTTCAACCACCATTTCTACCGTATATTCGCGCGGGTCATCAGCGTCGGTAATGGCGGGTTTGCGCTGGGGCAACACCCAGCGCTGAGCCAACACCAGCATCAGGGAACCGGCGATCGCGCAGGGCACCCCCACCGGCACCAGGTCAAACAGATTGAGGCCGGGGTAGTCGGTTTCGGTGACTAACAGCCCGTTGACCACCAGATTAGTGCTAGTGCCAATTAGCGTACACATCCCTCCCATAATCGCCGCATAGCTGAGCGGAATCATCAGCTTGGAGGGGCTGATGCGCAGCTTGCGGCACCAGTCACTGACCACCGGAATAAACATCGCTACCAGCGGTGTGTTGTTGAGAAAGGCGCTCAGGCCTAGTACCGGCAGCAGCAGCCGCAGTAAGGCCGTGGTTTGCCCCTTAGGTAGACCCAGCAGCGATCGCGAAATAATATCCAGGCCGCCAGTTTGTTGCAATCCAGCGACAACGATATACAGTACGCCCACCGTCATCATGCCGGGGTTGCTAAACCCAGCCAGCGCAGTAGTGGTGTCGAGCACCCCAGACAGCAGCAGCGTGGCTAGAGCCGCCAAAAAAATGGCCTCCGCTGGCAGGGGCGTCAGGGCGTTGAGCAAAAAAGCGGCCAGGGTCACGCCAATCGTCAACCAGCCAGCCCAGGTAAGCTGTGCTGGCAGCGATATCAGCCCCAGGGCCAGGGCACTCCCTACGATGACGACCACCCCTGCCCCTAAGGCTATCAGCAGAGCGCGCTGGCGGATTTTGTTTGGGGTTGAAAAGGTGTTAAACCGTTGCCTGTCCTGGAGCGGATCGTATTCCATAAGGAGCCAACCGGGGGTACTGCCCCAGATATAGTGGGATCAAACTGCTGTGAAATTTATTTCAAAGCAGAACAGACTTTTAATCCCGTTCATTTTAGCAGCGAGAGCAGAGCGAATTAGTTTGCTGTAGCTTGTTAGTCAACTGAGTCGTTAGCGCCTAAACTGGCTCGACGACGATAGCTCAGCATCGCCAGCCCTAGGCATTAGTTTCTTCAGCAAAGGCAGGGCGCTGGTGACTCCAGGGGTTAGCCTGCTCAAGCTGGGCGGCCAGCGCCAGTAGCGTGGCTTCATCGGCGGGGCGACCCACTAGCTGCACGCCCACGGGTACCCCATTGGCGTCAAACCCCCGAGGAATGGCCAGGGCTGGCTGGCCGCTGGCGTTAAACGGCGGGCAGGGGGCGACCCAGTTGATCACGTTTTTAAGAATTTGGGGCGATCGCAGCTTTTTCCATTCCCCCACCTTGATGGCCGGGTGCATATACACCGGCAAAATCAGCACGTCGTAGGGGTGGCAAAACCGCACAATTTGGCGGGCCACCTGCTGAAGCTTTGAGACTGCCCGCAGGTAAGCGCCGCTGTTGATGCGCCAGGCCCGCCAGTAGAGCCAGCGGTTCATTTTTTCCATCACAATCCAAGGCACACCCACTTCCGCTAGTACGCACTCCCAGACCACTACAAAGGGCTCAATTAGATCGTCCAGGTCAGGGAACGTGACTTCTTCAGCGCTATGGCCCAGGTCTTCGACCTGCTGCACAGTTTCGTAGATGGCCTGGCGACACACCGGGTCAACCTCACCAATCGGGTCAAGGCGGGTTACATAGCCAATTTTCAGCGGCTTAGGCGGCGTCCTTAGTCCCGCCAAAAATGAAGGGTTGGGGTCGGGCAGCCAGTAGGGATCGCCCAATTCATAGCCGCTGAGCACATCTAGAAGCGCTGCCGCATCGGCTACAGTGCGCCCCAGGGGGCCGTTGATGGCCAGCCCGTTTAACCGCTCTCCCACCGGTGCAAAGCTAATTCGCCCCCGAGATGCCTTCATGCCCACCAGTCCGCAGCAAAAGGCTGGTC
>NZ_JADEXE010000361.1 GCF_015207265.1 Nodosilinea sp. LEGE 07298 | reverse complement strand
GGGCACAGGGGCGCAGGCTTTGGTCCTAGGCCCATCTAGGGTAGGGTCTCAACCACCTGCTCCCATTGCATACTAAAGGGTGGCAGCCAGCCTTGGAGGTAATAGTAAATAGCCCCCAACAGCTCGCTCCAGTAGCGCGTAGTCAGCGCCAGCGCATTGACGTCAGGAACTAGATCAGCTAAGCGTGCCAGGGTGTCGCGATCGCTCAAGCCAATTGTGCTGTAGAGTTCGGTGGGAGCCGCCACAACCTGAATGCCTACATTCTCAAAGGCCAGCGCAGCGCGACGCATCGTCAGGGCAGGGGCCACTAGCACCACTCGATTGGCGTCGCGGTTGCTGCGAGCGGTCTCAAAGGGGCCGCTTCGAACCGGCTCCGTAAACAGCCCCTGTTCGGTTAAAAATTCTCGTTGGTCGAGCACCGCCCCGCGAATGTTGGTACCCATACTCTCGATTCGAATGCTCTCGGGGGGCACGCCACGGCTGGTCAACTGCTGGCGAATGTCTTGCCGAACGGCTTCCTGTTCGGCCTCTGTGCCATACCGTGGCCCGGCCGTGACCGTGACAAACGGACGAGCCGCGCTAATGCGGTTGTACACATTGGCGGCGCTGTTGAGGCGGGCCACCAGCACTGGGTCGAGGTCGTTGCCGGCATCAATGCGGCTGTTGAGGGCGTTGGTAAGGCGGTAGGCATCGGCGTTCTCACCAATTACGACCAGCGATACAGCTCGGTCTACCGGCACCTGATCAATCGCTGGGCAAATGTCACTACAGAGCCGCTGCTGGCTGGCATAGGCCCGCTGCACCGCACTTTCTGACTGATTGACCAGCGCTCGCGCCACCAGGGGCAGACTGCTAATTATTAAAATCATCAGCGCTGCGGTCACCATCCGCGCACTTTGCTTTTCAAAGCCACTGCTGCGGGAGAACAGCAGCAGTGTGATCACCGCGCCCAGGGGTGTGAGCGGAAACGCTAAAAACTGCCCAAATACCCCGATAGTATTATCTTCAGGAAACAAAAACGACGCAGCAATCAGCGTCAAGATGATCGCCCCACCAAACCAGGTCAGAAAGGCGGCTGGAATAAACTTTCTCAGAATCCACCACAGAAAGTAGGCGAGGCCAAGCCACAGCAGCAGGCGGGTCAGTAGGTTGAGAATATCCATGGGCGGGTCTGCACTGGAACGTTGAGCGCTGGTTAGAGGGGGGCGAAAACCGCGGCGGTGGCAGCGGTGGCATCAGCCCCGCAGGAACTCACTGCAAAGCATACTTCAGTAAGGAAAACTCGGGGTGTTTGCCGCCCCAATCGGCCCTAAATTCTTTCCTCTGGTTCTTCGATGCAGCCCAGATCTAGCCCAGCGATCGCGCAGGGGCCGCTAACGCAGCCTTTTGGGCGCAGACTTTTGAGCGGCCTGTGGTGGCCGGGGTTTCGTTCTGTGCTAAAAGGAATGGGTAGCAATAAACACCGGCATGAAATCCTTGAGCATTCCCTGGAAAGCGGCGCTGCCCCGGCCTGACGGCTGGACGGTGAGCGTTGCGCTGATTGCCCTTGTAATGCTGCTGCCGGTGGCGATCATTCTCACCAGTCTGTTTACCAACACCAGCGATGCCTGGGGCCACCTGGCAGCCACGGTGCTGCCTGAGTACATTCGCAACTCGCTGGTGCTGATGGTGGGCGTGGGCCTGGGGGTGCTGGTGATTGGAGTGAGCACGGCCTGGTTGGTGAGCACCTGCCAGTTTTGGGGCAGGCGCTGGTTTGAGTGGCTGCTGCTGCTGCCGCTGGCCGCCCCCACCTACATTTTGGCCTACGTCTATACCGACACGCTGGAATACTTTGGCCCGGTGCAGACGGCGCTGCGCGGCCTATTCGGCTGGCAGCGAGCTACCGACTACTGGTTTCCCAATATCCGCTCAGTGGGCGGGGCGATTCTGCTCTTTAGCCTGACGCTGTACCCCTACGTGTACCTGCTGGCGCGGGTGGCCTTTCTAGAGCAATCGACTGCCACGCTAGAGGCCAGTCGATCGCTGGGCTGTGATCCCTGGCGCAGCTTTCGCACGGTGGCGCTGCCCCTGGCTCGACCGGCGATCGCCGCCGGTACCGCCCTGGCCCTAATGGAAACCCTGAACGACTTTGGCACGGTGGCGTACTTCAGCGTCGCCACCTTTACCACGGGTATCTACCGCACCTGGTTCGGCATGGGCGATCGCCCGGCGGCGGTGCAGCTCTCGGCGGTGCTGCTGCTGTTTATCTTTGCACTGGTGCTGCTAGAGCAGCGATCGCGGCGGCAGGCCCGCTACTACCAGGGCATGGGGCGATCGGTGTCGCAGTCTCGGCACTCGCTGGGGGGGCTGCGGGCCGCAGGGGCTTGGCTGGCCTGTGCCGCACCCGTGCTCTTGGGCCTGATTATTCCCACCGGACTGCTGCTGGCGATGACGATTCGCAATGCTGAAGACACCCTCAATGGCGACTTTGTATGGCTCAGCCTCAACAGCCTGGTGCTGGCGGTGCTGGCGGCGGTGCTGGCGGTGCTGCTGGCGCTGGTGATGGCCTACGGCCTGCGACTCAACCACACGCCCGCGCTCAAGCTGGCGGTGCAGGGGGCCAATCTGGGCTACGCTGTGCCCGGCGCGGTGATTGCCGTGGGCACGCTGATACCACTGGCCCGGTTTGACAATGCGATCGATGCCTGGATGCGGCAGACCTTTGGCTTTTCCACCGGACTGCTGCTGAGCGGCACCATTATTGCGCTGCTGTTTGCCTACCTGGTGCGGTTTTTAGCGGTCAGCTTTGGGGCGGTAGAAGCAGGCTTGAGCAAAATTAAGCCTTCCCTCGACGATGCCGCCCGCAGCCTGGGCCAAACTCCTAACCAAACCCTGCTGAATGTGCACCGCCCGCTGCTGGGCAGCAGCTTGCTCACCGCCACCATGCTGGTGTTTGTGGATGTGATGAAAGAACTGCCCGCTACGCTGATTATTCGCCCGTTTAACTTCGATACTCTGGCGGTGCGGGTTTACCAGTACGCCGCCGATGAGCGGTTGATCGAGGCATCGGCTCCGGCCCTAGCGATCATTCTGGTGGGGCTGCTGCCGGTGCTGTGGCTGAGCAAGCAAATTGCGAACGAGGGTAGAGTCTGACTCTACCGGACAATTCGCTAAGATATCGGCATATTCATGGATGGGGCCAGGTTAACCATGTCTAGCCTGCTGGTTAAATCCGTTCAGACACCATTACCGATCAATCTTTCATCACTCCTCGCCATGCCGCAGATGAGTGATGAACAGTTCTATGATTTTTGCCGAACGAATCCTGACTTGCGGATTGAGCGGAACGCAAATGGAGAAATTGTGGTGATGCCGCCAGCTTTTGCTGATACTGGAAACCGCAACGGCAGGATTTTTGGACAGCTCTATGTTTGGGCAGAAGCCGATGGCACTGGGGAGGTCTTTGACTCTAGCTCAGGCTTTACGCTACCGAATGGTGCCATGCGATCGCCTGATGCCGCCTGGATTTTGTCTGACCGCTGGAACAGGCTGGAACCAGAGCAACAGGCATCGTTTGCACCGATCGCGCCTGATTTTGTTGTAGAGCTACGGCCGAGTAGTGATACGTTGGCAAGTTTGCAAGACAAGATGGCTGAATATATGGCCAATGGGGTGCGGTTGGGGTTGTTAATTGATCGCAAGCAGCGTCAAGTTTATATCTATCGGCCCGAGCAATCACCGGAGATTTTAGACAATCCTGAGTTGGTTAGTTGCGAACCTGAACTGCCGAGGTTTGAGTTGAAGCTGGCCAAAATTTGGTAACTGTACTGATTGTTCGTTGCCGCTAGGAGATATCGGGCAACGAGCCAGAAGTTGGGGCATCCCCAAAAACGGATAATTACTGCTGTAGTGGGTTTGTTTTGGAATAGGGGTTGAAGCAGGTTAAAACCTCATTAAGGTAAAGAGCTTTCAAGCATATCAGCAGCTTGTTTAGCTGTTTCTTCAAATTCTGGACATCGCTGCATGACTTGTGCCACCAGTAGCAACGTTCGTTTTGACCACAAAGTAATTAGTTCTTGGTCGAGTAGGGTCTTTAAGTCGGCAAGTCCTTTGTCGGCGTCACCTAGAGCAATGCAGTAAAAAGCTTCAGCTTCAGGACTATCGTCTTCCTGACAAAGCTGATAGCCTTTTTGCCAGTTTTCCTGGGCCATCTCCCAGTTTTTCTGTAGAGCCCAGAGTAATCCATAGTTAAACAAACTTGCCCAACCAACATCTTCAATCGCTCTTTCTAGAGCCTTTTTAGCATTTTCATAGTCTTTAGTTACCACATACAGCCACCCGAGAGAATTAAAATCACCCCCATTTGGATCAAGGGAAATCGCCTGGTGGAAGGCGGCGATCGCCTCATCGTAGCAGCCCTGAGCCCAGTACACATCGCCAAGGCCGTGGTGGGGAGAGGCGTATTTAGGGTTGAGGGCGATCGCATGGTGGAAGGCAGCAATCGCCTCGTCGTAGCAGCCTTGAACGCTGTACACATTGCCAAGGCCGTGGTGGGAATAGGCGTACTTGGGGTCGAGGGCGATCGCCTGGTGGAAGGCGGCAATCGCTTTTTCTGTCTCGCCGGAAAGGGCACATATCACAGCAAAGCGGCAATAGTAGTCACTCTGCTCAATGTCTAAAGCCAGAGCATGTTTAATGGCATGCTCTCCTTCTGCCGAATAGACGGCATCATCCCGACCACCGGGCCAGATAAACTTGCCGCTGACGCGATAAAACCCCTGGGCCAAATCTTTTCGGAGTTGATTAAAGTTGGCAGTTAGGTGCTTTTCAGCAGTCAGGTAACATTCCAATGCGTCAGCATAGCGCTCTTGACGATAGACCAGCTGTCCCTTTTGCAACCACAAAATTGTGTCTTGCTCGGCCTGGTTGCCGTCTGCCAGTCTCCCTCGCTGCTGTAGCTTTTCCACATCTGTCAGCACATCATTCACATCGTCAAAATCTGGGTTAAAGCTCAGCACCTTCTCAAAGCGTGAGACCCGTTTCTGGCTGTCTTGCCCCATGTAGGGCTGAAACGACTCGGCAATCTCTAGCAAACTGCGCGTCCAGTATCGGTCGTACTGCCAGCCTTCTACAAAGCGAGGCACTAAATACTGCATACCCGCATCTTCGCTGCGCCAAAACTGGTGGTGAGTCAAGTCCAGTAGGGTTTCGGCCAGGGCGTCTTCCTCCAGTTTCTCGGCGGTGTCGGCAATGCCGCGTGCTTTATCTTCCACCTGTAGCTCCAGCCAAGCAATAGCACGGTCATTTAGGGTTTGCACCCGCTGGCTGGTGCGGTGTAGGTCGGCCAGCAAATAGGCCCGCAAAAACTGGGTCAGTTTTTCATCCAGCCGCAGCTGTTCAACCAAAATAAAGCCGTATCGTTCTTTCAAGCCTTGCAGCCGGGCTTCCAGATCCGTTTCATCTAGCATTTGCCGCAACAGTTCGGCGTTGGGACGGCGCATTAGGGCCAGGGCATAGATCGCCTCCAGGTCGGCCTCCTGCTCTGGTGCGCCAAAGCAGTGCACCAAAAACCGTTCGCTGGTAGTGGTAATCACCAGGTCGTAGGCCGAGACGCCGCTGCCCAAGGCCGGGGCGGAGGCGGGGGCCACGATTTCCTCAATTGGTTTGCCCTCGCGCCACATCACCGCCGCCTGCCGAATCACAAAGGGAATGCCCCAGCTAAACCGAGCCACTAAATTGGCTTGGTCCTAGTTCCACCCAAGTTTGTGTCGAGTAAAATAGGGGTAGAGCGCTTAGGAGGCCAACGTGATGGCCAAGCAACGACGGAAGCGTGGAACCGCAGGCGATAAAACGATTTGTCTTCCCATTGCAGAC
>NZ_JADEXE010000037.1 GCF_015207265.1 Nodosilinea sp. LEGE 07298 | reverse complement strand
CCCTAGCCCCCCTGCTCCCTAGCCCCCGGAGAATAGTATCTGAACTTGCGCCGCAGAATACTAGTCAGAAGCGGAAGGTTTGGGTTGCAGTTTGAAGGCCGTGCGATCGCGGCGAATGGGGCGATCGCGGCGCTGCGGGTGCGGCTCACCGACTAAAATAACTGAGCCCGTCAGCTGATCGACCAGGGGCGTGGTGCTGGCCCCCACGGTTAGCCCGTTGCCAACCCGACGACGCTGCAGTCGCAGCATAACCAAATCGTACTGCGATGCCGTTTTGACGATCGTAGACACCACATTGTCTTCCGCTAAGAGGCAAATCTCGATTTCAACCTCGGTTATTGGCAACCGCTTGACCAGCAGTTCTAGCTGTTTGCTCAGGCGGTTGCGCTGTAGCTCTGAGGCCCGCGGGCTGTGGACATGAAGCAGCGTAATTTTGGCCTGATTGCGGCTCGCTAGCACCTGGGCAAACCGCAGGGTACGCAGCGCCGCCGGGGATAGGTTCTCAATCGGCAGCAAAATGCTCTTGCAGTTTGTAGGCGACTCTAGCAGACGGGCGACCACCACCGGGCAGTGGGCCGACCAGAGAATTTCATCTTGAATGTTGCTAAATAGCCGTCCTCTCAGACGCGATCGCGCCCCCATGCCCAGCACAATCAGGTTGGCGTTTTCTTCGCGGCTGAGGTGAGAAATGGCCTGGGCCACGCTGTACTCAATTCTCAAACGAGGGCTGATCTCGGCCTCTAAGCTGGCGCTAATCGTTTCGGCGATCTCCAGTCGCTGGCGGCTGTGGGCTACTGCTCTTGCCAGCTGCGGCGAATCCATCTGGGGCTGCGCTAGAGCCACTGCTAAAGGAATAACGCGCCCGTTCTCGTAGCGAGCCACAGCGGCGGCCAGCTCAATTAACCGCTGCTCGGTGTCGGGGTTGTAGACCGGCACCACCACCGTAAACGACTCGGGAATGTCGCTGGGGGGCGGCAGCCAGTCGAGCACTTCAGTTTCGATTAGGGCATCGTCTTCGATTAGCTGTTTGCCCGATCGCGCGGTGACCAGCGGACCTAAAATTGCCGTCACCAGCATCAGCAAAATAACGCTGTTAAACACTTCTGAGTTAATAATTTCGGCCTCGTAGCCCACCAGCGCCGCTGCCAGAGTCGCCGCCACCTGTGGAATCGACAACGACCACATGGTCAAGGTTTCGGCCCAGCTATACCCGTAAAGCAGGCGAGCCCCAAAGGAGGCCAGTCCTTTGGTGAGCAGCAGTACGCCGACAATCAGCAGCGGTAGCTCAACCGATCGCAGAATATCCCCAAAGGCCTGCAAGTCGAGCAGCAGCCCCATGGCCACAAAAAACATCGGAATAAACAAAACGCTGCCCAGAAATTCTGTTTTTTCCTTCACCGGGCCATCGCCAATCACGCTGTTGATGGCGAGCCCGGCCAGAAAGGCCCCAATGATGTTTTCAACCCCAATCAGCTGGGCCACCAGCGCGCAGAGAAAAACCGACAGCATCACAAACAAAAACTGGTTGCCCTCGTCTTTGCCGGTTTTGCGAAAGAACAGCTTGCTGAGCTGTTTGAGGCCCACCAGCACCGCGATCGTGTAGAGGCTCAGTGAACCCAGCAGGGTGGCTAGCTTGAGGGCCGAAAAGTCGCCCTGGTTCACCCCCAGACAAATGGCCAGCACCAGCAGCGACCCAATATCGGTAAAGATAGTCGCCCCCACAGTCACCGTTACCGCCTCGTTGCCCACAATGCCCAATCGCTGCACGATGGGGTAGGCCAGCAGGGTATGGGAAGCCAGCAGCGAGCCAATTAAAACCGCCGCCAGCCAGCCAAAGTTGAACAGCAGCCCGATCGCAATACCGCCCACCAGGGGAATGGCAAATGTCATCAGGCCAAAGGCCAGGGAGCGATCGCGGGTGCGCTGAAACAGAGCCATATCGATTTCGAGACCGGCCACAAACATGAGGTAGATTTTGCCAATCTCTGCGAACAGCGACATGATGTCGGAGTCGGGGTTGAGCCAGCCCAGCCCGCTGCCGCCAAACAGCACCCCAGCCATAATTAGCCCAACCAGGCCCGGCAGCCTGAAGCGCTCGAACACAGGCGGCGTAACCAGCACGATCGCTAGCAGCAGCACAAAGGTTGTGATCGGTTCTCGTAACGTTTCGGAGACAGGTTCTACTAAGAAAAGCGCCATAGTGCTGCCTAACATAGAGAGAGCCAGGTCGCTAGGGACCTGGCTGCGGGGGTTGTGAAGGGATTTAGCTTAGTCTGTTCTACTAAGATTCAGGCTCCTCACCAGTTCTGTCTCTCTACCCAAAGAAAGACTTTGCCCCAAAAGAGTGAAGAGAATGTTCTGACCATTTTGGCGTTGGCTATCAATAAACTCTTGTTAAGCAGCAAATGCAGCGCAGGCATTCTAAAAGAGTACGCAGCTGAGCTACGTACTCTTTTAACCGGTTGATTAGGCATCACCTCAGCGGGGATGCTAGATACAGGTATGAATCAAAAATTCAACGTTTCTTGCAGGGGTAAATGGTCGTTTTCCCTTACCCAAAGTCATGCCTCAATTTAGCAACGCCACTCAGCATTTTCTACATCAAGAAAATATTGCCAGTCTCCAGCAGAACGATGGAATTATCGTCTTCACTCAAAGACGGAGCCTGAGTAAATTCCACGGTAAAAGTGTCATCTCGGGAAGAAACATCCGAAATAGTAGCCTGAGTTAGTCCACCATCCTTTTCATAGAACGCGATTGTTGTAGGGGCGCTGAGGCCAGATAGAACTACCTCTTCGCCACTGGCCAGGGTGCGTGGATCGGTAGCCGCGATCGCCTCATAGGTAATTTCAGAGGCACCCATATTACGCAGGGTAATGGTTACTTCTCCCCGTACTGGCGCAATCGAACCTCTTGGAATTAGGCGTGTGCGCAGCGGTGGCAGGGTCTCCGTTGGAGCGTCAGTGTAAGCAGGCTCATAAGGCTGGGCCGTAGGTGCTGTCTGGGCGTTGACCTTAGCCACGCCTAGCACCGACAGCAGCAGCAGGCTATTGCCCAAAAGCGATAGCCCTCTTCGGACAGGATTGGGCGCAGGATTGGATTTAGATACTGTAGACATAATATTTAAATTCTCCGTGATGATGTGCTGTCTTCATTGTTAGAAAGATACTTTCTTCCGCCGTCCATCAGTCGAAGGAAGTACATCTCTATCAACAGTCACGAATAGGAGATTTAGCTATAACTTGGTTATGATTCACAGCGATCACGGAGCGCGTTTCAAACTGATAATGCACTCCACGATCGCCCCTGGTTCACGGGTTTATAGATATAGGCTGATGGGTTCACCAGGCTCGACTACAACCACGCGATCGGCAGTGATATTGCCCGTTGCGGCCCCTGCGGCAGCACCACCGACAATAGCACCCAAGCCAGCATCACCCAATATTTCACCTAAGACCAGGCCACCGGCAGCGCCAATCCCCGCGTCTTCAGCAATCGAGCCCGCAGTGGTATCACGAGGGTCTTTAACATCTTCCATTACCCCAGATGACGCATTCAGCGGATAGCTGCGTCCGTCCACAATCACTGAGTTGGCGTCGTAGCGCAGTCCGCCTTCTGCAGGCACGTACTGGCCCTGAATTTCGGCACCAGGGGACAGATACAACCCATTTACCGTTACGCCTTGTTCGACGGTGAGGTTGTAAGAATAGGCGCGATCGGGGCTGAGGTAAAGGGTTTCCTGCTGCACGCTGCTGGTAGGAATTGCGGTTGCCTGAGCGATCGCAACGCCAGAATTGGGCAGGGCAACGGCTTTACCAGCAACGGAGGTTGCTCCAACCAGCGCGGTAGAACCGATGGCCAAGGCCGCGATCGCAGTACGAAAGATGGAAAGTGGAGTGTGAATCATGAAACGAAAATTTTGACTTCAGTACCAAGTCACGCTCGAGATCTTCAGAACCAGCAGCGTTTCTAGCGACCAGGCTCGACGTCTAGACTTGGATTTGACTTAGATACATTGTGACAGCCAAGCCAGCGATTAACATCCTGAAATCGATAGAAATTCGTCGACAGACTAGATCTGGCGCTGTTGAGCACCCGCTTGAATCAAAAATTGCCATGAACCCTGTATGGGCGAACCACCCACTTGCCTCTACAGGGCTCATCCAATTATCTAGCAGCGCTCTTTACTTACCGTAGGGGTGCACCAAATCGTCTACAATTTCATTCTCCTGAGTAATTTCTTCGAGATTAAGCTTGTCTTTAACCGCTTCACCTATCGAAGGTTCTGATTCGTTTTCTGTATCGGCATTGGCGGAAACTTCACTTTGCCACTGACGACGGCGTTCGCGCATTTTTTCGAGTCTTGATTCAGAAATTTTTGCTTCTTCGCCTTCAAAGGCGGCCTCGGCGGCAAAGCGAGACGAAGCCGCTAGCGCCATCAGCGAATTAGAGCCTGGTTCTAGTCCTGGAGTCGTAGAATTTGCCAGCGCTGCGGTCTGCGAAAAGCCAAACACTACCATCACACTCACCAGCAGCACAGAAAGGCGCTTGGCAATAGCTTTCAGCGAGGCATAAAACGTACGATCTGCCATGATTTTATCCTTTCAAAAAAGAAATAGGTTCAAGAAAAACAGGACTGGTTTTGAGGCTTTTCTACAAAATAGGGCTGTCTTTTGTAAAGGCAAACTCTGATCTGCAAGAAAAGTTGCCAGCCAGCCCTCCCAGTGCGAGTTCACAATCACTTTGATTCCAGTAGCCTACGCAAAAGCGCTGACGCTAACGTCCCTCTCCAGATAGAAAGAAGGGTCAGATCTCCCTCTTGAATAGCGTTCTCAAAGGGCACCTACGGCAGGATTCTGACACTGTCTGGCTCTCCGAAACTGGATGGCTAGAGGTACAACTTATCCCGATAATTTGTACCGCCCCCAAGATTGCTTGGCAACACACAGTAGGGCATGCCCAGGTAGGCAGGCCCTATTGAACGTACATATTGAACATAAGTCGATGTAGATTGAATTGAGGCAGGAAACCCAATACCTGCATGGGTTACGCTATTGCTAACCCATTCTATGTTTGAAGCAGCCCACACATTTAGAGGGGGCTTGAGTAGAGCGCCCAGGCTAAAAAGCGCTCGGTATAGTACAGCGCTACCTGATTGCCAACGCCATTAAAAAGAATGTCAAAGGCATGCTCTGACCAGGGAACTTTGAGCCAAACGGCCTGATTGCCGGTGGCCTGGAGCTGGCGATACAGGTTATGCCCGTACTTGGCCTGCACCACATGGTCGCGCCCCGCATACACCAGCAGCGTGGGGGGCAAACCGGGCCGCACATAGTTGATGGGGGAGGCCTGGCGGTACAGGTTGGGTACCTGGTCCGGAGTGCCGCCTAAAAAAGCCCTGAGTACGGCGCGGGTATCAATGGGGTCTGGGACGGGGGGATTGTCGTAGCCTGTGGTCAAGTTTACCGGCCCGTAGTAGTTAACCACGGCTCGAATCGGGATGATTTGGGGTTGTTGATAGGCGGCGATCGCCGCCAGCTGAGCCCCAGCCGATCGCCCCATAAGGGCCAAGCGGGTGAGGTCAGCACCTAGCTCTGCCCCATGGGTTTTAAGGTAAGTAAGGGCAGCGCGCACGTCCTCGATTTGAGCCGGAAAGGGATACTGCGGGGCATGGCGGTAGTCAATCGCTACCACGGTATAGCCCTGGGCCGCCATGTAGCGGCTAAAGGTCTCTTGGCTATTGGGACTACCCCCCTGCCACGCGCCACCGTAGATCACAACCAGGGTAGGGTAGGTACCCGCCGCTGAGGGCCGGTAAACATTGAGCCTTAAAGGAACGTCAGCCGGTGTGGCAAACACAATCCCTCGCTCGATGGCGATCGGCTCCGAGGCCGGGGTTATACCCCCAAGCGCGGCCTGGAGCTGAAAGGGTTGGGGCCGCAGCCTATCCAAAAGCGACGGTGGAACGTGGGCCAAATAGTTTGGACCCAGGACCGATCGCATTTCAGCCGCAATGCGATCGCTGGTGCTAGAGACCTGAGTCAGCGGCAGCAGGCTCAAGCTTAGGGCGATGGCGCAGGTACCCAGGGCGATTCCTGCCGGGATTGCTTCACGAGTCGCGGCTACTTTTCCCCTGAAATGGGTGAGCCAGACGGCGATTGCGGCGATCGCGCTTAAGCCTGCTAGCCAGGGGCTAATTTCTGGTGCCCCTACGCCCAGCGGCAGCAAAAATCGGGTGGGCGCTGGCACGATAATCCAAAGGCTCAAGCCAAGACTACTCCCCGCCAAAAGCCAGGCCAGGGCTTGACCGCTACGAACGAGAAATGCGTTCGGGCGCTGCTGCTGAGAGGTCCGCCGGGCGGCACGCATAGGGTTTTCCTACAAACATCGATTACCAGTGATCATAGTCTGGGATCGAATGGCAGGGTAAGCACAAGAAAGGCATCAAGAAAATGTGCCAGGTGGCAAGACCTGAGACAAGGACAGCGAGCCGATGAGCCTATAGTCAGGATTCACGAGGCCGTTTGGCCTTTTATCTGACCTTGGGCAGCACTTCAATTAGCTTTTCGGCACTCTATATAGTGCCGGTTGGGGTAGTAATCTGGTATCGAATCTGTATACCTTCAAAAGGTATAGGGCTAATTGCTATGTTCACATTACCTACTCAGAATCTCGACTTTTTCTAGGTCTTCCCGCACGATTGAATGAACCATGCTTAAGAATTCTATCCAGCTCAGGGCGTGCTTCTGCTGTATCGGCCTCTGACTCATCGTCAAAATTTGAACGCCAGCGTTTAGGTACAGAGGAAGCAGTCTCGTAGCTTGAATCTCTGGATGAATAACGCATGGCAATAATTCTCTAAAGCGACAATGCTACTGGATGAAATGCTTGTCTAAAATAGTGAGATATCCAAACTGATCGATAGATATTGCTTGGGGAGACACCCCGCGATCGCACTTCTGTGCATTAGTAGTCTGACAAAACCCCTCTCTTACTTTAAGTGACAACCTTAAATTATAAATGTGGCATTCTTGTGAACGCTGGGGGTCAAGGCTTAGTGGTGCAGAAAACTCTGCGGCAGTCTCAAAATGAGAATGAAACGACTTTAGAAAACTCAATGCGGCAGTCTAAGGCGTCTCGTTTGCACTGAGAGGCCCCAGCGGGCGGTGGATTGCATTTAGGCAAGGCTTGGAGGATAGGCAAGGGCAGTCGCGCATAGCCGAGCCGAGCCCGTTCCCGCAGATCGAGTTGCAGAAAACTCAAGCCCCGATCACCATGCCAATTGAGGCGAGTCCGTCGGCCCGCCTTAACCAGCATCATGCCCAACACCAGGGCAATCAGATAGGCACAATCCAGCAGCATAAACAAGCGGGTCAAGACGGCAGCATCACGGAGACCTGAATCAAGGACATTCAAGGCTGCTGACTTGTAATCCTTGAAATGGTGCTCTATCCCTCCAAAGCGTTGGCCGTAAAGCGCCAAGGTTTGCAACGAGACGGTTTGATTTGATCACACGGCCCAGGAGCCTTTTTTGCCTTTGCTTCTTAGGGTGGCCGAGTACATAGCAGCACCGGGGAATAAAGAGCATCTGTACTACTCCTGTCTTTGGGCACGGGGGCTAGCGTCCGGATATTCCCCCAAAAAAATCCCCCAATCCGTCCCCCAAACTCGCCTAAAGATGTCCAAAAAGGGGCAACGCGAAAATCTGAGACCCCAATGCAAAAGCCCCGAACCGTTTAGATTCAGGGCTTTTCGCTTGATTTAACTGGATGCCAGGAGGCGGGCTTGAACCGCCGACACGAGGATTTTCAGTCCTCGCCTCATCCATGATATGCAAGGGTTTCAGCCTTCTATTTGCTCGTTTACCCCAAACTTACCCCAATAAATAAAAGTTCGGGTATCTTTCAAGCAATTTTGGTCAAGTTGGCTCAAGTAGAACATTTGTCCGATTGCTAGACTCACAACTTTCGGATCCATGCTCTTTTGTAGATAGTACAATTGCACTTTTTCATGGTTGGCCGAACTAACCCATTCAGTTCGGGCAGCGTTAGACAAGTAACAACGGCCATATATTTTCTCTCTAATGTCCACATCTCAGCCTTATTCCCTGCCTAGACTCAGGAGCATCAACTGAGATGAGGAGGCTAGCAGGGCCATGACTCATGACCAGGGATTAGAGGACTTGCTTGCGAGTCCGGTATTTTTGCAAGGTCTTTCGCCGCAGGAGGCTGAGATTTTCCAAGCAATGTGTGGGGAGCTGAGTGGCTTGGCCACCCAAATCGCCGGTTCCATTACGGCTCAATCTTCTTCAGGGGCACCTGTGGATCTGATGATGCTTTTCCAGAACATCTCCGCCGCTGTGGAGGATGAGACGGAGAAAGCATCTCTGTGGGAACAGTTCGAGGAGCAGATTCAGGGCGCACAAGTCACTTTGACTGAAATTGGCCAATGTCCGGTCTCCCTTGAGGAACTGGAAAGAGCAAAACATCAAGTTGGAAAATTGCTGCAACTGATTGACCAGATGGGTCAGCCAGACACAGGGGGCGCTGAAGAGAATCAGCATTCCTTCTGGAATAGGCTCTCGGGCCGGATTAAGGCAGTTCTCTTCTACAAACTTTTCTAGGAGGAGCAATGAAACTGCTTCGGAAGCGCTTGACTCCGCTCCTTTATGGACTCGCACTGTGCTTGCCTTTGGGGCTCAAGCTGGGCGTTCCTCTAGTGCTGGTGCAAGGGGAGCGGCTGGGACTGTTTGGCAGTAGTTCATCGGATGCCGTCTACACAGTGGATCGGGTTGATGGATTTATGGTGACGGCTCATCTACCCCATCAGCCACCTGTTCAATTTCAACTAGCAGGGCTCGCTGAATCCGATGAACGGTGGCAACGTGAAGCCACCGGCATTCTCTCGATGCTGCTGGAGGCGTCGCACAACCAGGTCATTATTACCGTCGCCAAGCCTAAGCAATCTAGTTCACCGGCTAACGCCTTGGTTCAGTTACCGACCGGGGGCTATATCCAGCAAATTCTGCTGTCAGATGGCGTCGCGCAGCTAGAGCCAAGACAGCTCGATGGAATGTCCGCTGAGATAGTACAGATGCTTCAGCAAGCCGAACTATCCGCCCAGGCGGCCCACAAAAATATCTGGAGTCAGGGCTAGAGGGCGATCAGCCCCACGAAGGCGATGAGGAGTTTGGCCCAAACCGGCCCTCGCACGATGGGGCAAAGGATGAGGGCTAACGCCAGATAGCTCAGGCCCATCAAGGGAACGTGCCACAGCAGGCTAATACCAATGACGGCTAAGGCTCCAGCTAGAACCCAGCCCAGAGCCTTGTGAAGGGAATGAAGATCAACGTTGGGGAATGACATAGCGGTTTTCATCCGCTCTGAGTGAGCTGATATGTCGCCATATTAGACAAAATTGTTGGGTCATCACCATGAATGACATTCACGATTCAGGACTTCCAGACCAACCGCCTTCATCGAGCTGGCTGACGGCAGCGAGAACTCTGGGTGTTGGCGTTTTGCTGGCGCTGGGGCTTCGAGCTTTTGTGGCAGAGACCCGCTTTATCCCTTCTGATTCCATGGTGCCGACGTTGTCGGTGGGAGATCATCTAATCGTCGAAAAACTGAGCTACCACGTTCATCCCCCCCAGCGAGGCGATGTGGTGGTCTTCAAAGCGCCTCCGGCACTGCTGGCGCAGAACCTCCGCGATGATCTGATCAAGCGCATCATTGGTCTGCCAGGAGATCTAGTCGAGGTCAAAGCCGGGAAGGTCTTTGTCAATGGCAAAGCCCTCGAAGAATCCTATGTGGAAGCTCCACCCAACTATGGAATTGGGCTGATCCGGGTGCCGGAGGGTCAGTATTTTGTGCTGGGCGACAACCGGAACCACAGTTATGACTCCCATTACTGGGGCTTTGTCCCGGCTGAGGACATCATCGGTCATGCCGTCTGGTGCTATTACCCGCTGACGCACTGGGGCAAGGTGGCGTCTTGAGGCCGTTCGGGGGTTGAGATCGGGAGCCAGAATCGGAATATAGTTCCGTTGCCCAATTCGCTCTCGACCTCGATATGCCCTCCTTGTAATTCCACCAGCCGTTGGGTGATGGCCAAGCCGATACCACTGCTGCCCGCATTGACGTTGCGGGATCTGTCGCCCCGCCAAAATCGTTCAAATACCCGAGGCAGGTTTTCAGGGGCAATGCCCTCCCCGGTGTCGCTAACAGCTACCCAAAACTCATTGGCCTGAGTCCAAAGGTGAACGGTGACAGCGCCTGATGCGGCATGGGTGATGGAGTTACTGACCAGATTGATCAGAATTTGCTTAAAGCGATCCGGGTCGGCGAAGATCTCGGGCAGGTCATCCGAGCAATGCAGTTGAAGCTGAGATTGGGCCAATACGGCTTGCTCACGGAGCATTTGGAGAACGTTATGGAGGACTGGCAAGGGCTGAAAGCTCTCCAGGTAAAGGGGAAGGTGTCCGGCCTCCACTTTGGAGAGTTCCAGCATGTCGCAGATCAGGCGTTCCAAGCGCTCCATCTCGCTCAGCATTTGTCGGGTGATGTCGGGTGAAACCGGCAGCCCATCCTCAAACATCTCCACGTAGCCGTAGATGACGGTCATGGGCGTTCGCAGTTCATGGGCGAGATCCGCCATCAGTTCCTGTCGGCGTTCTTCAACGCCATGCAGGCTAGCGATCAGGCTGTTGATGCTGAGACTTAAGCGATGAATTTCTGGGATAGAGCTGGACGGAGTCCGTGTCGCTAAGTCTCCAGCCGCCGCTTGGCGAACAGCTAATTCAATTTCGCCAAGAGGATAAACGATAAGCTGCCCGACGGTACAGCCCCAAGCCGTTAGAGCGAGGACGGTAATCGCCACCGAAAATAGGGTGCCTTGATTGTTGACCCGGTGAAATCGAGTGAGGACATCCTGGTTTGAGAAGGCTTCCCGTTCGCGAATGCCCTTCTCTAAATCAATGCCTTGTTGAAGGTGGTAAACCTCGCGGGTGAAGGCGAAGGATTTGTAGAAGTGAGAAATCGCTGTAATCATGCCCACGCTAAGCGCCCCGACTAGAACATGGGACAGTACGAGCCGCATCCGCAGGTTCAGCGATGACCTGCGGACGCCGGGCTTACTCATGGCTGTCATTGAAGCTATAGCCCACCCCAGATACAGTGCGGATGAACTGAGGTCGTTTAGCCTCCAAGCTGAGCTTCTTGCGGATGCGCTTAATGTAGGAATCGACGGTGCGCTCGTCACCGAGGTAATCGATGCCCCACACCTGATCGAGCAGTTGAGTGCGGCTCCAGACCCGCCCCGTGCTTTTAGCGAGCGTTACCAATAAATCAAATTCCACAGCGCTCAACGTCACTGACTGGGGCTGGTTGGGTTCCCACCTGACCCAGACCTCGCGTTTGGCGGTGTCAATGAGGAAGTGAGGCGTCTCGATGGGATCGTCCTCCGCTTCCTGCTGCCGCATTTCGCGACGCAGCAAGGCGCGGATACGCACCAGCAGTTCACGGGGACTAAACGGCTTGGCCAGATAATCATCAACACCGGTTGAAAAACCGATAATTCGGTCCATTTCATCGGCTTTTGCGGTCAGCATCAAAATATAGGGATCTTTCGCTGCTTTAGACTGACGAATGCGAGTACAGACTTCTAAACCGTCCATTCCCGGCATTCGTAAATCGAGTAAAACGACATCGGGTTGATAGGTTTGAAATGCTGACAGTCCTTGGAGACCATCGTGGGTGACGTGGCAGATATAGCCATCAGATTCTACGCACGTCCGAATCATTGAAGCCACGTTGACTTCATCCTCAATGACGAGAATTTGCATTGGTATTGAAGGTTAGTGTGAGGAGTAGTGTTGAAGCGTAGCGAAGCGAAACCAGATTTAGGCGCTGCCGCTGAGGCAATGAGATGGCATAGCACAGGAGCTCTCTGGGGCGATGGCCATCGCTCAGGGCATAGCGTCTAATTGGGATCCTGACCTATTTCTCTGATCCCGTGAATATTCGGAGACTAAACTTTTACAATTCTCAATAATTAGGTCAGTTTAGGTGTCACAGAATTGGCTGATCGTTTCCACAGATGAGCCATAACGGCCTATTAATCTCTTGAGTAAATCAGGCTCAAACCCTGATGGTTTATCCCTTCCACTCAATGAGAAAACTTCCATGACTTCACCATGTATCGCCCTAAATCCCGACTGTACAAACGACAAAAATGGCGAGATTCCGTTGGCCTATTCACTGCCTTTGAATGCTCCCGCTACCGATACGCCATCGGCTTTCAAACAGCGCTGGAATTTATCGACGCTCTTTTCGGTGACCTTTCGGCAGCGGCTCAAAAAGCTGACGCCTTGGCTGATTTCGGGCAGCGTCCTCAGTCTGGAGCTGATTCTACACCAGCCCGCCTTCATGCTGGGGGTAAGCCTCTTTGGTCTGGCTAGCATGACCGTGAAAGCCCTACTGCGCAGCAATCCCGCTGTCCAAAAACTGTTCAAGCGGGTGGGGCTGAGCGCTCAATCCCTGCCGGTGCTCTCCATTGCCTTCGGCGGTGGCGTTTGGCTCAGTGCAGCAACGCCCAGCCAGGCGCTGTTCTTTCAGGCGGCGGAGCAGTTCTTCACCACTCAGTTCCCAGATGCAGCGGCGGCCATTCCGATCGTCTTTGCTGTGCTGCGGGCGCTGTTTGTGCTCTACATCGGCGTCTCCTTAATTCGGGTGATCAACTCAGTGAGGAATGATGACGATTGGGTGCGAGCCGTTGCCTAGAAACTGGAACTCACCTGAGTTTCAGAGGATTAGGCGCAAGGTCTTTAGACCTTGACAACTGAATGACCATGTAGGTGTAAGTCCTACCCCGTGAGTGCAACGGTGACAGCACTTCCCCCACTCGTGCGACTGGCTCTCAATCGGGTGAAGCGGGGATGAACGGCAGCCCTTCCGAGAACCGTACTCGGCAATCTGTCTAGCAAGAATCTATGGGTAGCGAAAGCGAAGATGCGTCAGAACCATCGTTACGTCAAGTGGGCTACGACGGTTAGCAGCCCAGGCCAAAACGGCAAGGCAAACGGGAACTGGCGATTCCAGTCTCGACCAGTCTGCACTTCCCATCAACCCGGTGGAGAGCATCGCCCTAAGGATTCAAACAATGGTCATTCGGAACGGAATAACTCGCTGAGGCGCTCTCTGGCTAACGTCAGAGTCGGCTGCCAAGCTACAAGCCCTCAGCGGGCGGGATTGTATCAAAAGCAAACGCCTGGGGTAATGCCCAGGATAGGCCAACAGATACACGATGAACTGATGGTAATGAATCAAGTCACAGTCCAAACGTCTAAGACTGGGGCCAACGCGCCCACAGTGGAATGGAAGACCCTCCCCTGGCGACAGCTAGAGGCGAAGGTGTTCAAGCTGCAAACGAGGATTTACCGAGCTGAACAGAATGGTGATGTGAAAACCGTTCACAAACTGCAAAAGACCCTGATGCGGTCATGGGCAGCTCGCTGCCTGGCGGTGCGTAAGGTTACTCAGGACAACCGAGGCAAGCAGACAGCCGGGATTGATGGTGTCAAATCCCTCACCCCAGCTCAACGTTTGCAACTGGCCCAAAACCTCTCCTTGAGCGACAAATCAGCCCCGGTTCGACGGGTACTGATTCCCAAGCCAGGGAAAACGGAAAAACGGCCCCTCGGGATTCCGACTATGACCGAACGGGCTCGCCAGGCCCTGGTCAAACTAGCCCTGGAGCCCCAGTGGGAGGCCAAATTTGAGCCTCATTCCTACGGTTTCAGACCTGGTCGCTCAGCACAAGACGCCCTTAGGGCAATTCAACAGGCGACCCAGCAGAAAGCCAAATACGTGCTGGATGCGGATATCGCCAAGTGCTTCGACCAAATTGATCAGAGCAAGTTGTTGGATAAGCTCGACACCTTTCCCAGCCTGAGGCGTCAGATTAAAGCCTGGCTCTCAGCGGGGGTAATTGAAGGGGCAAACTGGTTCCCCACGGAACGCGGAACGCCTCAAGGTGGTGTCATTTCTCCCTTGCTAGCCAACATTGCGTTGCATGGCATGGAGGCTTATCTCAAGCAGCAATATCCCCGGCATCACCGGACGATTGACGGGAAATGCCGCGATATTCTGTCCCCAAAACTGGTTCGATATGCCGATGACTTTGTCGTTCTGCATGAAGACCTGAGCGTCATTCAGGGTTGCCTTGAGGCATTAACGACCTGGCTGCAAGACATGGGGCTGGTTATTCATCCGGAGAAGACGCGAATCACCCACACCTTGACTCCGGTTGAGGGGAATGTGGGATTCGATTTCCTGGGGTACCACTTTCAACAACATTCGGTGGGCCAGCATCGCGCTTCCCGCGTGATGCAAGGGAACTATCGGAGCGGTGCCATCAGTCGCTCCCTAGGATTCAAGCTCTTTGTCACCCCCAGTCAGGACAGCCTCAAACGGCACATGGCCGCCGTGGGAGAGATCATCAAGCAGTATAGCCACGCGCCGCAAGCGGCCTTAATCCATGCCCTGAATCCTGTGATTCGGGGATGGGCGACCTACTTTGGCTACTTCAATGCTCGCTCTCAACTGGCTAAAGCCGACTTCCTTACTTACCAAAAGCTCCGCGCCTGGGCCGTGAACCGCTGCACCGGACGAGGAGCCCGAAAAGTGGCCGAAAAGTACTGGCAAATCAGAACTAAAGGACGATGGACGTTTGCCGCCAAGGACGTGGAGCTAACCCGTCATATCCGGCATCGCACCGCCGTCTACACGACTCTGAAGAACCAGAAGTCTCCCTATGACGGGGATTGGGCTTATTGGTCACGGCGAATGGGGCGCTATCCCGGCATCTCCCCTCGGGTTGCCAGGCTGCTCCAGAAGCAAGGGGGTAAATGTGCGTTCTGCGGACTTCACATCACGTTCCATGACCTGGTCGAGGTTGACCACATCCAGCCGTTATCGCTGGGCGGACCAGAGACCTTTGACAATCTCCAGTTGCTCCATGGCCACTGCCATGATCTCAAAACGGCAACGGACGGGTCATGTTCAGCTTTCCTAGGGCCGAGTCAGTTCATTGAGGAGCCGGATGAGGGGAAACTCTCACGTCCGGTTTTGAAAGAGAGTTCATTGGAGCGATCCGATGTTCGACTCTAACCAAACCATGGCCCGAACCCCTTTAATGGTGGCGGTTTGCGTCGCTGTGGGCGAAGTGTTAACCAACCTGATTATTCAATAAGTCACTCAATTCTGCTTAGGGAAGTGGGCATTGATTCCGGTGCCCACTTCCCACTTTTTGTCTTTGACTTTTCAAGGAGACCTTCGATGTCAAGCGAACACGAGTCATCTCACAATGAGTTCATCCCGGTCAACCAGGTGCTCAACCTGAAGCCCCGCCTGGGGCCAATTCCTGGGGAGCAGGTGTTTCCCTGGGCGGTGATTGCGCTGGTGTCGTATCTGATCTGCCAGGGGCTGTTGGGTCTGAGCTGGATTGCTACGGGTCTAGTCGCGGGCTGGGGCATTGCCACCTGGTGGGCACTGACCGGCGATGAGAGTTGGCGGTTTTTAAGCAAGTTTCGCGGCGTGCCGGACTGGACGATGGGCCATCTCCAGTACACCAGTCTGCTAGAGCGGCAAACCCATACGGCTCGCCGAACGGTCAAAACCCGTCGCCAGAAATATGCCCAGACGCAGCGGAGGCGGCAGCGATGAAACCGAAACTGGGCAAGCAAAAGGTCACGATCATCGAGCAAGACCGGCGC
This sequence comes from Nodosilinea sp. LEGE 07298, assembly GCF_015207265.1. Taxonomy (GTDB): domain Bacteria; phylum Cyanobacteriota; class Cyanobacteriia; order Phormidesmidales; family Phormidesmidaceae; genus Nodosilinea. The sequence goes on along the minus strand of NZ_JADEXE010000037.1, from coordinate 19,623 downwards.
ACGACCGCTATCCAAAGCGCCTTTGAAGATTTCAGCGCCCTGGCCGGGTTCGTTCAGATTGAGCTGAAGGGCCGCAACGTGGGAGCCGCGATCTTGCAGCGCAGCAAGCATCGGTTTTGCTTTGTCTTTGGCTTCAGCAGTCCGGGCATCCATGACACCCTGCGGCCTGACCAGGTGCCGCCTGTGCTGAGTAACCTGGAAGCGGCACTCAAGGAACTGCCCGCCAATGAGCGATTGACGATTCACCTGAGTTCCTTTGCAGCGGATACAGATCGTCAAGCAGAGCTGGATCGGCTGATGCAGACGGCTCCCTCTTCAGAGCTGAAGCTGCTGTTGATGAGTGAAAAGGCCCGAACGCGGGAGCTCAAGGCGGCGGGGGTGCGGAAGGCCAAATCACTACATTTGTTTGTCACTTACACCATCGAGCCTGCTCAAAAGACCAGTAAGGAATCGGACTGGATTGAGAAGGCGCTGGCGAAGGGGTTGGATCTTTGGGAGACCTTCAAGGGCGATCGCGAATCCATCGAAGCCCAACAGTACGAAGCGATGCTGCTGCGGGCCTTCACCGAAGGTTATCTCCGGTGGGAGCAACTGCTGAATATCAAGATGGGGCTGGATGTGACGCCGCTGACCGTCGATGGCCTGTGGGGGAATCTCTGGTCGCGCTTCAATCTCTCTACGGCTCCTGCTGTGCCTCAGCATTTGGTGCTGAATGACCAGGGACTCTCCGAGGTGATTACGACCGACAGTCACCCCGCCACGATTTTGGTAGAAGGAGAGCAGGGGCGCTCGTCAGTGCCGAAGGGCGATCGCCGCTGGCTCAAAATCAAAAACCAGTACATTGGGGCGCTGTCGTTTACCGCTAAACCGGGCGGCTTCGTCAATACCCGTCAGCAGCTGCGCTACCTGTGGGAGGTGCTCTGCCGCTCCCATGTGGTGGATACCGAAATCGTCTGTCAGATTACGGCGGCTAACTCCCTGATGGTGAAGACGGACATGCAGCGGATTCTGAAGCAGAGCAATGTCACCGCTCAGAATGCGGCGCAGAAGCTCAGCATTGATGTGGGGGCTCATATCAAGACCAAGCGATCTGTCGAGGCTCAGGAAAAACTCTACGAAGGGGCGGTGCCGGTGCGGATCGGCATCGTCTTTCTGGTGCATCGCCGATCGCTGCCGGAACTCGATGAAGCCTGCTCGGCACTCTCGGACTGTTTTCAACTGCCCGCGAAGGTGATTCGCGAAACAGAAATCACCTGGCAGCTCTGGCTCCAGACTCTGCCGATTGCCTGGGATAAGCTCCTGGGCAGTCCCTTTAAGCGGCAGCTCACCTACCTGACCCACGAAGCGCCGGGGTTGATTCCTTTAACCCAAACTCGCCCCGGCAGTTCCAGCGGCTTCGAGCTGATTGCCGATGAAGGGGGCTCTCCGGTGCGGATTGATTTTGTCAGCGAGCACCGTAATCTGGCGGTCTTTGGGACGACTCGATCTGGGAAGTCGGTGCTGGTGAGCGGGATGCTGACGCAGTTTCTGGCGGAGGGCTATCCGATTGTCTGTCTGGACTATCCCAAACCCGATGGCACCTCAACCTTCTCGGACTATGCCGGGTTCCTCAAGCCCAGGGCGGCCTACTTCGATATTGGCCGGGAGAGCAACAACCTGTTGGAGCAGCCGGATCTGCGCCACCTGCCAGCGGAGCAGCAGCGGGAGCGGTTTGAGGATTACAAGTCGTTTTTGGAAAGTGCCCTGGTGACGATGGTGCTGCCCTCGGCCCAGGAAGATCCGCTGCTGGAGCAGACGGTGAGGTCTTTGGTAGGTCGTGCCCTGACCAACTTCTTCAAAGATGAGGACATTCAGCAGCGATATGAAGCAGCCCTAGAGGGCGGCTTTGGCTCTGCCGCCTGGCAGCAAACGCCGACGCTGCGGGACTTACTGGATTTTTGTACCCCCGAAAAGCTGGAGCTAGAAGAGGTGGGCGTCGGCCTGATTCGCAATGCCCAGTCCCAGATTCAGCTGCAGCTGGAATACTGGCTCGATTCGCGGGTGGGGAAGGCGATCGGTCGGCCCAGTTCGTTTCCCACCAATGCTCAACTGCTGGTCTTTGCTCTGCGGAACCTCTCCAATGAAAATGAAGCGGCGATTTTGTCGTTGAGTGCCTACTCGGCAGCGCTACGGCGAGCGCTGGAATCGCCCAAGTCGATCTTCTTTATTGATGAGTCGCCGATTCTCTTTGCTTACCCCACGATTTCTCGGCTGATTGGGCGGCTCTGCGCCAACGGGGCCAAAGCCGGGATTCGGGTGTTTCTCTCCGGGCAAGACCCGGATACGATCATGAACTCGGTGGCGGGTCAGCAGATCATGCAGAACATGAACACCCGTCTGATTGGCCGGATTCAGCCCCTGGCGATCGAGTCCTTTGTTCGACTGCTGCACTACGAGCGCACGATCATTGCCCGCAACGCCACGGAAAGCTTTTTCCCGAAGCGATCTGAGCTTTATTCCAACTGGCTGCTGGATAGTGACGGGCTCTACACCTACTGCCGCTATTATCCGAGCCCGGTGCAGTTGGCGACGGTGGCGAACAACCCGGATGAGCAGGCGGCCCGTTCGAGAGTGCTGTCTCAGTATGGCGGCAACTCGCTGCTGGGCATCGCCAAGTTTGCCGAGCAGTATGTGGCGGCGATTCGCGGTGGCTCCAGTCTGGAGGCGATTGGTCAGGCTGAAGTTTCTTTATTCCCGATTACGGCTCAACCCCAGGAGGATTTGCACCATGTCTACTGATGTACTTCATTCCCCAACTCGCAGGACGTGGAAACGATCGCTGCTAACCTTCGCCTTATCCCTGGGCAGTGCTGGGGTGCTGATAGCTCCAGCCCAGGCCTTTGATATCTTGCAGCCCTTCAAAAGCATTGTGAATCAGTACGTCCAGATTTTTGAGGGCTACTACACCCACACGGTGAATGATGTGTTAGGGGGTGTGCTGGGCGATGTATTGAATGGCAACACCGGAGAGCTGGGTATCCCCGACCCGCCGGGAGACTGGCAGGAGGTGGGCCAGGTGATTGGTGGCGATGGCACGGGAGATGTTTCTGGGAAGGCGTCAGGGGAGTCGCAGCGGTTGGATAATTTCAACGCCAACCCAGTGGTCTTGCAGCAGTCGTTGGCCAATGCCACTGACCGGGAAAGTGCCCGCAGTATGGCGACTTCGGTGTTAGGAACGGAGGGGCAAACGGCGATGAAGCAGGAGATGGATGCCGCGCAGCAGGCGTTGGGGGCGATTTCGGATAAGTCCCAGGAAGCCCAGTCGCTGGATGTAACCCAGGACGTGATGAAAAATTTGACGGATATGGTCGGCCATCAGAGTCAGCTGGAGTCGGGCAGCTATGAGCAGTTGATGCAGCTCCGGCAGCAGTCGGCGACGGCGAATTTGATTGGGGCGAATATCTCTGAGGCGCTGGATGAGGGGAATCGGGCGAAGCATGCGGAGGCGATGGCGGGGGCACAGCAGGTAGTGAAGGCGGCGGCAAGTGTATACTTGCCGGGAGACAAGAATTAATCCTCCAATTTTCTCGTTTGTGTTCTGAAATCCATAAGCATAGAAAATTCCACTGCCTATCAAGCTCTGCGGCCTATCTCTCAAACGGAGCCAAAGATTTTTCTAAACCATACGCACCAATCTCAATCATCTGATCAATCAGGTCAAGACATTGAGACTGTAGGACAAGGTCTCTGCCGCTTTGGCTGTAAAGACGGACTAGCAACTGACTTACAGAAGTGATGTCTCTTAAAGCTCCTGCTCTCTTTTGAGCATCTTCATCGGTGATACCTTGTATAAATCTCTCACAGACTCGATAGGTTGACTTAGGAAGTTGAGAAGTTGTCTTTTCTAATGCCCTTATCAAATCATGATCTCCGTCGGAGAATGCTTCGGTTTCAATAAATTGGTCAATTAAGTTGAAATAACTATCTAGTTCTGTTTCAAGACGAGAAAAGCATTTAGCAGCTCTGGCGCGAACTTCTGAACTAGGATCGCTAAAGAGCTGAATCAATGAATTTTCGCAAAATTCCTTAAGGTAGGCGGAACGCAGATTGTTTACAAAAACCTCGGCAGCAGCTAGGCGATGAGTTTGTGTTCCATTAAGGCAGAGTTCTGCTAACGGAAGGGCTTCTTCGGTATGCATAGCAGCGACACAAGCTTGCCGCGCACTGACTGTTGCCACGCTAGGCAAATCTGAACTTAGCATCTTTTCAACGATTGGCTTCAAAATTTCAAAGTGGGTTTGAAGAGCAAAGTATAAAAAGTTTTCTGCATTTTGTGTGCCTAATAGTAGATCTTCTGAATCGCCAAGATTCAAGAAAGTTTCGACACTCAAGTTGCGATCATAGTTTAGAGTCGCAATGAGAATTTCAATGATGCATGTTTTTACTGCGATTGAGCAGTCATGCAACATGTTTTGTGTGGTATCCCAAAATACTGTAGCTCGGCTCTTTCGAGAATAAATGAGTTTTGCGATTGTTATAGCTGCACTACCTCTTACAGAGTTAATACCTGAAGTATGAATGTCGCCCAAACAGTAAAGTTGCCCATCTTCAGCCTTGTTACGCCAAATTTCTTCTTTTGGATCAGAAGAGTTTAGAGCATACCAATTAACAACATTGAAATCCTCTTGACTCCAGTTCCAATCAGAAAATTGTCTGAAAATCAAACAAATTGCCTTTCCACAAGGATGACCAGGAAGCTGATGACATTTATGTAGAATTCCCTGTAGGGTTTGTAAACATACAAAAGACATATGCTGAGAAATTCCATATAAAATTGCTTCGTAGTAGCGTATATTTGTATTGTCTGGAAGATTAGATAACAGCTTGGAAAAGCGTTCTGGCTCTTGACTTGATTGTTCTTCTAAGAACTTTGATAAAGCACCAGCATCCAAAAGAGAGCTATCCTTATCCCGACTGATTTCAGTAAGATCATACTTCGCGATAGCTTTCAGCCATTGTTCATCTGTCATCTTTTCAGTAGCACTTTTTGGAATGACAGGTGGTGTAACATTCGCCACGGTCATTCCCTTGTATCTAAGTTGCGGTTGCCGGTTAAATTTTCTGTAGAGTTCAGCTACTCGTCGAGCAACTTTTTTAGATCTTCGTGGGACTTCTATCCCATCTAATAGAATAAATTGCGCATGGCCATGGTAGCCATACTGTATTCCTCGACCTTTTTCCCAATGAGGAAAGTATTTTAGAAGCATCATTTCTAATTGCTCCAACTTCTGACTTGAGCAGAAAGGAGTGATAGCTTCAATTAATTTCCGAGAAGCCCAAAATTGCTCATGAGAATAGCTCGCCTTAAGCCTTGAAGGATTTTCGCAAAGATAATCTACTGCCTCGTCTGCAAATTTTTCTCCATGTGCCGTATATATGCGAATCAGAAGATACTGAGGTAGTTCGAAACTCGAAGTCTTAAGAAGATGAATGCAATCATCTAAAAATTCAGATTCTTCTTGTGAAAGCCTTGATAAAGCTTGCTCTAATGCAATAATAATTTGAAATTTAACCTGATTGGGGTCATTCTTCTGATAATCAAATGGATTGGTCCAAACTAGATCCTGCCAGGGCACTTTTTCGTTATCTTTCTTGTTCAAGCCAATAATTTCTAATACTGTTGGAATTATTCGCAGGCAAAATAAACCTGGAGCAGTGTTTGCAGTTCCAAGAACAGTTGAATAACTGTCTCCAGTATTCTGAGAACAGCCTCTCCTCTGAGGGAAAGGATTAACACTTCCTGAAGCAATACTTAGTTGTAGAAGGTGTTTCAAGTAAACCTCTAAGAACTCACAACACCAGTCAGGACAATGCTTGTTGAGAGAAAAAACAATATCCCATACTTCATCGCTGATGAAGAAAAAATCGTCTTCTTGCTTGTCGAAAACCCCTGAACTCAATAGTTCTAGGAAAAGGTCAAATATTGGACGTGCGGTTTCAAGCTTTATACGCTGAACCAAGAATATTAGTCTATCATTCCAAGCTTCTGATGTATTTATATAGGGTTTAACTAAATCAGCGACTTTGCTTGGGAGCAAACACTGCATGATAGACAAAAGATTAACGACCCGATCTATAACGATATCTTCTTCACCGTCAAGCCATTTTTTAATCACTCCTTTACTCTCTAAAAGATTAAACCAGGCTAATGAACTGTTTAACAGTTTCCATATTTCATTACTGATAGGTGAAGAATCATTCTCAAGGAACATGGCTAAAATTTTCCACTCATCATCATGAGGAGAGGCAATTAAAGTAAGAGTGGAACAGACTACCTGCTTTATGTGAAACCTAATGCTTGAGCTGCTCAGTAGTTTTGTTAAATCATTTTTGTACTGCTCAAAATCAAAATCTCTTTCATGAAGAAGAATCTGTCTAACCTGGGATCGCTGAAACAAATGCTGTCCATTATCTACTAAAAAAGGCAAGAGGCTTTTTCCACACCCAAAAAAGCGACGAGCAAAAGCATAGTCAAAGAAACTTTCATGAAAAAATGATATGCGTTTGTTTTCTTTCAACAGCACATGTTCAGATGCCATTATTCCAGCATCTTCAGAAACTTCATCTAGAAATATTTCTGGAGCAGATAAAACCTGGTGATCGCTCATATAATTGCAGAGGATGTCAATTACCTGCGTCCACCTTATTGAATGGCCGAGTCGTTCTCTAATTTTCTTCTGTTTATAGTCCCAGAATTGATCGTATAGATCTTTGGCCGTTTCAAAATTGAGGAAATCCCCATTCGGTTCTACAATTACTTCGGCTAACAAACTGAGGTGTAGAGGAAGTGAGAGTAATAGCAACTGTTTTTCACTGAATCCTGATACTTCTAACCCCAATTTGGCAACTACTTCTTTCACTACTGAAGTAGGTAATCTTGAAATGTTGACTGCCTCAGCGATACCATCTTGTCCCGTCAAATGCTTAAATCGGTTATCATTTTCTAAGTCAAACTTTCTACAAGCTAAGAGTAAATGGATATTAGGATGAGCTTTAGCTTGATTAATTAGCTGAGAAATACAGTCGAAAAACTGGGGATTACGACCAGAGACTAAGCTAACTGCATCTAATTGATCTATTACCAGTACACAGTCTCGATTCTGGGCAATGTTTGCCAAGACAGTTGGGGGAGAAGCAGGTAATCCTAATTGTGTTCCAACTGCATCAGGTATTACTTCAGGCTCCAAACGGTCTATACGGAAGGCAAGAAATGGAATTCCATCGTCCTTCAGCATATCCAAAACTTGGGAGATAGCGCCGCTTTTCCCAATGCCTGCTTCACCGACTACTAGAACACTCCCCTTTCCACTTGAAGCAGCAATCTTTTCGAGAATTATTGAGGCTTCATTCCGTGGTAGAACTTCTCCACCAATTTTTGCTTCCTGAAGCGTAGATAGATAAGCACTATTGGCTCTTTCGATAGCTGACAGAACATTGAGATCCTTACTCCATTCCCGGCGGGAATAACCCCGTTCCCCCAATAAATAATGCCAAATATCAAACGCAGTCAATTCATGATGAATTTTTTCTAAGACAAATTCAGTCAACTCTAGTCTAATGACCTTGGGATCGCCCGCTAAGAGTGCTTCTAAACGATTTTCGATAATGCTTGCGAGAATATCATCGTCGACAGTATGAACAAAAACTCGTTTGAGTGCTTCATACGCCCCTAATTCAGAACAATTTTCCCATTTTTGACGAAGCTTATGAAAGTTTCCTGATTGGGTCTTATTTAGATATTGCTCCTCGAACTCTTGCCAAGAAATTGAGTCTCTTGCTCGACTCGCTAGTTCTCTTAGTTCGTTAGCATCTTGAGTCGAAATAAAAAGGCAGTTGTTATTTGGATCATTGAGGCTTTGCCAAAAACCCGAGAGAACTTTTACCTGGTGAGTTTCTAAAGCGCTTAAGGTCCAACTTCCACAATCGCTTCTCTGCCGTTTAACCTGATGACATTCCCTTTGACCATCTCGAAGGACGAAAAACTCAAAGGCATCTTCTCCAGGTTGTTCAAGTCGAATATAATCTGCCTTCTCCTCCATGACATCAATCATGTTGAAGACAGTCCATCGACCTTCATATCTATTGCCGAGTTTGTCGGCTTCTCCTCCAGGTAAGGGCATGCGCTTTAGCTTGTTGAGATTGAAGAGCGTTGAGAACAAATTTATTATTAGTGGATCTTAGCTCATCACTCTGCTAATAGTTTTTCTTTAGGAATGAGCTTGTGTAGCCTTGTTGACCACCTCAACTTTCACTGGCTAGCAAAGAATCACAACCCTTCCCTCTAATTTCCATCTCCCAGTCATATCTGCTCCCTAGCCTGAGGTGATATCCCTCACCCTCGTTTAGCGAGCACCTCCATGACCTCTCCCCCTCTCCCCTGGCTCGCCGTCACCGGCGCAACCCAGATCCTCCAACAAGGGCTCGACACCTCCCAAAGCATTGCCCAAGCCTGGGACAAGCAGTGGCTGACCATCTTCGACAGCACCCTGTACGTCGCCATCAACCAAACCGCCGCCATCTTCGCTGCCGGTGCCCTGATCTTCTTCATCGTTCAGTTTGGCCGCCAGCTCATCGTCGAAGGCGACCTCACCCGCCCGCTGCAAAATCTGATCTGGCCCATCATCGTCGTCTGCCTGCTGGCCAACAACGCCCACCTGCTGGCTGTCTCCACCGTCAGCCTGCGCGGCGTCATCCATACCCTCTCCAATCAGGTGCTCGAAGTCACCCTACTGGATGTCAAACTGCGCGATGCCGTCCAGGCCGCTACCTCCCGCAGCGCCGTTGCGGGCGAGATCAGCGCCCAGCTCAGCCAGTGCGAAGGCATGGTGGGGCAAAAGCAAATCGACTGCCTCAAAGCCGCCAATGCCCAGGTGCAGGCCACCATCAACGACTATCAGGGCTTTCTGCCCCTGCCCGACGCCCTCCGCAACATCGCCCGAGGGATTGATGGCGCGGTGCAGACCGCCCAGGCCGAAGACAACCCGATTTCAGGAGCCGTCTTTGGTACTGCTGGCTTCTTCGCCGGATTCCTCGGCTCCGTCAACCAAGAAATCGTCCAATACGTGCTGCTGGCCTTTCAGTGGGCCTTCACCAACATCCTGGAAATCTCCCTACTGCTCACCGGGCTAATGGGGCCATTTGCCGTTGCCGGCAGTCTGCTGCCTTTTGAAGCCAAACCCCTATTTGCCTGGTTGACGGGCTTCTTCAGCCTGGGCATGGCCCAGGTGTCCTACAACATCATCGTCGGGCTGGCGGGGGTGGTCGTGGTCAATGCCGATGTCACCGACACCCTCGGCTTTTTGGTGATTATTGGCCTACTGGCTCCCGCCCTGGCCCTGGCGATCGCCGCTGGTGGCGGACTGGCTGTCTTCAACATCATCACCAGCGGTTCGGCCCGCATGGTCACCATGCTCGGTTCCTACGCCGTGTCACCCCGCTACTTCCACTCATTTCGTTAAAGGAGACCTTCCATGCAACTCCTCAACCGTTCCCGCCGCTTTCACTCGTCCGATATTCTGCCGCTGTTCGTGCTGGGCACCCTCGGCATCCAGGGCCTGCTGCTGGTGATGACTCTGCTGAATACGGCTCGCATCAATCACCTGGCCCATCGCCCCGTGCCCTCCCTGGTGCAGCTAGTGGATGGCCACTCTATCAGCACCGAAGCCGTTGACCCGAATCAGCGCACCCCGGAGGTGATCCAACAGTTCGTCAAAACGGCCCTGGGGCTGATGTTCACCTGGAATGGCCAGGGACAGACCACAGAACCTGCCGCTGCCAGTGCCCCGGCTGATCCGGGAGTGCCCGTGAATCATGGCCGCATCACCACCGCCAGTTGGCAGGCCTCCTTTGCCCTCAAAGAAGACTTCCGCACCGCCTTTCTGGATCAGGTGGCGGCGATCACGCCCCCCGGTATCTTTAGCGGCAGCGCCCAGAGCGTGCTCACTATCGAGACGATTTCCACGCCGAAGGAATTGCAAGCAGGCTACTGGCAGGTGGATATGGTCGCCAACCTGCTGATTTTCGACCCCACCCATCCCCAGGGTTTAGCAGTGACCTTTAACAAGAGCCTCTTCGTTCAGGCGGTGGAACCCGCTGAAGACCCGCTGCCTGAAACATCCACGCCGCTGCAAAAGGCGGTGTATCGACTGCGGGAAAACGGTCTGGAAATCACCGAAATCCGCGACCTAGACATTCAACAACTTGCCCCCAATCCCAGCTAAGGAAGGACGTTGACCATGGTATTTACCCCCTCACCCGATGCAGAATCTCCCCTGATGGAGACCGACGAACTCAGCCACCTGGCTGCCCTCACGGGCTACAGCGATGAGCCGGTTACAGCGACAACTCTCACCCCGTCCCCGCTACTCGACCCCGAAGACTTTGAAACAGAACTCGACCCGACAACTCAACCGCAGCTGTGGAGCAATCCCTGGGCCAAGGCGGTGTTTGTGGGATCGGGTTTGGCGATCGCGATCGGCCTGGTGGCCCTCTTTCTCCACAGCGTCCATGCTCCGACTAAAACTCCAGCCACCGCAGCCGATACCGCCCCTGCCGTAGCAACAACCGCCAGCCCGGCCCAGCCAGAGACTGACCCCAATGAAATCGGCAGGCTCAAGACCGTCGAAGCCCTGGGCACCCAAACCCAGGCGTTGAAGGATGACAAGGTACAGCCCACGCCTCCATCCCCACCAGTCACCACGACTACGATGCCAGCTATGGCGGTTTCAACTCCGCCCGTCAGTCATCCCGCTCCGGTGACTTATGCCCCACCGCCGTCCTACTCCGCTCCGGTGCGATCGGCTCCTGTTGCTTCAGCTGCTCCTGTGGTTCACACCGATCCCGTGAAACAGTGGCAAACAGCAGCGACCTTGGGCAGCTACGGACAGATCAGTTACGACACGGAGAAACCCGCGACAGCCGCATCCGTAACGGTGGCCGATGCATCTCCTCCGATAGACGCGGCTCCCAAAGCCGACAATCCCGACCAGACTCGCTATGAGGCCGATGCCGCCGCGATTCTCTCAGGCCTGCCCAGCCATGTGGTCAGCATTCTGGCCGGAGCTAGAGCTGCCGCGACTTTGAGTACCCCCGTCGTCTGGGCGCAGGATTTGGACAACACCCAACAGCCCCAACGCTTCGGCCTCCAGCTCACCGAGCCGATTCTGGCCGCCGATGGCACCGTGGCCCTACCCGCAGGCACCCAGATGGTGACTCAGGTCGATACCATTTCCCAGAGCGGCCTAGTGGAGCTGTCGGTGATTGCGGTGGTGATTCCCACGGCAAGCGGCAATCAAGTAGTACCGATACCAGCTGGTGCCGTGCTGATTCAAGGCGAGCAGGGCAATCCCCTGATGGCCTCGGAATACAACCACGATGCCGGACACATTCAAAGCCTGGATGCAGGGGTAGCGCTGATGGGAGCTTTGGGCAAGGTGGGCGAAATCCTCAATCGTCCCAACAGCCAAACCTCCACGGGATCTGTCTTCTATTCCTCCTCGACCACCACCAACCCAGCTCCGAATATTTTGGGAGCGGTTTTGGAAGGGGGCTTTGATGCACTCCATGATCAGGTGAGCGATCGCCAGCAGCAAGAAATCAAGGACATCCTCAGTCGCCCCAACGTCTGGTACATCCCATCTGGTCAGTCTGTGCAAGTGTTCACCGGAACCTCCTTTGAGGTGGCGCTATGAAACGGCTTTCCGTTGTGCTGCCGTTGGTGGTAGCCTCACTGCTGGCGATCGCAAAACCCGCTTTCTCCATGCCCATCGTCCGCCAACTCTCCGAAGCCCAGGCCCAGGGACTCACGGGCGGCGGCGCTCAGATTTCGGTGTGGCCGGGTTCCGGCACCAACCTGGACTTTACCCGCACCGGGGAAGTGATTCAGCGGGTGTGGCTGGATGACCCCAGTCGGCTCACCCTGGATTTCGATGGCAATCTTTGTGGTCAAGGGGACTCTGGGAATTGTGATGGGGCTGGAGCTAGCGTCATTCACCTGCGGCGGGTGGCAGGGATTCATTTCGAGAATCTGCCGGAGACAACATTCACTCTCCTGACGGTGGTGACGGACTCGCCGGAAGGGCGCAAGGTTTACCAGTTTCAGGTGAACTATGGGTCGGGTGATCCGCAATACGCGACTGTGGCGATAGCTCCAAACATCACTTCCCAGGCCTCTGCCATCGTCACCACCAGTGGCCAAACCGTTAGCTTCGCCAATGTGGAACGGGGATTGAATAGCGCGATCGCATCCCAACTCATTCCCGCCGACAGTCCCGTTGTCCCCAAAATCCAAGACTTCCTGGCCCGCGTCCGCAACGGTTCCGCACCTCAGGCTGCTGCCGATGCAGCGGGCATTTCCCTCGCGGTGGTGTCGCGATTGGCGGAAATAGGATTGCCTGCCATGTCTCACCCCGCGCTTACTCCTCCACCTGCGTCCCTGGAGGTAACAACTCCATGACTCTTTCAAAAACCGCCTACGTCGGTGTGACTCCAGTCCCCGATGGCATTTCCAGCACCGGCAATAACATCTTCCATTCGCTCCAGGGACAGAACGGCTTGGTGCTTGTGGGTGCGATCGCCGCCATGCTGATCATGTCCGTCGTCGGTAACAGCCAGAAAAAAGGCCAACTGGCCCGAGGCTACCTGGCCGGGGGCGGCGAGAAACGAGTGGCCCGAAAAAAGGCCATGCAGCAGCTTCAGCAGCGCCGCCACAATGCGGTGACGCTTTACGTCGGCAGCCCTCCTCGCAATTCCAGCGGCAAATCCAACGGTAGCCGCAGTCTCTGGCTACCCGACGCCCAGCGAGGCATAGCCGTCTGTGGCGCTCCCGGTTCCGGTAAGACCTTCTCGCTGATCAACCCCACCATCCGCTCGGCGCTAGATCAGGGAATGCCCGCGATCATCTACGACTTCAAATACCCTGACCAGACCGAAGTGCTCGCGGCCTATGCCGCCAAGCGGGGCTACTCCGTCAGCGTCTTTGCCCCCGGCTATCCCGAAAGCGAAGTCTGCAATCCCCTGGATTTCCTGCGGGATGCCGACGATGCCCTAATGGCGCGGCAGATTGCCACGGTGATGAACCGCAACTTTGCCCTCTCCGCCAATGCCTCCGAAGACAAGTTTTTCGCCGATGCCGGTGACCAGCTCACCCAGGCGATTCTGATGCTGGCCAAGGGGATGCCCGAACCGGATTTGATGATGGCCTCGGCGATCTTGAGTCTGTCGGATTTGCCTAGCCGCATTCGCGCCGCCAAAGAGCGCGGTGACGCCGGGGGCAACTGGCCCATGAGCAACTGGGTCTATCTGGCCTTTTCGCAGCTCTTGCAGTTGGCGGGTTCTGAGAAGACCGTGGCAGGGGTAATCGGCATGGCCAGCAAGGTCTTTAGCCGCTTTCTCAGTCAGGAGTTGGTCAGCGCCTTCTGTGGTCAAACCACCCTGCCCCTGGATTTGGAGGGCAAAAAGCTGCTGATTCTGGGCCTCGATCGCCAACGGCGGGAAGCTGTCGCGCCGTTGGTCGCCACGCTGCTGCACCTAATCGTCACCCGCAACGTCACCCGCAAGCGCCGCGATCCGCTGGTACTGGCCCTCGATGAACTGCCGACGCTGTATCTGCCCTACCTAACCCAGTGGCTGAACGAAAACCGCTCCGATGGTCTGGTGACGATTGTCGGCTTTCAGAACCTGACCCAGCTGGAGAAAGCCTACTCCCGCGAGGTGAGCCGCTCAATTCTGGGCGGCTGTGCCACCAAAGCCCTGTTCAACCCCCAAGACCCCGACAGCGCTCGCCTTTTCAGCGACTACCTGGGCGAAGAGGAGGTGGAAATCAAATCCAAAACGAAGAGCACGGGCAAAGGCGGCGGCAGCACCAGTACCGCTGGCCATACCCAGAAGCGAGCGATCGTGGAACCGGCCCAGTTCAACAAGCTGACTACCGGCAAATGCGTGCTGATCAACCCGGCCTACAGCCGCAAGGATGAGGGTTCAATTCCGCTGATTTTGAAGGTGAAGGTGCCCAAAGCCGATTTGGCCCAGGAAGCCTGGAGCAAAGCCCGCTGGCCCAAGGTTAGGGAACGACTCGTTGCCGCCTCCCGCCAGCACTTCAACTCGGAGGAGTACACCCGCGAGCAGTTGGCCTCTCGGATGGCGATCGCAGAGAAGCTCTTCCCATTACCGAAGCAGGCCGCAGCCAGTACGCCCAACCTCAAAGACCCGGCGATTCTCAAGCAGTTTCAGGATGTGTTTTGACCTTTGCGAGGTGACCCATGACCTTCGGCGGCTCTCCCCACAGTGCTGAGAAAGTACAGCATGACATCAATTCGATTTTGGATGCGATCGCCCAGATGCTCGCCAAGGTGCGGCTCCAGGAACGGGCAGAGGAAGAAAAGCTAGAGCAAGCACCACCCCTACTGGAAGAGCGCCCAGGGGTAGAGCCTGCTTGGGTGAGCATCACAGACCTTGACGATGAGCAGAAGCGGCTGACCGGCCATGACCCTCGACTCCTTAACCCTGGGCCACCACCCCAGCTAGAGAGCGTCCCGGTGCGAATTCAGATTGGCGATGCGATCGTGGCCGGGGCGCTAGAGGGGGATCTGCGGGAGCAGCTGCAACAGCTGCTGCCGAAGCAGTTGGCCTATTTGCAGCAGGTAGTGGATCCGCCCTCGTTACCGGGTGAGGTGGAGGTGATCGAGGGGGAGATTGTCGATATCGAAATTGACGGGGTGCCTTGCTTTCACCATGAGCCACTCAAGCAACTGGCTCCCCATCTGGAACGGATTCCCTATGGCGAAGCGGAGCGGTTGATAGGGCAGGAGTTGGAGGAATCGTCCATTACTCATCCTGAGCTGTTAGTGGAACCTCCGGTACTGGTGGTGGAGGTACTGCCCAATGGGCAGGTAGAGTATGACCCGCGATTAGGGGAGCAGATCGAAGGATTGGCGCTGGCGGCTGAGAGCAGCGAAGATCGGGCTGAGTCAGCGGGTGAGGCGGTAGCGGAATTATCGCCTGAGGAGCGATCGGCGGTGGAAACGGTACAGCAGTTCTTTGCGCAAACAGGGCTACAGGCGTTTGAGGGCAAGCATTATCGGTTGAGGATGGCAGGAAATCAGCTCTCGGTAGAGGCGAAGGATGGGCGAGGGGAGGTGTTGGCGATGGATGGAGAGAAAGCGGTTTCGCGACTGGAAGCGCAGGATTTTCAGCAGTTTGATGCTGCTAGAGAGCTATTGGGCAAACATTTGCAGCTACCAGAGCCATCCCAATCGATGACGCTTAACCGACCTGATTTCGAAATAGAGGCATAATATCGCAAGCGGAGGTAGTCATGAACTTTAGCCTATTTGATGCCATTCGGCTAAAGGAAGACATTGATTTAGGCGATCGCGTTCATGCGCCTGCTGGAACGTTAGGTTCAGTGGTCGAGGTACTCAATCAGGGTGAGGCTTACCTGGTGGAGTGCTTTGGGGGTTGGGTGAAGTTTGACGCCGAGGGGAATTTTGTACCCGCTGATTGGGACAACCCTGAAGCGTTTGTGGAGACGCTTGGTGTTGTGACAGTGTATCTGCACCAGTTGCAACTCGTGAAACTGGCTGAAGAGAGTATGGGAAATATTGAGGCAATTACTCTTACAGCCATGAAGGCAAAGGGTCTTCTTGAGGCGGAGTACCAGCACTAAGAATAGGCTGCCACTCTAAATTCAGTGTATTTGGAGGCCTAGATTTTTCCTCTTTCTCTTTTTCTGATTTCCGTTTTTGTCTATATTCCAGAATTATTTGTCTAAGTGTTCCATGATACTCCTCTGAATTACCTTTCACTTGTAATAAAATTTTCAATCTTCCTGCCTTTTCTCTTTCTCCAGTCTCACTAAAAATTTCCAAATCATCAAGATTGAAGCCGATTGCTATTAATGCTTCGCCTGCTGCCAAAAGAACAGAAAAGTCCTTCTGGCAGTTGCCTTCCAGAAAAGCGATTAAATTTGGAATTGCTTCTGTTGCTATTGATCCGAGTCTTCCTAATGCAAAAGCAGACCAGTTGCAAACTGCCAATTCATCATCTTCCAATGCTTGAACTAAACTTGGAAGAGCTTTTTCAGCTTTAATACCGACTTTAGCCAGTGATATAGCAGCATTCCATCTTATTTCAGGAGATTCATCGTTGATGAGTGCATAGGATATTTCTGGAACAGCCACCTCAGCCATTACTCCAAAGCGACGAAGAAGCGAGATGGAAGAACTACGTTCCTCTATAACATCGGAAGCTAAGAGCTTTGCTAACGGTAATACTGCGTCTGAACCAATGGAGACGAGTGCAGAACCTGCATCATCCACATGGATTTTGTTACAAATTAGATCCACTAACTTAGGTATAGACGGGCTGGCAATAGTACCTAAACTGCCTAGTTCTAATATGGCTTTTCGACAAACCTCAGGATCTGGCCAAGATAAATCATCAATTAATCTTCGAACCCTACTTCTTTGTACAGAACGCGCAATTTCGTCTGGACTAATATTTGCTTTCAGGGCAAGTTGGTTTGGTAGATCTTTTGGGATTCGGTCATCGTTGGCATTATCTAAACAGTAGTCCCTTACCGCTAGCAAAAAGCCCCGAATTATATCTGGAGTGTCATTTTCTAGTTTGCAGTCAATATCCAAAAAGAATTGCTGCCATTCAGCTTCAGGATTAGTTTTTTGGCTGGTTCTCTCCACTAAATAAGCAGCAGCTAAGTATTCCGCTAATGGGTCTAAAATAATGCGAATACTATCCCCCGGTTCCGGAGCTTTCAAAAATTGCAGTCGCTTCTCCAAATAATCCAAGCGTTCCTTAGCAGGCATTCCATCTTCGAGGGTATCCAGGGCGGCAATGGCATCCACCTTTTTTACCCATGTCGGGCGATAGGTTTGTTTCAAGCATTCCCAGGCGACAAGTTTGGCATCGTGTTGCACCTCTAGGTCATCCCGTTTATTGTCTGGCTCAATATTGAGATTTAGCTGATTGAGATAGCTGAGCATTAGCTTGGGCACAGAATCGGGACGCATTGCTCCTGCCCCTTCGCGTTCGCGGATCATCTGATCGATGTACATGCGAGCCAGCAAAACCGTGATGCCACGTTCTCCCGCCATGCGGCGGAGGCGATCAGAACCATTGGCAAATTCATCATCCACGAACAAGTTTGGTTTGCCCTTCGCTGCCAAATAGGCAGACATAAAGGGCCAGAGCCGATTCGCCTCTAATTGCAACGGTTTTACTACTGTCTTGCTGAGACCGCCTAATGGCTCTTCCAAACGCGAAGTCACGACAAGCGCTTTAGCTGGAAAGTTTGCCAGTTGTGGATTAATCTGACTGCGAGTTGCTCCTCCCATCTCCGACAGGTGATCCACAATCACCAATACCCGCTGACGCTGCAGCAGTTTCGTCAAAAATTCTGGGTCAATCGGATCTTGCTGGTCAGTCAAAATATTGATGCGGCCTTGAATCGCTGCAAGTAAGTCTTCTCTCTCATTGTCTAATTCCGTTTCAATCAAAACAGGAATCATACGATGGTTACTGAGTTGTTTGTCCAAGCCCCACTGGGCAATTTGGCAGGCGAGGCTGGTTTTGCCTGCTCCTCCTTCACCACAAATCAGCAGCACCACTGTTTTCTTCTGAAAAGTGGAGACGAGGTGTGCCCCAGTCAATTCACTAATCGTGTCTTCATCTAATCTCACAGGAAGGGGAAGGTGGATGGCCCGATTCTCTACACTGGGGAGATTCAGAAATGCCTGCTGAGCCACCCGCCAGTGTTGCGTAATCCAGGTGTCAAGGACGCGATCTCGATATTTGAACCATCGCACCATCCCCAACGGCACCTTCCACGTCGTCCAAGGTATGGCCAGATCTTGCGAGGGCACTTGTAGCAGCCATAGAGGTTTGAGCCAGAGAACCCCGGCGTATCCTCCTCCTCCTAGCAGTAACACTAAACCAGCGAAGATGAGGAAAAGTCGGTGTTCTTGCCAGAGATCGGCGACGTCATCTCGAAGTGTCGGTGATGCCGGGGCAGTTGTGGGTGCAGGAGCTGGCGTTGGTGTCTGAGACACCGCCGAAATGGTCGTGGATCCCAGCAAGAAACCTGGAATGACAATGCTGGTTATGAAACGAGGGAGGGCTTTACCAGTCATGATTAAGGATTGTCTGGAGCTTGATCGAGTAGAGCAAAGCAAACCGTTGATAGAGATCGCCGAAAAGTAAAATTCTTTTGCAAAGATAGCCTTTAACGGGCTAGCAGTTCATATTGTCAATCAAATAATTGCACCACTGCTGACCCAGCATCGCTATCTCCTGCCGCTCACTCTCATCGGCCCACAGCACCGACCACTCCAGCTTCCATCGGCTGAGTAACCGTTGCAAATCCACAAGCGCAGTCGCAAAAGCCATATCCGTAGCCAAATCAATCCTCGGTACAACCCACTCAATAATGAACTGGGTTTCCCTGACCAAATGCTGAGCAACTAGCCCATTCGTTCCACTTTGAGCAAAGAGCTGAATCCGTACCAGATTTAGCACCAAATTCTGGAGCTGGGTTTCCTGACTGCTTCGGAGGTACCGCGCTTTAAGGATGTCCCAGTTTTGTGCCATCAAACCGTGCCCTAGTCTCTCTCATATTTTGGCACTGGTAGAATTGGACTAATCCCTACCTGTCGTTCGCAATGCCCCCCGTCGATATCCGACAACGAGCGATCTCCCTGATCGAGCAACTGCCCCAAAACAAGCTGGCGGCAGTGGTTCAGCTGCTAGAAATTTTAACAGAGCCAACCTCTCAAAATGCAGCAGATGCCGAGGAATCGCATCTGCTAAAGATTATCCAGCGGCGTCTGCCGGAAACAGAACAAGCCCGATTGGATGAATTGCGCGATCGCTGCGAATGGGGCGATCTCTCTGAAGCTGAGCACCAGGAGCTGATTCGCTACGAAGACCGCTTGGAACAGCATCGGGTTGAACGGCTGGAAGCCCTGATGGAACTCGCTAGGCTCAGAAACCTGGATTTGTTGGCCTTGAATCAGCAGGTTTCTGCTTCCCATCCTTCCAATGCCGCCTGAGTCCGACCGGGTTCCTGCCAGTCTCAGGCAAGAGGTCGCACTAAGAGCCCAGCAGCTTTGTGAATACTGCCGCTGTCCCGAATCCTTTTCACCCGATAGCTTCACCCTTGACCACATCCAGCCGCGTCAGCTAGGCGGTGCCACCACCCTGGAGAATCTGGCTTGGGCTTGTTTTGGCTGCAATGGTCGCAAGTTCACCCGAACGGCCTACCCTGATTCGCTGACGGGCGAAACCGTGCCGCTCTTCAATCCGCGATCGCAAATCTGGGATGAGCATTTTGTCTGGATCGAAGATGCGACCCAGTTGGTTGGGCAAACCCCCTGCGGTCGCGCCACCGTGGAAGCATTGGCACTGAATCGTCCTGGCGTCATTAACCTGCGGCGGCTCCTGGCTTCAGCCGGGTTGCATCCTCCCCAGTAGACGCTTGCCTTCAACCGCTCAACATTTGCCCCTATTTTCCACAAACCTGCCATAGCCGCCCCTTAACCTTTGGCTTACAGGGCCTTCGAGGGAACCCAATGC
>NZ_JADEXE010000360.1 GCF_015207265.1 Nodosilinea sp. LEGE 07298 | reverse complement strand
ACCCATAGGCCACCAATAGCCCAGCGAGCAAAGTTACCGACTTGGGTGCAGCTAGGGCAGCCATCCACCAGCCCCAGCCACCTACTCCCACAGCTAAAATTCCTAGCCACCAGGTAAACACAATCATGGCTTGATCGACTGTTGAGCTTCCAGAGACTCCTTAGAAGGTACCCTGAAGTTTGGCTGCAACTCCTGCGCAAAGGGCGACCTGGTCCAGGTTTACCAAGACTTCAAAATCAGTGTGTTTGTGACTGCTGAGCGTGGGGCAACCAGCATCGAAGAAGTCTGCCATAATCCTCAGCGTGTCAAGCCGTTATGCGATCGCGGTTATCTGAGTCAAAGAGCGCTATGAAACCCTACCAGGCCATTCCTATCTGTGACTGTGGTGAACCGCTGGTGCCCATTGAGGGCGATCGCGTCTCCCTGCTACAGCCCCACCCCTACCAGGCGTTGGGGGCACCCTACGGCCACCAGTCGCCCTACTACCTGCGAGTGGGTGTGCTCGCAGCCCTACTCCAGGCTCAGGAGGTGCTGCAAGAGCGGCAGCCGGGCTGGAAGATTCAGGTGTTTGATGCCTTTCGTCCCCTGGCAGTGCAGCAGTTTATGGTGGAGCGCACCTTTTTAGAGCAGGTGCAGGCCCGTGGATGGGGTGCTCAGATACTCACTGCGGCTCAGCGAGAAGCCGTCATGGCTGAGGTGATTCAGTTTTGGGCCGTACCCAGCGACGACCCAGCGACACCCCCACCCCACAGCACCGGGGCGGCGTTAGACGTCACACTGATGACCGAAATCGGCACTTTAGTAGATATGGGATCGCCGATTGACGAGGTATCGCCGCGATCGCACCCTGACCACTTTTCCGCCAGCACCCTGCCGAGCCAGCAGCAGTTTCATACCCATCGCACGCTGCTACATCAGGTAATGGAGGCGGCTGGGTTTCGCCGTCATCCCAACGAGTGGTGGCATTTTTCACTGGGCGATCAGCTGTGGGCCTGGCAGCGACGACAAGAAACCGGCCGCGAAGACTTTTTGGCTCACTATGGGCGAGCCTCGGTAGACTTGTGGGTACAGTGATACCACCAGGTACGCTCACCCTTGAGGAGGCAACGGCGATGAAGGTTTGGTCTCGGATACGCCTGTCGGCAATCGGTCGGGTTTGGGACGCGTTGCCTATTATCCTGGGGCTTTCCCTGGTGGCAGCAGTTCCGGTTCAGGCCCAATCCCCGGCTATTCTGCGATCGTCGCTACAGCTAGCGGTGTGCTTAAACGATTGGGATAGCGCGATCGCCCGGGCTGGCGAACTGGAAAAGGTGCCCGGCCTGCCGGTTAAGACCCAGGCCGAACTGGTGGTTTTACGCCGTCAAATGCAGCTGCTGCGTCAAAATCGGGCTGTTTTGACCAACATTGACGCCTGTCAGCCGGTGTTGGAAGGGTTTGGCCTGCCAGGCTACAGCGGGCGACCGTTACAGCTAGAGCGGGCCGCAGCATCCCAGGTGGGCCTCAGTAGCGCTACCCTAGTTCCAGACCGAACCATCCGACAGCTGGAGGCCTTCTGGCAGGCTGGGCTAGGGGTTAGTGCCGACACCCCGCTTGAGCCGCTGGCCGAGGCCCGGCGCATCAACACCCGCAGCGGCAGTGGTGTCTCTACGGGAGCTGTAAGCCGTTATGTCGATGTATACGCTTTTCTGGGCGCTGAGGGCGATACTGCCAGCCTGGCTCTAGACGTCATTCAGCAGCGGCCAGGGATACTCTACACCGACGACAGCGCCCTACTCTTCTTGTTTGACGCCGAGGGCCGACTGCTGAGCGAAGCCCGCACTACCTCAGTGCTGCAACCCCGGTTAGAGACTGGGCCTCTGCCCGCCGCAGGAGTTTTCTACGCCGCCGTAACCACCCCTCAGCACCGACCCGTGCTAGACGAAGGTGGATTCATAACCGGCTGGCAAGGCATTGGTACCAGCGCCGTCACCTACACACTGACGGTCAGAGGCGTGACGCCATCGCCGGAATTGGGCGCTGGGAACAGATAAGGGCATCCGCTTCCGTTTACTACGGCTGTCGGCAAATGCCAAAGACCGATGTAAACCCGTGCAGAAACGTCGTCTGCCCCACGGGGCCAATTTCGCCGCCGCAGAAAAAGCCGCCCAGAGGCAGCCCTGGCAGATACTGGGCAAACAGGCTGGAGTCGAAGTTAGCCTGGTCATAGAGCCCTTCGCCTCGCCCATTGCAGGCAAACATCAGGGCTCCGGCGGCTGTGGTAGACGCCTTGGCCTGGCGCTGGTAGCGCTGCAGCAGGTTTTCTAAATCGATCGCAGAGGTGTGGGCATCGCGCAGGTGAAACTGCACTCGCTGGCCAGGGCGCAGTCGATCGCCCACTGCGATCGCGCCCATTTTGGGGTCAACCCCCAGCAGGGTGCGAATCAAAAAATCGCCCTGGTCGAGGGTGAGTTTGAAACTGTCTTGGGCGACGCCAATAAAGAGAGAGCTTTGGGCTAGCTTGCGATCGCCTTCAGATAGCGTTTCAAAGAGTTCTTGCAAAATCTCCAGAGGTGGGCGGGGGGCGTCGCCATTGGCCGTGCCCAGGCTGAGTAGAATGTTGCGTTCGGCGTTGTCGACCCGATAGATGGGGCCAATCGGTCGGCATCCCTGGGCCACGATGGTATCTAGCACCAACGGCCCCGAGAGGGCAACGCCAACGATACCTTCAGTGTGTAGGCTGCGATCGCAAAATAGCCCACTGTGGCGATTAAAGCCGTCTATACCAGCCAACCCGCCAATTTTTACTCCACTGGGGTAGGCAAAATCTAGCCCCTGAAGCAGGTCATTGACGTTAGATGCAAAGGGATCAGCCATCAAAATAAACTGGGGATTTTGCTCTGGGGCTACCCCAATTAGCTCCGACCAGGCCGCAGGCGGGCTGTCTAGGTCGGGTAGGTCATCGCTCGACAAATGAAAGCTCTGTACCGATACACCTGGTAGTCTGGCCACCGTCAGGCTGAGGGCGGGGATATCTTCTAGTTCCTGAGGCTGACCCTGGGTATCGGTACCAACAATGCCGCCGCCGCCGCACCCCACCAGCGCTGGTATCGGCAGCAGACTTTGCAGCAGGGGCAACAGTCGGGCAAACTCACTGGTAAATGAGGCTGAAATAAACACCAACCCCAGGTCGGGGGTCGCCGTCAAACGTCCCTTGAGCTGCTCGACTACCTCCTTCACTGCCCCTTCTAGGGAAGGGCAGGTAGACACAGCGTTAGCCCACTCCATGGGTGGGTGGCCCAGTTGGGGAATGTCGGTCATCGGGTATGTCCCCTCCTCTTGTGGTTCCAGTCTAGATCGGAATGCTGATTACCTTGCCAGATCGACTCAGTCGCTTGGCTTGCCTACTGACCCTAGCGAACAATGTTCAGTAGGCACCCCCGACCGGGTAGGGATGTGTAATATGGATAATAGGTACTTCTACTGGGCCTCACCTCTACGAGCTGTTGGCCTAGGCCATGGGCGGGTAGCGCCAGGCCAGCGATTTTTCCTGTCAAGGGAGTAACCCTCCCCCCGTGGGGTAGAGTTTCCATCGTTAGGCCATCTAAAACAGTGAAGTATACTAAGCCTGAAGCCGGGATATTCCATTAAAATCCAGCGGATTCATCCCCCTCTAGTTACCAGGTGGCAGTCCCCCACGGTAGTTGTTTACATACGGTAAAGGAAGCAAATGAGCGAGAACATCAAAGAGCGCATTGAGAAAGAAATTGAAGACGCCCGGTCTGCCTGCGACGTCTCTGGCAGCAACTCTCAGGAGTGTGCCGCTGCTTGGGATGCCGTAGAAGAGCTTCAGGCTGAAGCTTCTCACCAGCGCGATAAGGGGACGGACAGAACCTCCCTAGAGACCTATTGCGACAACAATCCTGAAGCTGACGAGTGCCGGGTCTACGACACCTAAGCGATCGGGAATTGTCTCCGAGAACTTAAAACATCCTAAAGAAACGTCCTGGCCACCGGGGCGTTTTTGGCATTTTTGCCATCTTGAAATACTCTCTCAAATCCGACTGTTCTGATCGAGGTAGCTATGGCGCTAATGGTTTACGGCATTCCCAACTGTGGCACCTGCAAAAAGGCGCTGCAATGGCTCGACAGCCGCGCCATTGCCTACGAGTTTATCAATACCAAAGACTGTCCCCCTAGCTCAGAGCTGGTGACCGCTTGGGTAGACGCTCTGGGTAGCAAGGCCATGCGCAACACCTCAGGGCTGTCATACCGTGCCCTGGGTGACGAAAAGCAAGGTTGGGGTGATCTGGAATGGATCAAGGCCTTTAGTCAGGATGCCATGCTGCTGAAGCGACCCTTGTTCGTCAAGAATGGTAAGGCGGTGTTGGTAGGTTTTCGGGCCTCTGAGGCGATGTTGATGGAGGTGCTGGCTGAGTAGATGGGTAGGTGAAATGAAAACGAGATGGTGAAGGGTGGGTGAGGGCAAAAATAAGGCTCCAATCCTGAAAAGAATTGGAACCTTACGTGAGGGCACGATTACCTTTGCGGTGCGGATAGAGCCCTTAGTCGATGGTACGCTTGACCTGATCTTTGGCATCTTCAACGGAGTGGCGCACCTTAGCTTCAGCCTGCTTAGCCTTACCTTTGATTTGGGCTTCGCGATCGCCGGTTAGCTTGCCGCTAGCTTCTTGGGCTTTACCCTCGATATCTTTAGCTGTAGCCTTGGCCCGATCTTCAATAGACATAGTCTTTCATCTCCATATGATGGGCTTTTTACCCAAACTAGATCTTTTAGTCAAACCACTTCCTCTGTAGGGAGGTAGAGAAGGGGGCTCCACCAAAATGAAGGCATTGGAGTATCCTGAAGCATCATAGGCGGCATGGTTAGCAACGGAACGTGAATTCAGGGCTGGGGCTATGGAGTATTGGGAATTTCTGCTGCAAAAGGAGGGCGATCAAAGCTGGTTGCCCCTCGATTCGTCCCAGGTAGAAGTGCTGGAGGGCCGCTACCGAGTGATGGCCCATACTAGCCAAACCAATACCCCGGTATGCATTCAGATTAGTCAGCTGCTGCACGATAGTCAGGGGCAACGATCGGCCCTCCCAGGCGAATCTCCCAGACGTCGTACTCTGCGTCGGCAGGGCGATACCAACAACAACGGCTTGATGGTGGTGATGCCCTTTACCCGGCTGAGAGAGGGCACTTGGGATATTCAGTGCGCCAGTGGGGGTAATCCAGACGAAGCCAATTCACCTGATGAGGTGGCTCAAACGTGGTGCTATGCGGTGCAGCTGCGAGTGGTAGCCCAAGACTCTGCGGACGATGGCGACTGGTTTGCTGACGATGGCAGTGAAGGTCTGGGGGCGATCGCAATGTCTCGTTTGCAATCGGATTCCTTGGCCTCCAGTTCTGTACCTGTACCTGAAATTGACCTTGAAGCGACAGCGGCTGCCATGGATGCCTTTCAGGCGCAGTTGGCAGCGGGCTGGGCTGAAGAGACCTTACCCTATGGGCTGACTCTGCCCAACGCCGCGCTGCTGGGTAGCGAGGGCGAAAGCCTAGGGCTAGCGGCGACGGTGACAGGCCCGGCTACCAGTGCCACCCGCTTGCCGCTAACGCTGGTAGTGCGGTTGTCTGACCCCCAAACGGCAGCTACTCTAGCCCTGACTCCGGCACCATTGGCTGTGGCTACGCTACCTAGTACCATTACGATCAGCGTAGCGGTTCCCCCTGGGCTTTCAACTCGGTTGCTTCTAGGGGAAGTGGGGCTGCTGGTCGGGGCCGAGGTGATGGCTCTGCAGCGATTTACGGTCACGGTAGATGTGGCTTCGCTGTTTGATGCGATCGCTAATCAGGCTGAGACCGACGGCAATCTAGACGTCATCTTTCCGGCCGAGGTGGCCGAGGCAACGG
>NZ_JADEXE010000359.1 GCF_015207265.1 Nodosilinea sp. LEGE 07298 | reverse complement strand
ACTGGCGTGCCTTTAGCTTTTTGCTGAAGGCAGTACTCCAGCAGGTAGCGCAGCCCGTTAACGTTCGCATCCATGGTCTCGATCGGATACTTGCGGTAAAAAATTGGCGATGCGATCGAGGCGGCATGAATGATGAACTGAAAATCGCCAATGTTCTCGGGCAGAGGATTGGTAATGTCGTGCTTAACCAGCTCCAGGTTGGGATCGCCCGAAATATTGGTCAGCCATTCAGGTACACCCCGAATGTAATTGTCGTAAATAGTCAGATGAATGGGTTGAGCGGTGGCGTTGACTTTGTTCCAGTGCAGTATGGACTGCACCAGGTAGTAGCCTAAGAACCCAGCACCACCGGTAATTAATAGGTTTTTGCCAGACAGAGCGGCAAATTCTTCCGATAGATGATTGCAGATATAGGTTAGGTCAGCCTGGACAACGTCTTCCGCTGTATTTAACGAGGCTAGACTCGGTGCTTGAACCATTACATTTTCCTTATATAAGTTAGAGCTGGGCTGGATGAGTCATGGACTGGGGGACATCCCAATTAGGTGCCCTAGCCCAGCCGCGTGTTTCCTTAGGCATGGGTAAAAACTCCGCTGAAGACTGTCACTGCACCGGGTTAAACCGCTGCGGCCACCTTTGACTTAGCAAAGTAAGCATTTTGCTCGGCTCGTAGTCGATGGGCAACGCTGTCGGCGGGTATTTCCACATCGTCATAGGTCAGTACGTGATCTTTTGCGACAGGATGCTTCAGGCGACAACCCTCAGCTAAGCCCATAGGTAGAAGATTGTCCTGGTTGACAATGTCCGAGTTCTCGCACTGCCCATAGGTGTGGTACCCGCCCAAGCCGTCTAGGGTTTGACCAGCCTGGAGATCGATCTTGGCGGTGGTGACCACGTCTACGACCTGGGCCCCTAACGGTGCAATGATGACATCGTTTAAGAGAGCGACCCGAGCAGCCGATAGCGGTACTTCAAAGACCGTCAGGTGGTAGGGCACGTAGAAACTGTAGAGCGGGCCTTCCCCAAGCTTGCCGTAGTTAAGGTAGTGGGCCTGGGTGGGCTCATTGCAAGTGGCATAGACAAACACACCAGGGCTGGGCTTAGGCCCGACCACGTAGTCAACGATGCCCCCAAGGGACTTAAGCTGCTCAATATCATAGAGATCGAGCATGTCATCGACGTGGCCTTTAGAGTGGTAACCCAGCATGCCCCGCTGAGCTACTTTCATGCCGGTGGCATTGGCGACAATAGCCTGCTCGAAGGAGATCTTGGTGCCATCGGCAAAGCTGGTCACCATATGAGCGGTTTGGCCCCACTGCTTGGCAAAACTTTCTTGGGTCGTGGGGTTGCGGTAGCGATCTTGCAGCCCTTTGATGTTGCCGCAGAGCAAGGGGTTGAGGCCAATACTCTTGACGAATCGGTAGAGGTTGAGCTGCACACCAGGCTGGTCGCCGTCGCAGCCGGTAACGATGACCCCGGCCCGATCGGCGTAGACCTTCAGAATAGGGCCAACGGTGCCGTCAAGTTCAGCATTCATCAGCACCATTGGCTTCTTGTGCTCGATCGCCGCTAGGGTAACCCGAGCGCCGTACTCTACGTGACCTGTAGCCTCAATCAGCACATCGATGCTTTCTGACTGGCAGAGCAACGTTGGGTCGTCGGTAACGACTGAGTAGCCCTGGGCGACGGCATCTTCCATCTCGCCTAGGGTGGAAACGACTTTGACCTTGTCAACGCCGAATTTGGAGTAGGCGTCTACCGCAGCGCTGACGGTGCGGTTGGCGATCGCAGTCAGCACCATACCAGGGGTGTAATTAACGATTTGATTTATCACCCCGCGCCCCATAAACCCAGCCCCTAGGAGGCCGACGCGCACTGGGTTGCCTGCTTCGTGGCGGGCTTTTAGCGCTGTATCAACAATGATCATAGAAAAGACCTCTATTAAAGGATGGGTAGACCGGGCAGCAGTGGCCAAGCAGTATCTTTGTCGGAGATGGTTGTCACTGGTAAGGGCCAGCGAATATTTAAAGCGGGGTCGTCATAGCGAAGGCCTCGTTCACAGCCAGGAGTGTAGTACTCGCTAACCATGTAGAACGCTTCTGAGCTATCCGTCAAGGCTTGATAGCCGTGGGCAAATAGCTCTGGCACGTACAGCCCCAATCGGTTATCCGCAGATAATTCAATGCCGTAGTGCTGTAGGTACGTGGGAGAGTCTGACCTCATATCCACAATGACGTGGTAGTTAGCCCCTCGGATACAGCGAAAAAACTTAGCTTCCGCCGCTGGGGCTACCTGATAGTGCAAACCCCGCAGCGTTCCTTTAAGGTAATTGGATGCCAGATTACACTGAATACCGACGGGCTTAAGACCCTGGCTTTCAAACTCTTGGGTACAGTAGGCGCGGGAGAAAAAACCGCGATCGTCTCCCCGTTTGTCTAGGGAAATTGTGAAGGCTCCGCGCAGGGGGGCTTCCTCAAAAATCATGGTGGTTCTCTAGGTTATGGGAATTTAAGCCCAAACAGTAACTGCAAATTAGTCTTTAGTGCTCGGCAGATGTTCGCCACAGAGCATGATTACCAGACTTTCCACGGTGCCTGGTTCGATATCCACAGGTCTTCCAGCTTGTTTCTATCGCGCAGAGTATCCATGGGTTGCCAGAAACCGGCATGCTTAAATGCAGAAAGCTGACCCATTTTTGCCAGTTTAGTTAGAGGCTGCTGCTCCCATATCGTGTCATCACCATCAATGAAGTCAATTACCTGAGGCTCTAGCACAAAGTAACCGCCGTTAATCCAGGCCCCGTCACCTTCAGGCTTTTCTTGAAACGCCTCAATTTTAGTTTGCCCTTCGTGCAGGGCGATCGCCCCAAAGCGACCCGGAGGCTGAACGGCAGTTAGGGTAGCTAGTCCTCCTTGGCTTTGGTGAAACTTGATCAGCTCGGTGACATTAACATCGCTGACGCCGTCGCCATACGTGAGACAGAAGGTTTCGGTACCAATATGTTCACGCACGCGCTTGAGGCGGCCAGCGGTCATTGTTGAGGCACCAGTGTCTACCAGCGTTACTTTCCAGGGTTCAGCATTGCCTGTGTGAACATTCATTTGGTTGTAGCGGAGGTCAAAGGTCACGTCTGACATGTGCAAAAAGTAGTTGGCGAAGTACTCTTTAATCACATAGCCTTTGTAGCCACAGCAAACAACAAAGTCATTGATACCGTGGGCAGAATAAATTTTCATAATGTGCCAAAGGATTGGGTATCCTCCGACTTCGACCATAGGCTTGGGTTTAATGCTGGTTTCTTCACTCAAACGAGTACCTAGACCACCAGCTAATATAACTGCTTTCATAGACCCTCTAAGAAACTAATAAAACTGGTAGGAAATCCTGACTTTTGCTAAGTTAATCAGCCTGACTTACGTAAGTTAAACTTTAATCGCCCGACCCATGTTCAGTCAAGAGAGGTGTGACTACGCTTACACAACCATTTTCATACGCGCTGGAAACTTTTGAATTTTGAAATTGAACATGAATTAAGGCAGTCTATAAACTGCTAAAGGTAATGTTAGAAAGGCGATTTATAGGCTTAAAAAATGGCTAAATCATTCTTTGGCAATGTCTGGTTGGCATAATGGCAGAACCATGAAAATAAAAGAGTAGATGGATTTTTAATGCAAATATTCTTGCCATAGCTTACGTCGAATCTTTATTCCTCATTGGTCGACTTTAGTTGCATTAACAAGTTTTAACTCAATTGTGAAGTTGAGTGCTGTGGAGCGATCGGAAATTTGTCAGAACGTAAGTCAAGTGCTTTGACCTAAAGCAACCTACATCTAATCTGACCCTCGATATGGTTATATTCCTACTTGAATTCACCTAGTGGTTAGCTTAGCCCTGACCTGGGCTATCGTTGTGAGCTATGGATAAAGTCAAATAGACTGTATGTGAAAACCTTATAAATATAATTTGCGCAGTCCAGATTAGCTGTAAAAGGCCCAGCTTAGCCCGCAAAGGCCCCTGCGGGAAGCCGGTCTAACTATTAGATTTTGTGGTGAAGGAAGCAGCGGCTGACAGAATAACCGCAGCTAAGGCAACGGCTGTACTCGCTGAGGCGGCCAGTAAATTTTATAGGCGTTGCCCACTACGTGGGGTCGGGGTAAAAATCCCCATATGTGGGAGTCACGGCTTTTGTTGCGGTTGTCACCCAGCACAAACAGGTTCCCATTGGGCACGATCTCAGGCCCCCACTCGTAAAGGATAGGGTCTTTGAGGTAAGGCTCAGCGAGGGGGGTATCGTTAATCCACACTTGTCCTAAACGAATCTCAACTCGCTGGCCTGGTAGGGCCACAACGCGTTTAACCATCAGGTTGTAGAGGTCTCCGGCTTGATCGAGGGGCGTGCGCTCGGGGTTGGAAAAGACGATGATGTCACCGACGCTCAGAGGCTGATCTAAAGGCCGGGGGCGAACAAAGATGCGATCGCGCACTTCCAGCGTGGGCAGCATCGACTCGCTGGGCACAATGCACTGCACCACCTGCTGCGGCACCACAAAGGGGATGGAGCTAATTGCAAACCGGGTGACAATGACTGCCGCGAGGAGCAATCCTAGCCAGCCCCACTGGCGCTGGCGACTTGGGGCAGCCCGATAAGCCAGCCCGCAGCCTGCGGCCCAAATTATCGTCATCAGCGGCAGCAGATCTGGGTTAAAGTTGGCCAGGTAGGCCGTTAGAATTCCTAATATCAGTAGTGTGCCCCCGATCGCGGCCCTTTGCAAAAACAGATGCCCCAGCCCCGGCAGCACCTGGGAGAGAAAGACTGGATACCAGGGGTCGCTGGATTGATAGCGCAGGGGACTAAACTCGTCGAGGGTAATGCCGCGTTTAGCGGCATGGTGGCTGTCCCACAGGTTGAATATATATAGACTGAGCAGGGGCACCAGGGTGATTAGCCCCCGCAGGGTATTGCCCTCTGGCGCAAAGATTGACCAGAGAATGAAGGCTAAAAGGCTCCCGTGGGCTACGGCGATGATCAGGCCACGGGCGATCGCGCCGTCGTACATTTGCCCCGCGCCGGGGAGCGCTGCCGACAGGTTGACGGCTAGCCAGGGGCTTTTGGGCGATCGCTGGCCGACCAGCACCTTGGGGGTTGCCTTCATAGCATGTCGCCTTAGCCGTAGCGCTGCACGGCATAGGTGTGAGCTGCCCATTCTTCGGTGTCGGGTAGGGCTGGCAGCGTAATGGAGGCTTCTGGGTACCGGCGGCGCAGGGCCAGCCCAATTAGGTAGTCGGCAAAATGGGGGTTTTTGGGCAGGAGTGAGCCGTGCATGTAGCTGCCAAACACGTTTTTATAGCGCGCTCCCTCGTACTCGGCGGCAGCGTTATTGCCAAACCCGGCGATTGTGGTGGCGAGGGGCTCAACGCCATCGCCAAGGTAGGTTTGCCCAGAGTGGTTTTCAAACCCGACCAGGGTTTTAGGGATGTCTCGGGAGGGCGCATACAGCGTCTGCATGTCGGAGTAGGTGGCGGGGGTGATCTCAGCGACCAAATTGCCAATGCACCGCTGCTTGACGTCGGTGCCGGGGGCGCGGGTGTTGACATTGATAATGCCCAATCCGCGAGTTTCTTCACCATTGCCCATCAGAAAGGTGTTGCCCATAAGCTGGTAGCCGCCGCACACGCCCAAAAACACGACGCCAGCCTCGGTATCGGCTCGAATAGCGTCGTACTTGAGTTGGTGAAAGTCGTTGACCACGGCGACCTGGTCGGTGTCTTGCCCGCCGCCCATGAAGTAGAGATCGGTGGTACCAGCCTGGGCCACGTCTCCCATCGACAACGCGTTGACGGTGCAGTCAATGTCCATCCACTGGCAGCGGCGACGCAGCACGATCAGGTTGCCAGTGTCGCCGTAGAGGTTGAGGTGGTCGGGGTAGAGGTGAGTGAGGGTGAGGGTGTAGGGCATGGGGTGAGGG
>NZ_JADEXE010000358.1 GCF_015207265.1 Nodosilinea sp. LEGE 07298 | reverse complement strand
AGTCTCTGGCGACCTTTCCCCTCCAGGTCACCTTTACCGCTGGGGCCGAGGCCCTGGGCATTTTGGGGGCATCGGGCTCGGGCAAATCGATGACCCTGCGCTGCATTGCGGGGGTAGAAACGCCAACCAGCGGACAAATCATTCTCAATGGGCGGGTGCTATTTGATAGTGAAAAGGGGATTAATCTGCCCAGTCACCAGCGGCGGGTGGGGCTGTTGTTTCAGACCTATGCACTGTTTCCCCACTTGACCATTGCCGAGAATATTGGCTTTGGCTTGCAGCATTTACCCAGGGTAGAGCAGTTGCAGCGGATCAGCAGCTGGCTGGAGGCCATGCAGTTATCAGGGTTGGGCGATCGCTACCCCGCTCAGCTCAGCGGCGGGCAGCAGCAGCGGGTGGCCCTGGCCCGCGCCCTGGCCCCAGAACCGGAGATACTGCTGCTAGATGAACCCCTCTCGGCCCTAGATACGTACCTGCGCAGCCAGGTCGAGCAGCAGCTAATCGCCACCCTGGCCAGCTATAGAGGGGTGACGCTGTTTGTCACCCACAACCTGGAGGAGGTGTTTCGGGTGTGCCCTCAGATTATGGTGATGGCAGCGGGGCAGGCCGTGGCGGCAGGAACTCGCCACCAGGTGTTTGAGCAGCCTGGAAGTGCGATCGCCGCTCAGATTACCGGCTGCAAAAATATCGCCAGGGCCACTCAAGCCTCAGCGACAACGGTTGACGTGCCAGCCTGGGGCTGCACCCTTGAGGTATCTAGCCCGATTCCTAAAAATCTGACCCATGTGGGTTTTCGCGCCCACCACATTGAGCTAGTGAACTGTTCTAATCAACCCAATACCTTTCCAATCCGGGTGATTGCTGCCAGCGAAACGCCCCACCGCGTCACCCTATTTTTGAGGCTTCACCTATCCTTAAATAATGACGACAGTATCCCCTTGGACCAGGGTTACCATCTGCAAGCAGAATTATTCAAGGACCAATGGAAATCTCTAGGGCAAAACTCAATGCCCCGGTACGTTTACCTGGCCCCTGAGAAGCTTTTGCTGCTAACTGATGACAGAGAACAATTAACAACACTCCAGCCAGATTTAGGGACCATGACCAGGAGTTACGGTTTCGCAAGGCGGCGATCGCGGCCGACTCCAGTCCCGTTCAACTCCCCATCGACGGGCTGGAGGAATCAGACTACCTGATTAATGAAATCGACTGTTCAGGTCAAGCCACTGCTACCAGGCGGAGGGCATGCCCGTCGGGATCTCGCACCAGGGCAGCCTGCTTAAATCCGGTAATGTCAGGCGGTACCGTGACGACTCCGGATGAGTCGAAGGAAACGGGCTCGGTTAGAGTTTGTGCGGTCAGGGCTAGGACATCTTTCGCAACCAGCGTGGTTTGCCAGTGCACTATGTCGTTGGGGCGTACATCATCAGGCATAGGGCGACCATCCTGGGGAGCGAGATACTCCAGCAGCTCTACCCCAATGCCCTGGGACGGATTGAGCCGGGTAATCTTTAGGTGCGCTCCTGGCACCCGGCTGAGATGCTCGTGTTCTTGGCCGTAGTTTTCGATGCTCTGCTCAAGCGCTAGCCCCAGAGTGTCTTGGTAAAACTCAAGGCTGGTGTCTGTGTCGGCAACGACGATGGCGGTATGGTCGATGCCCAGAAACAGATCGTCACTATCCTGACGCCACTTCGCAGCGCCTTTATCGGGTGGAAACTGAATCAATTCGAGGAAATGCCCGTCGGGGTCTTGAAAGTAAAAGGCCTGAATGCCAGCAACATCGGGGTTCCACTGAGGCAGAGTCTGCGGCTGAGTAGAAACGTTCCGCACTAAGTGCTGCTGAACCTGGTGGTGGGCCTTTTCCATATCGCTGACGACGATAGCTAAGTGCTGAAACCAGCGGTCGTTGCTGCGAGTGTCGGCAGGAATGGGCTTACCCTCCGATGAGTATTCTGTCAGCTCTAAAATTTCATCTCCCAGCTGGAACTGCACCACCCGCAGGGTAATGTCCGACAACCCGGTCAGTTGCTCAAAGGCCTTGCCAGATAGCTGCTGGTCGGAGATTTTTTGAAAGGGCAGGATTTGGGTATAGAAGTCCAGCGATCGCGCCATATCTGCCACGGTAAAGCCGACCGATTGGGTTGTGAGGTTGTCGTTCTCAGCCATGGAATAGCTCCTAGATATAAGTAATGGGCGAATTACGAGGTTGGTTTTAACCAGGTCTGGAGTTCATCCCAGGAATAGTGGGCCGGTACTTCGGTTTCATAGAACTCAATACCCAGGGCTGCCATAGCCTCCTTTTCCAAGGCTTTAGCGTCTTCGGCAGCAGCTTCGCCCAGGAGGCCACCTGCTATCGTCCTTCTATCATCCTGCTCGGCAGACTGTCGTCCTCCCAGTCGCTGAGATAGGTGGTCAGCCACCCGAATGGCGTTAGCGATG
This sequence comes from Nodosilinea sp. LEGE 07298, assembly GCF_015207265.1. Taxonomy (GTDB): domain Bacteria; phylum Cyanobacteriota; class Cyanobacteriia; order Phormidesmidales; family Phormidesmidaceae; genus Nodosilinea. The sequence goes on along the minus strand of NZ_JADEXE010000358.1, from coordinate 3,562 downwards.
ATAGTCAGGGTTGGATTGACCTGAAATCTCAAAAGCAATTACCAGGCAAAACTTTCGGCTACCTATCATCTGCTAGCAACTCAGTGCTCTCGTGGTAAACCGTCCACAGCCAGCCCACCACAAAGGGCAACCACAGCAGCAGTCGTTCGGCTAGGGTCAGCTGCCAGTCGGGGACGCGGGAGGGCAGCACAAAATAGACAAAGATCGATAAACTACCCAGCCTGACGCCCCAATTTTGGCTCGGCACCGCAAAGGGCACCAGCCAGGTGAAATACCAGCTGTGCATGATTGGGCTGAGCATGAACAGGCTAAACCAGTAGCCCATAGCAAAGTGCTGAAAAGACAATCTGCGCCACAGCAGCCCGATCACTACCAGCGCCAGCGGCAGGCCATAGATCCAGTTCGTCTGTAGGGAGGCAGGCCAGACCTGGGCCACCAGGTGGGGCAGCAGCTCGGCACTGCGGCCATAGGCCACAAAGGCCGAGCTGGTGGGGATGAGCGGGCAGAGGGTAGGCCCACAAAAGGGTAGGGCCGACAGCACCACAGGCAACAGCCCCCCCAGCCCCAAGACAATCGCCTGCCATCCTTTAAACTGTCGCCACCCCTGCACTACCAGCCAGGCCAGCAGCGGTAGCGACACCCACTTGACTGCAATGCTCACCCCCAGCAGCACCGCGCTGCCCAGCCAGGGCCAGAGGGAGGGGGGCGAAGTTTGATCAGGGGGCTCGACCAGCAGCCAGGCCGCCACTAGAGGCAAAATAAACCAGCTGTCGTAGTGGGCACCCCCGGCAAAAGCGTAGATGACAATGGGGTTCCAGGCGTAGAGGGCAGTGCGGGCGGCACCAAAGCGACGGCACAGCAGCCCACAGACCAAAAGGTCGGCCAGGGCAAAGGCCAGCTTAAACAGGTAGAGGCTGGGGGCGATCGCCGCCAGCCCGCGAAACCCCAGCTGGGTGATGGGCGGGTAGATGGCGGTCACATCGGGGAAGACAATCTGGGACCACCAATCGGTGCGAAAGGGCTCCAGGGCCGGGGCCAGGGGCGCGAAATGGTAGGGGCTAAAGCCCAGGGTTTGAATATAGCCCTCCCACAGGTAGCGCCACACATCGATGCCGGGGTGCATGGGCAGCAGCAGCAGGCGAGTCACCACCGCCACGCCCCAAAACGCAGCCAGCGGCACGACCCGCAGCCTCCATGAGAGCGCAAAGCCCGCCCCCATCACCGCCGCTGCGATCCAAAACTGGTGCAAGGTTTCTGGATAAAACACGTCACCGTGGGGAGCCATCAGCGCTGCCCCTAGCACCAGCAGCAGCCCGCTGGCCCCCAGTTGCCAGGGCGATTCTCCTCCGGAGAGGCTTTGCCAACGCATCGGAGTTAGGTTTAAAAGAGTTGCCATGCCTACCTACCTTGCCGTAGTCGTCGCCCATAAAGCCAGCCCAGGGTACCGAGAATAATTACCCCGGCCTGAAAGCTGCCGCGCAGGTTGCCAGAAATTTTAGACTTTCCCCCCTGCCGGGGTCGGTAGGCCACAGGCAGTTCTCGCCAGGTAAACCCGCACTCCACCGCCCGCACCTGCATTTCGACCGTCCAGCCAAAGCCGCGATCGCGCATCTGAATTTGATCTAGGGCGCTACGACGAATCAGCCGCAGCGGCCCCAGATCGCGATAGCGGTGGCCCCAGCCCAGCCAAATCAGCGTCGTCGCCAGCCAATTGCCAAACCGCTGGGCTGGGGTGAGGGCGGCCCGTCCAGCTCTCGTGGCGGTGCGATCGCCCAGCACCAGATCAACCCCCTGCTGGGCCAAGGCCAAAAAAGCGGGAACTGTGCCCAGGTCGTCACTGCCGTCGCCATCACAAAACAGCACCCAATCTACACTAGCGGGCATGGCCTGTAACCCACACCAGCAGGCCTGACCGTAGCCGCGCCGCCGTTCATAGCGCACCTTAGCCCCGGCTTGAGCGGCCAGATCAGGGCCGCGATCGTCGCTGCCATTATCCACCACGACCATGTGCCTTAGCCCCAAGGACTGTAAGGCCTGAATGACCGCTCCAATCGATGCCTCCTCATTGAGGATCGGGATGATGACCAGAACGGTATCAGGAGAAATTCCGGCTGCGCCCCTACTCCCGCAGCACATACCCTACCCCCCGCACCATCATCAAAACACAAGCGCCCATAGCAGTTCTCCTGAAAATCGGTAGCTAAATCGGCAGGCTAGTGGTGAATACGCATTAACAGCAGCGCCAAAACAATCTACAGGGAAAGCCTCTACTCATGGAGAGCTACTCCTGAACGTAACCACTCAGCCTGAGAACTCCCTGATAATCGCTTAAGAATTTTTGGTGCGGCGAGAAACCCGGTTTCTGCCTACGTTTATGCACCTGGAATTTGCTGCACATGCTCGCGTGATTAAGAATGCGGATACCAGGAATGCCCGATTCTGAAGCGGACACTTGTTCTGAGTCAGTTCCCGAACGTTTCGAGAATCGCACTACATTGCCGCACCCAAAGACTCAATCGTGATTAGCATTTATCTCACCCTGCAACTCTGCGATCGCATCCAAGATTGCCATGAAGCGCTGCCCAAGGCTAGTGAGCTTATATTCAACCCGTGGTGGAACCTCTGGGTAGGATTTTTTTTCTAGAATGCCAAAATCAACCATTTGACTCAGGCAATCGTTTTGTACTTTTGTTGTGAGTCCATCAATAGAGCGTGTAATTACTCCAGGCCGATCAATCCCCTGACGAATCAGACTCAAGATCTGCATTGACCACTTACAACCAACGATGTACTCAACCATGGCAGCGGCGGAAGTATTTTTTCTGGCTTGTTTTACATCCATCTGACATAAACTGGTTTTTCTAAATTTCGCTTCAATTTGTACCTAAAAGTGCCTACCTTGCTAGAAGGTACATACTTCCTAAACCCGTTAGGGTTTGCTTAATATATTGGCTGAAAGCATATTACTCTCAAACCTTACAGGAAATAAACGATGTACACAGAATTTCAGCATCGGCAAGCATTAATCATTGGCGGAAGTAGTGGCATTGGTCAGGCAGTTGCAGAAACCCTGTTAAATTATGGAGCATCTGTAACTGTGGTCGTACGCAATTTTGATAAGCTTCAGGCAGCCTTGTCTCACCTGAAGCAGTTCGGCAAAGTTCAGGGATGGCAGGCAGATATCAGCGATCGCCAAGAGACATTGCACCTTATAGAACGCATTGCGAATGAGTTGCCGAATGTTCATTACTTGGTAAATTCTGCTGGCGTTTTCCTGCCAAAAACCTTTCTTGACCATTCTGAAGCAGACTGCGATCGCTACCTCAATATCAACCATGGAACCTTCTTTGCGACCCAACAGGTTGTCCGTAATATGGCTCAGCGTGAGCAGGGCGGCTTGGTGGTGCAGAAAAGTCCTGAAAGGGTTGTTGTGAAAGGAGTCCCAAATGAGACAGGGTAGATGGGAAGGGGCATTTCATGAGAGGCTTGAATTCCCCAACTCAAGGCCAGTCTCATGGAAACACCCCTCTTGTATCGTCAACTGCAAGACCAATTGAGTCAA
>NZ_JADEXE010000357.1 GCF_015207265.1 Nodosilinea sp. LEGE 07298 | reverse complement strand
ATCCACCCCTTCACCCTTGACTGGTCTTTGGATCGAGCAGCGATCGCACGTTTTCCCCCAGCCAGTCGAAGGCTTTGACCGAAAGCAAAAGCAGCAGCCCCGGCATCACCCCCAGCCACCAGTAGCCGGTGGAAAGGTGCCGCATTGACTCGGCCAGAATAATGCCGATCGCCGGAATGTGGGGCGACAGGCCAATGCCAATGAACGACAGCGCCGCCTCGTGCAAAATGGCGTGGGGAAACAGCAAAATTAGCCCCACCAGCAGCTGCGGAATCACGTGGGGCACCATGTGGTGGCGGGCAATCCATAGCGATGACTGGCCGAAGCGGCGGGACAGGTGGACATAGTCGGAGCTAGACACCTGTAGCACCTCGGCTCGAATTACCCGCGCCAGGCTGGTCCAGTGGGTCAGGGCCACAGCGATAATCACGCCCTGGGTGCCGCCGCCGACCGCAAAGGCGATCAAAATTAGCAGTACCAGGTGGGGCAGGCTGAAGAACACATCGACAATCCAGGTGATGACAGCATCGACCCAGCCGCCGAGGGTGCCTGCCGCCAGGCCCAGGCCGGTGCCAATCAGGGCACTGATGCCTGCCGCCAGCAGGCCCACCTGCAAACTCAGCGACATGCCGTGGAGCGATCGGCTGAGCATGTCTCGGCCCAGCCAGTCGGTGCCGAAGGGGTGGGCCAGTGACGGGGGCTGGTTGCGCTGAATCAGCTCAGGGTTGAGGCCGCTATCGCCGATGACCCAGGGGCTGACAATCACAGCTAATAAAAATAGGGCACAGAGGGCGATACCCCAGATGGTTTGCTGCCGCCGATTGCCTCGGGGGCGCAGAACCGGGGCTGAAACTGGAGCCGTAGTGGTCATGACGGCCAGCCTCCTAGCCGAATGCGCGGGTCGACGAGGGGATAGGCTAGATCGGCCAGGGTGTTGCCGACGTAGACAAATAGGGCGCTGAAAAACACAATGCCGACCAGCAGCGGCACATCGCTGCGCAGGGCCGCCTGGACCGTGGCCGAGCCTAGGCCCGGATAGGCAAACACCTGCTCCACCAGTACCGACCCACCAAACAGCTCGCTCAAAGAGGCAAACTGCAGGGTCAGGGCGGGGAGAATGATATTGCGCAGGCCGTGGTGGCGAATGACGCCGCTCAGGCTCTCGCCCTGGGCTCGGGCAAACAGCACGTAGTCGCTATTCAAGACATCAATCAGCTTTTGCCGGGTGTGCAGGGCAATGCTGGCAATGCCGATGATGCTGAGGGTAATAGCGGGCAGCAGCAGGTGGTGCAAGTGCTGCCAGAAGGTAACGTCTGCCGCCAGTACGCCGGGGGGAGCCGCGCAGCAGACCGGGGTCACTTTCAAGGAGACAGAGAAAGTGATCAGCAGCAGTAGCGCTACCCAAAAGGTGGGGGCCGAAGCCAGGGTGTAGGCATAGAGGCGAATGACGCGATCGCACCAGCTGCCTGCCAGCGCCCCGGCCAAAATACCTAGCCCTAGCCCCAACAGGCCAGACAGTAGCCATGCGATCGCCAGCACCTGCAGAGACATCTGAAACCGGGCGGCAATGACCTCCCCCACCGGCTGATTAAACACCAGGGATGTACCCCAGTTGCCCTGCACCAGCTGCACCAACCAGTCCCAAAACCGCACGACCATCGGTTGATCTAGGCCCCAGCGCTCGGCAATCAGTACCCGCTGCTCGGGGCTAATCTGCAACATGTCGGCCCCAATGTAGGCCTGCAGCGGGTCAATGGGTGACAGGCTCAGCAGCACAAAGGTAAACACCGCCACCGCCATCAGCAACAGCCCCAGCCGCAGCAGCTTTTGCAGAGTGAAGAATAGGATTGGTCTTAATTGCATGTCCACCTCCATTCAGCAATATTGGTGGTGATCGGCCAGCCGTGGCCGTGGGGCTCGACCTGGGGTTGGCCAATATCCAAGCAATCGCTAACAAAGTAGGTGTGATCTAGGTTCACTAGCCAGGCCCAGGCGGCGTCACCCCTGGCGGTAAAGCCCTGGTCGCCATCCCACTGGGCGGCCTGCCAAAATGCGATCGCCTCCGCCTCCGACGGTGCCCCCATGGCCAGATCCAGCGTGTTATCAATAGCCTCGTTGGCGTAATAGCCAGCGTTGTAGAAATCCCCCTGGGCCGCCTGGCTGTGGTAGAGGTTGTACATCTCGGTTTGGTCGTGGCTGCCCCAGCCAAACACCACCACGTTGCTGTGCGCCGCTGGGGTAATCTCATCCCAGCTTTTGCCCTCAACATTCGCCTGAATGCCGATGGGCTTGAGCATTTCTGCCGCTGACAGGGCTAGAGCCTGCCGGGTGCTGTCGGCGGCCGGGTAGAGCACGGTGAACTCAGCCGTTAGATCGCCTTTCTCCAGCACGCCGTCGCCGTCGGTATCGGCCCAGCCCCCGGCCGCCAAAATTTCCTTAGCTGTTTCGGGGTCAGCATCCTCAATGGCGGCATCGGGTTCTTCCCAGGCCAGCCCGCTGACCGGCCCGTAGGCAGGCGATCCGTAACCTTCTAAGACGCCATTCACCAGAGCCTGGCGGTCGATGGCAAAATTCACCGCCTGTCGAATCGCTAAATCTGCCGTTACGTCGTTACCAATCGGGTCGCCGTTTGGCGTCGTCTGGCCGGTTTCAGGCTGGTAAGGAAACATCAGCCCTCGGTTGTCGACGCTGGCAACGTCGTACAAAGTCATACCGTCGATGCTCTGCACGGCCAACGACTGGGGCACACTCGCCACCTGCGCCTGTCCGGCTCTCGCCGCCGCAAAGGCCCCGTCTTCTTCTACAAACAGAAATACCAGCCGCTCGATTCCTGGGGTTTCCCCGTAGTAGTTGGGGTTAGCTTCTACGATGAGCTGCTGGCCCTCATCCCACTGCACCAGTTGGTAGGGGCCAGAGCCAATCGGGTTGCGGGCGTAGTCAGGGCCGTGGGCATGTTCGGGCACAATGCCCAGGGTAATCAGACGATTGACAAAGGTGCTTTGGGGCTGCTTTAGCCGCAGTTCCACAGTGGTATCGTCGGTGGCTACGGCCTCTTCGAGCACCGTTACGTCGGTAAGGCCACCGCTTTCGGCGGCTTTGTTAAAGGTGTAGGCCACGTCTGAAGCGGTCAGCGGCTCCCCATCAGAAAATACGGCATCGTCTCGAATGGTTACCGTCCAGGTTAGCCCGTCCTCGCTCACGCTGTAGTCGGTCGCGAGGTCGTTGACGATGTTGAGATCGGCATCGCGACCGAGTAGCGTGCTCTGAAATAGGGGTGAGCCATAACGACCCCAGCCCAGGGTTGGGTCATAGCCTTCTTCACTCTCGCCGCCAATGGCCAGCACAATCTGTTCGGCCGAACCCGACTGGGAGGGCGTTGCCGAGCCCGACTCAGCGGAATCTGGAGAACCAGAGCCGCACCCGGCTAAAATCTGACCCACCAAAATAGCCCCTAAAGATACCCGAGAAAGCCTCAGTTTTCGATTCATCATGGCTCAAAATCCAGTAGATGGAAACGCTATATAGGCGCTTCAGACCCGGAGGTTACCACTACCGCTTGGTTGAGAACAATCCGGGGGTGAGGGATACCTTGCAGCCAGATTCAATTGCTAAAGTCGTCCTCAGTTCCCAAAACAGCCGCCGTTTTCAGGCCCCCATGTTGCTGACCAGCCCTAGATCTAATGTTCATCTAAATGGGGTTTAAGTCTCAGCTAGCACCGATTGATAGACCCGGTAGGCCTCATCTCCAAAGCAGATAAATCTCACCTGCTCAATGGCAGGTAGATTTGTTAGCGCAGTACTTACCTCTGCGATCGCAATTCGAGTCGCCCGCTCTAGCGGGAAGCCGTATACCCCTGTGCTAATGGCTGGAAACGCCAGCGTGCGAAGGTCGTATTCCAGGGTCAAAGCCAGGCTGTTGCGGTAGCAGCTCGCCAACAGCTCATCCTCGTTGTGGTGACCGCCGCGCCACACTGGCCCCACAGTATGAATCACCCATTGAGCGGGTAGGTTATAGCCTGGAGTAATTTTGGCTTGCCCCGTTGGGCAGCCGCCCAGCTGGCGACAGGCCGCTAACAGCTCTGGCCCCGCCGCCCGGTGAATGGCCCCGTCGACACCGCCGCCGCCCAGTAGCGACTCATTGGCCGCGTTGGCGATCGCATCCACCGCCTGATCGGTAATATCGCTCTGTAGCACAAGCATCCGCTCTAGCCGTTCTGAGATGGGCATGGGTGCAGTCTCCGTAGCGGGCAGCATTAATAATGCACGCCTTCTTTTTCTTTATTTTCTTTATATAGTGTCCTAAGTAGAACGCCTTAGTTAAGTAGGCAAGCGTAATTAAATATAAGTCGATGTAGGTTGGGTTGAGGCACGAAACCCAACGCCCGCATGGGTTACGCTATCGCTAACCCATCCTACATTTGAATTGGCCAACTCACTTATCGTAGGGTGGATCATCGCCCGGCGTGACGCACCAGGCCCAGACCCTGCGGTGCGTTGGGCTTTGCCACAACACACCCTACAGCACCGTTTAATTAGGATTACCTGCTGACCAAAGGATCACGGTCGTCGAAATGTCTTGATTAGACCTATCCAAAAATCAGAAGCTAAAATTTTCACATCGGCTAGATTTGACAGCAACAGCATCTTGGCAATGGTAAACGTTTCGATCAACCTCTCTCCTAATCGGCAATGCCGCAGCTGTCGCTTCAATGCTCGAAGTCCTTATTTGGTTTGTGCAGTTCACCCAACCGGGCCAAAGCAGCGCCACTGCCCAGATTTTGAGTCGTTAATGCCCGCATCTGAGCGCTCTAGCCACGGAAACTCTGCAAAGCCCCCAGCGATGGAAGCAGAGTGGATGATGTTCTGGGGACCAACAGAAAACGAGTGGCTAGCGTTTTGGGATCAGGATGATATCCATGACCTAACGCCTCCGGGTTGACCTGTAAAGTGAAATACTCGCTGGCGGTTTGCTGGTCTGGGTTCAACCCGGTAGCGCTGTTGACAATTGGGGTCGCCCTAGAGTTTGGCAGGCAGCGTTATTCTCAATAGCCCTCAAGCGGTTAAGACAGGTCTCCTATGAACGTTCAAACGTTTGAACGTTCATAGGGTTTCTGGACGTCCTAACCAACGTGACTATGGCTATATGTGCTGCGAGAGTTGAAATTGGGGGCGCAGTCGGAATCTATCAGTCAATGCTCAGGGTATTCTCAGGCGAGCGTTTTAGTTTAAGGCTTTGGTGAACTATCTCAACGGCTTATCGTGTTTAGGCTACTGCTGAAACCGATCAAATTTTGGCTCTGGCTGGGTTTGGGCGTGGGTCTGGCGCTACTGCTAGCTCTGGTACTCAGACCGATCGATCTATCCCAAGCGATCTATGCCGCCCTGCTTTGGGTACAAGCCCAGGGGACAGCGGGAGTGATCGCCTACGTGCTGATCTACAATCTGGCCACAGTGTTATTTATACCGGGGGCGGTGCTCACGCTGGGGGGCGGTGCCCTCTATGGCGTGGTCTGGGGTTTCGTATATGCCGGGTTCGCCGCTACCCTGGGGGCCATTCTGGCCTTTGGCATTGGTCGCTATCTGGCCAGAGGGGCGATCTGTCAGCAGATGCGATCGCATCCTCACTTTCAAACCCTCGATGCCGCCGTGAGCCAATCGGGCTTTAAGATCGTGCTACTCACCCGGTTGTCGCCGATTCTGCCATTTAACTTGCTCAATTATGCCTATGGCGTGACCCAGGTTTCCTTTAAAAACTACGTGCTGGGGTCTTTGGGCCTAGTCCCTGGCACTCTCTTGTATGTTTATCTGGGTGCCCTGGCTGGGGATATCGCTACCCTCAGTAGCGGCCACGCTTACCTCACCCCTCAGGCTCAGCTAATCCAAGGGCTGCTCCACGCCCTGGGGCTGTTATCCACCGCTGTTGTCACCTTGGTCATTACCCACCGGGCTCGGCACGCGCTGCAGCAGACCGTACCGCAAACCATTACCTCTCCAAAGCCATGACCGCCCATTCCCTCAACCTCGAACCCGCGCTCAAACCCCTCAAT
>NZ_JADEXE010000356.1 GCF_015207265.1 Nodosilinea sp. LEGE 07298 | reverse complement strand
GCTCATAGTTCCGCACATCCTTGGCCCGCAGCCAGCCCCGCACCCGCGATAGCTGAATCAGCTTCGTATAAACCGGCTCCAGCGCCCCATCCACCGTATTCCCGTCCGCATAGAGCAGCTTCACCTGACCAATGAACCAACGCCCCAGCTTAATCGCCGCCTGCATCTGACCCGACTCCACTGCATGGGTCGGCAAACGCCCCTCCACCGCTGCATTCAGGCAGTGCAAAATCAGCGCCAGCCGCCCTGTATAGCCCTGCATTTTAGAATAGACCGCCTGCAAGCCTGGGTGGGTCTCCGTCACCCGCAGCTGATCCAACTGGTCATACCAATCCGCAAACAATGCTTTGGCCTCAGGGCTCAGCCGATAGCACTGAGCCGTCAATCCCTCCAACTGCTGGTAGACGCCATAGAGCCGCTCCGACACGTCATAGCGCACCGTCCGTCGGGGAAACGGTGCAGGCTTCAGCGGCAGCAGACACCACAAAAACCTGGCCCACTGTCCACTGGCATCCGAGCAATCCCCCATCATCTCCCGCAGAATATCGGGCTGAATCGTTCCCGTCAGGCTCAGACTGGTACGCGGCAGGCTGATGCGCAGGCCACTGGCCCGATCCACCTTCAACCCCGAGCCATCAAAGGCCGTTAGCAGCGACTCCTTATCGTTCCCTCGACCATTGCGGTACTGGTTCTGCCCCTTGAAGAGGCCCGCCAGCTCATCCGGCGTTACCAAAATGCCCCGCTCCGGCTGTTGGGCTTGGATGCGGGCGATCGCCTCCCGTGTCGCATCCGAGGTGTGATACTCCCTGGGCATCGGCTTCCTCGGACGAATGCCCCTGTCCTCTGCCCTGGTCTGATCCCAATCCCGCAGGTCAACCTCATACTCCGAGGCGGCATACTCATACTCCTGATCCGCCTCCGCCTGAAGCAGCGAGAGCGGCCCTAAAATCTGCCGCTGAATTGGGCTCTTCTTACTGCCCGAAGGGGCCACCAGCCCAGTGAACACAATCGGCGGCACCGAGAACCCCATCCCGGCATCAATCTCCAGCTCCGTACCCACCCGCAGCAATGACGCCGCCACCGGCAGCAGCGTCACCAGCATCGCCGCTGGCGTCGCGCCAATCCAGTCCGCGATCTGCTCCAAGGGTTCCGCCAGGTCGGCGTGAAGATACTCCCCCAGGCACAGCTGGTAGTCGCCAATTTTGAGCAGCTGGTGAATCTCGGCCCGGCGATCGTCCCGCTCCTCAGTCTGCTCCAACTCCGCCTGCACCAGGGTAACCAGATTGCCGATATCCCTGGCTGATAGCCCCGTCTCCTGGTGCCATTGAACCACCTGCGCCGCTAAGGCCAGTTCGGTGGGGCTAGTTCCCAGGTAGGTGCGAATCTGGTCTTGCAAGGCCTGCACCGTCAATCTCTTGGGATCTTGAGCAGAGCTGATCTCCAACTGCCGCCGGTCTTGTACCGCTGCTCGAATCTGCTCCGCTGTGGCTCCATCGTGAATCCAATCCACCACATCCAGCCCGCCATGCTTCGGCAGGTTTTGCCAACGCAGGCTCTCAGGATAGGGGTAGCACCACTGGGCTGAGGGAAAGTCCTGGGCGACTTCCTCCATGTGAGCAATGCCGACCTGGTCGCGATCTGGGCACAGCACCAGCTGGGCCGCTTGCAAATCCTGGCGGTAGTCGCCATAGCTGCGGTATTTCTTCGAGCCTCCCAGAGTAGTTGTCGCGGGAATGCCAATATTCCATAAGGCATCCGCGCAGCCTTCCCCCTCCACCATCCAGATGGGTTGACCGATGGATATGGCATTCTGAACATCCCGGTATCGGTAGATCGGCACCTGGGCTCTAATCTCAGTGGTTAACCCTTTGACCCACTGCTGCCCGTTCCAGTGGTACTGCACAAAAAACTTTGCACCGTTGCCCCGATCCACCCGAGTCACCTTCACCAGGGGCTGCCCAGCTCGGCTCGGATAAAAGTAATCCTGCCGCTGCTGGGGTCGAACCGGCTTCTCGGGTGAAGCGGTGGCTGCAAAGTATTGCCCCCACATGCCATCGGCTGTTGCGCCCCGGTAAACGTAGCCGTCTACCGTCCCATCCTGGTCTACATGGGTGTGGCAGAACACCACCTCCTCATTCCAGCGGCAGTCTTGGTCTTTGGTTCGTCCACAGATTGGACAGGGGCGCGATCGCCCCGAGTAAATGTACTGTGCCATGGTTAGCTCCTGAGGTTAGGAGCCGGGCCACCACAATTAACCTGCTACTGGGCTCAGCAAATCGCCCAATCAGCCTTGTAGTCTTGGACATTGCCCATGACTTTGCTATAGTTGAAAACACATGTTTCAGTAGCAGGTTAATGAACGAAGTGGTTCTGACAAACCGCTTCAAGACGTTGATTAACCCGGCTGTGAAAAATAAAAAAAGAACTCGGCACCCTGGCTAGCAAGTAGTTGGGGTGTTTTTTCAATCAATCTTGAGCTTAAAGAATGAGGCTAGAAAGCTATCAACAATTTGACTAAACTCTGAAAGCTCTATTTGCTGTTTTTCAGCTTGGGTGAGTCATTTCGAGTGTTGGACTGAGATGGTTTTTTACGATTACTCAACAAGCTGGCCTGGTAAATTCTGATGGCTCGCTGGTGAGCGATCGGATCGTGGCGGTTGTGGAGCCAGTCTTGCATCAGCTCTAGGTTGTAGCGAATGCAACGGCTGTTAATACGAACCCAATGGATGCCCTCGATCAGCACCCCCTGCAATCGATAACGCTTCAGTGTCGTATCGCTGAGCTTGAGGTATTGGGTAGCTTCCTGCTTGCTGATGAATTGGACCATGGTTTGCTTTTCCTCGCTTATACCGTTGAGGCCAAATCTCATGGGGAGGCAGGCCAAGTTTGCTCGCCACCACCTGCTCGATGCGGCGCGATCGCTGTCGAGTCAAGGCATGGGAGACTGCCGAGGTACCAATATTCAGTTCTTTCGCGATGCTGGTTAGAGTCCAGCCCTGCTTGCGTAGAGCTGCTTTAATGTCTTCTACATGCATAGAATTGTCTTAGCTCCATCAATATATCGATGAAGTTAGCAATAAATAACTTGCATGTCAAGTGTTATAATTTGCATCTGCAATTAATGTAACCCTATGACTAATCCATTACCTGATGAGGCGCAGGCGGATGCCACGGCAGTTGACCAGTTTCCAGTCCGTCTAAAACAAGCGGTCGGTGACAAGAGCATTCGGGGCTTTGCCAGGGACTGCGGCTTTTCTGACACCGTGCTCCGCCAATATCTCAATGGCCAAAGCGAGCCAACTCGCCCGGCATTACTCGCTATAGCCCGCACGGCTAATATCAGCGTCGAGTGGCTGGCAACTGGTCAGCCTGGGACGGCTCCTCACGACTCGCCTCAAGCGTTAGCTGAGAAGTACATTCAAAAGGATCCGCTGGCCTTTGAGACGGATTGGCTAAGGACGGAGTTCCCTGATTCGTTTGAGCACCTGATGCTGACCCAGGTGGTTGATGACAGTATGGAGCCGACCCTGCTGGTAGGAGCGCTGGTGCTTGTAGACACCACAGACCGAGATCTGGAGTCGGTGACCCATGGCATCTATCTACTCAAGCTGGATGACCGAATTTTGGTTAAACGCCTGCAATATGTTGCTGAGAAGACAATTCGAGTTCTGAGTGATAATGTGGCTTACGAAGCTTTTTCCCTCGTCTTGTCGAGCCAAGCCAGTGGATTAAGCCTTATGGGTAGAGTTATTTGGGTTGGCCACAAATTACATCTCGTATGACCTTTGTGATAGTTGGTATTTACTTGCTGAGGCCCGTCAGGCTGGCTACTATTCCTTCTAATTCTGCCAATCTAAAATTTTCTGCAACGCAGCATCGGCTTCTGCCTGTGTCACCTTAGGCAGACGATTCTGGACATACTCTTCCGAGATTCCCGTTTGATTGGCAAACTCTTCCTCAATGCCATCTAGCAACTGAGGATGGTTGTAGGTTACCTGCCAGTCACGATCCCAAAAGATGCGATCGGCCAGCTCATCAATGCAGTTTTCCCATTCCAGCGAGTCTTCACAGTCCACCTCAATAGGCAGAATATCCTCCTCCTCCTCAAACTCGGCTTCTAAAACCTTGAGCATTCCCAGGGCGTTCAGAGTTTCCCAAATCAGTCTTCGCCAGTAAAACGGATCGTCATCCTGCTTAATACAGTCAGCGAAAGCGATTTCATCTTCCACCCGTTGGGTCAACCAGGCGAAAGGGAAATAGGCTGCCGCTTCTAGCACATTGGTGAGGGGTGGCACCGGCACCTCGGGCTTGAGTAACGCCTCCAGGCACCGATGCCACAACACCACCCGTTGCTCAAAGCTGGCGCTGTCGAAGATGCGGTCTCCAGTGATAACCTCTACCTCGTCGAATTCAACCGCTTCCTGGCTGAACTCAACCGCCGCCTGGAGAATGTGCAGGTAAAACTTAGCCTCTGCCCCCTCCAGCACGCGCTTGCCAAAATTGGTGTTCCAGGTCATGACGGATAGCGCTCCTCGACAACGACCAACCCCTAAAAGAACGTAGGCACCTCGATCTGACTAATCAGGCCAGCATAGTGCTCCAACAGAACTTTAGGATCATGGCCAGTCAGCTTGGCCACCTCAATCACCGACATCCCCTTCGCCAGCATGTGGCTAATGAACGTATGCCGGGTGTTGTACTGGGTGCGATACAGCCCGTTTTCTTGAGTCATACCGCACTTCTTCAAAATGCTCTGCCAGGCCCGATTGAGGAAGTTCGTCGCATCAATCGGTTTACCCTTGGGGCTGGGAAAGACCAGGGTATCGGGTTTGTAGTCTTCAGGGCGAATGGCTAACAACAGGTTCTGTAGGTCACCATTACACGGGAAGAACCGAGCCCGATTCGTTTTGGTGGCCTTTCGCAGGCGAGCCGTGCCGGTACCCTTCCGCACCAGGGTTTCGTTAAACGTAATCCCGGTACAATCACGACGAATATGCTTCCACTGGAGACCGATGGCCTCACTGGTTCTACAGCCCGTCATAAACAAGAACTGCACATAGTCGGTGTAGTGGGCGTAGTAGCGATCGTTGCGAAAGGTACCGATAATCTGCTTAATTTCCGCCTCGCTAAAGGGGGGAACTTTGAGCGGCGGCACCGGGTGGCACATCTCCGTCAGCCCGGTAAACGGGTTCTCCCAACCTGGGTCCACCAGTTTGTTCTGCTGCACCCAGTTGCCAAAGTCATTCAGGATGATCACCTGTTTCTTAATGGTGGCGGGAGAAGCACTTTGCAGCATAAACGTGACGAACTCTTGGGCCTCCCGGCGGCCAAGGATCTTGCGCCCAAAATTGCGCACTTTTTTGGGAATCGGGTTGTACATGCTCACGATGGTGAAAGGGCTCTCTAGCCGTTGCCCCTTATCGTCCACAAACTCATCCCAATGCTGCTTAAAGACATCGGTATAGCTCTGAGACGCCTCAGAGCCAGCTACAACCATTGGAAGTGGGTCCTCAGGCTTGTATTTTTGCAACGTGGGATCAAAATTGCCGCTCAGCATGTCTAACTCGATCTGCTGGGCCTTTTGCGTTGCGACCCTGCGGTTGATAATGCTGTCTGGCAAACCAACCGACAGGCAGTAGCGCTGGCTCCGGTGACTCCACCGCAACCGCAAGCGCTCGGAATAAACTTCGACTTTAACTTGTCCTTTAGCCATAGTTCGGAGTGGGGGTAAAGTACATCGCCTGCACCCTTGCCGTTATCTACGGTTATCCCAGACCCCATCAATCCGCTTTTCGTGCCCGGAGGTTTATACCAATTTCGTACCAGTTTTTACCCCCAAACTGCCCCAAAGTGACCCAACGTCACGGCCACTTTACCAAAAAGCAATCAACACCTTGATGGCTGAATCCCTTTCTGGGAGAGCGTTTGAGGCTGAAACAATTGAAAGCGGGTGATCGGACTCGAACCGACGACATTCAGCTTGGGAAGCTGACGTTCTACCACTGAACTACACCCGCAGAGGTGCCGCTGGGCAAGCGCGTTGCCAACGGACTCCTATTATACGGCTATTTGCTCAACGTATATTCCTG
>NZ_JADEXE010000355.1 GCF_015207265.1 Nodosilinea sp. LEGE 07298 | reverse complement strand
CCCTAGCCCCCCTGCTCCCTAGCCCCCAGAGAACAGTAGCTAAACTTGCGCCGCAGAGTACTAGTTGGGCTAGATCAACCGAATCCAGTAGCGATCGCGCCCTCTTCTCTTAGCCTGGTATAGCGCTGCATCAGCCGCCGCGATCAAATCCTCTGGGAACTGCTCGGTGGTAGGCACCACGCTGGCAATGCCGATGCTGATCGTAAGGTAGTCGCTGACGGGTGACTGGGGGTGGGCCAGCTGCAGGTCGGCAATTTCTTTTTGCAGGGCCTTAGCCACAATTTCGGCTCCGGCCCGACGGGTATTGGGCAGCACCACCGCAAACTCTTCGCCGCCGTAGCGAGCCAGCAGGTCGGCAGCCCGCTTGACGGCGCGGGTGGCGGCGGCGGCGATCGCAATCAGCGCTTCGTCGCCCTGCTGATGCCCCAGGCAGTCGTTGTAGGGCTTGAAATAGTCAACGTCGAACATAATCAGCGACAGGGGCTGCTGCTCACGCACCATGCGCTGCCACTCTTGCTCCAGATATTCGTCAAAGCGGCGACGGTTGGGAATATGGGTGAGCCCGTCGAGGGTGGCCAGGCGCTCTAGCTTTTCGTTTGCCCCTTTGAGGGCAGTCTCCATACCCTTGCGATCGGTAATGTCAATACAGTTGGTAATCACGCCGTTGACAGTGCCGCTGGCATCTTGAAACGGGCTAATCACCACCTGATACCAGCGGCGATTACCCGCTCGATCAATGATTGCTTGCTCCGCCTGGTAAGGCTTTTGAGTATCGATCACCTGCTGGTGAATACGGCGCTGCTGACTGGCCTCAAAGACAGAAATATTGGGGTTGAAGTCGGTGTCAAGCTTACCCACCATATCGATGGGGGTAATACCGTGCAGGGCAGCGCTGGCCCGGTTGGCCATTTGCACCCGGTCTTCGCGGTCTTTGACCACAATAATGCTGGGAATGCTGTCAATGACGTTTTGCAAAAACTGGCGCTGGCGAGCGATCTCGGCCTCGGCCTGCTTGCGTTCGGTAATGTCTCGCACGATCGCCAGCACCTGGTTAGGGCCGCTGGGAACAATCCGGGCCTCTTCGTAGTGCCAGTCACCATCGGCGCGAAAGCGATACTCGTAGATTTGGGGCTGGCCCGTTTGTAGCGCCAGGCGAATGTAGTGCATGCGCTCGGCAGCCATATCAACGGGCAGCACCTCGTGCAGGGGCCGACCAATTTGATCACTGGGCTGGGCAACTAGGTTCACCGCGCCAGCATTCATCACATCTAGGCAAACGCCCTCGCCTGACAACCGCACCAGCAGGTCAGGAATAGCCTCAAGAATAATGCGCTGGGTAGCTTCGGCCTGGCGCAGGGCGGCGGTGCGATCGGCCACCTGACGCTCTAGGGTCTGGTTGTAGTCGGCCAGCAGGGTTTGGGCCTGCTTGCGGGTGGTGATGTCTTGAAAAGCGGCGATCGCATATTCAACCCGCCCCGCCTGGTCAAAAATGGGGGTAGTAGCCATTTCAATCGGAATTGGCTGGTTGCCGGGGCGCAGTTCAATATCATCGGCCCAGCCGGGCTGCCCCCGCAGCGCCTGAGCAATCGGTAGCTCTTGAGTAGGGTAGCGCTGCCCCGTACTGGCCCGGTAGGCAATACAGGTATCTTCGAGGCTCAGCGACGGCACCGAGGGCATGTCTTCAAGGCACAGTAAAACGCGGGCCTGCTGACTAGCAAACACCATGCTACCCTTGCGATCGTACACCGCGATGCCTAGGGGAATGCCGTCTAAAAACTGCCTCCAGCGGCGCTCACTGCGCTGCATTTCGTGGTTGAGGTGCTCCAGTTCAGTAAATGAATCTTGTAGTTTTGCCGCCATAGCGTTGAAGGCCCGCGCCAGCTGACCGAGCTCATCCATGCTTTCGACCGGCAGCGGGGTTTGCCAGTTGCCCTGGGCCATAGCCTGAATAGCCTGGCGCAGCTGGGCCATGGGCTGCAGCACCCGGTTAACCACCGCCAACCCCACCACTACTGAGCTACCAATCGCCCCGACGCTCAGCAGCGCCACGGCCCAATTGCCCAAATAAAAGCTGAGAAGCCCCAGTAGCCCTACCGCACAGATAATTTGCAGTACAAACACCGCTATCAGCACCGTGCTGAGGGAAAAGGGCCTAAGCAAACGGCTTAATGGACGGTAGAACGGGAGTTTTGGCACTGGATTGAGCGGCAGTATTAAGTTAAGCAAAACACCCTACCTATCTTTCTAGAATAAAGCGCCTAGACCAGCCCTGAAATATTGCTGTGCCACATGTTTACAGAAACGCCAGAACCTAGGTTATAGGCCTATCGTACGGGTTAGGCAGGGGTCTAGCCCGTGATCTCAAACAGCTATTCCAGTCCTTTAGAGAGCCCAGTTCGGTGATTTAAAGCAGCTGTGAAAAGACGTTTGGGGTTCTAACCCAAGTCTGGGTTCGTCAGCACCCAAGCTAGCTTCAGCTCCGGCGGGGGGAGGCCCAACATCAACCTAGCCAAAATCGACCCATTGACAGCTTCAGTGGCCATCAAACCCCCGTTAAAACAGATCGGCGTGACCCACTAGCCGCAGGCTGGGCGGTGCCCATAGCGCTACCCCTAACCCCTTAGCCTTCCCTTAACCCCAAAACTGGCCCTCGCCTGCAATAGTTAGGTTGTGAGCCCTGGCTCCGACTGTAGCGCAACCCTGGTGCCCCAATGTCAAACACCTATGCTCCGACCTCCGCAGACGTTGCCCTTAGGGCCAAAAATCTCAGCGTCTACTACGGCTCCAGCCTGGCTGTGCGTGACGTTGACCTAGACATTCCCCGCAACGAAGTGGTCGCGTTCATTGGCCCCTCTGGCTGCGGTAAAAGCACCGTTCTGCGCTGCTTCAACCGCATGAACGACCTAATTTCATCCTGCCGAGTGGAGGGCAAAATTACCTTCCACGGCAGCGATATCTATGGTGACAAGGTCGATGCCGTAGAGCTGCGGCGCAAGGTTGGTATGGTGTTTCAAAAGCCCAACCCCTTCCCCAAGTCGATCTACGAAAACATTGCCTGGGGAGCCCGCATCAACGGCTATAAAGGCGACATGGATGAGCTGGTCGAGACCTCGCTGCGCAAAGCTGCCGTATGGGATGAAGTCAAAGACAAGCTCAAGCAGAGCGGTCTGTCGCTTTCGGGTGGGCAGCAGCAGCGACTTTGTATTGCCCGTACCATTGCTATTCAGCCCGACATTATTCTGATGGATGAGCCCTGCTCGGCCCTCGACCCGATTTCTACTATCAAAGTCGAGGAAACCATGAAGCAGCTCAAGGAAGACTACACGATCATTATCGTGACCCACAACATGCAGCAGGCCTCGCGGGTGTCTGACCGCACGGCTTTCTATAATGCCGAAGCCACCGACCGGGGCGGTAAAGTGGGCTACCTGGTGGAGTACGACAGAACTGAGGTGATCTTTAATAACCCCCGCGAGCAGTTTACCCGCGACTATGTGTCGGGTCGGTTTGGTTAGGCCCAAAGAGCCTGGGTTTCTGGGCGAACTTGCCAAAGCACTCCATTGACCTGGGCACCGCAAAAGCTTTTAAAGAAGGGGTGCGATCGCCAGTTTTGGCAGATGCCAAACCTACTTTCCAAGGCCTAGCATGACCCAAGCCATGCTCACCAACGATATAATTGGCTAACGCTGGGTGAGCGATTTTAGATGACTGATCGGCCTTGGCAAAAGGTGAACGGCACTGTAGATCGAGGGCACCAGGTGGCCTCCGGTTCTGCTTTAGATAGTCCTTATCCGGCTGGAACGATTGAAATGCAAACGCCTTTCTTTAGGGCTTTGGGTTTAGATCTGTCGGACTACTTCCCAGGAACGCTAAACGTTTCGATTGGCCCCAGCACCTTTCAGCTAATCAATCCTGAATTTATTTTTCGCGCTGTTGAGTGGACCGATCGCCACCCGCCCGAAGATTTTTCATTCACTCGCTGCCGGGTTTTGTTTCAAGGTTCAGCCTATGACGGTTGGATCTATTACCCACACCCTGAAACCAAGAAGCGTAACTTTCAAGCTCCATCTACTCTAGAAATCATTGCGCCAAAAATACCCGGCATTACAGACAAATGCCGGATTGAAGTTGAGTACAATCCGTTAGCAGTTGTTATTTGCTAGCGGCGTTATCTAGCCGCATGGTTATACCAATCGTCCATGCTGCTGGCGCGGCACCCCCAACGATCAAAACAGCCGTAGCCGTTACCTGAGCGAAACGGCTATTTTTAGATCAAGGCCGAGTTCAAATCCCCCGGATCAAAACAGGTATGCCGTAGGGGCAAACGATCGTTTGCCCTTAACCAATCGGGGGTAGACAACTAGGATTTAGTATTACCCCATCAAGATTACGTTATCCAGCACGTGGATGATGCCGTTGTCGGCTTCAATATCCGCAGCGAGCACCGTGGCATTTTTCACCTCAAAGCCGTCCGTACCGTCGATGGGAATCGGCGCGCCTTCCAGCGACTCCACCGTACCCAGCTTGATCAACTCGTCCTTGGTGTACTTGCCAGACACCACATGAAACTTGAGAATGCGGCCGAGCTGAGGCGGGTTTTGCACCAGAGTTTGCACCGTACCGGGGGGCAGCTTGGCAAAGGCGTCATCGTTGGGAGCGAAAACCGTAAATGGCCCAGGGCTTTGCAGCGCTTCGACCAGACCTGCCGCCTGAACAGCGGCAACTAGAGTAGAAAAGCCTTCGTTATTAACAGCAATATCGACGATGGTAGGCATAGGAGATTTTAGAGTTTAGATTGTGGTGAGATCAGATCCCAGGGTTCTTGAAGAACCTTGGGATCTGGCGGTTTACCGATATTCTGGGTGCTGGATGTCGCGCAGACGAGCTTCGGGGCGCACAAAGCGATCCATCTGGGCCTCGAAGAACTGGCGGTTGGCCATCAAATGGCGAGGATTTTGGTCATCCAGGGGGTAGAGCAGCGCGGCGCGCAGGGCCTGGATCACCGCCGAGGTGACGTTGTACATCGATCGCTGAAAGGTAATGCCTAGCTGAATCAGTACGTCGTCTTCGCCTCGGCAGTGTTTGTCATAGTATTCCTGCAGATAAGGCGGCAAAAAGTGCAGCATGTCCTGCATCAGCAGGGTGGGGGGAATGCCTGCGCTGCCGACGGGGAAGACATCGGCGTAGAGAATGCCGTAGTGAAAGTCGTTTTGGTCTTCGGGTACCTGACCCGCCTGGGCGTTGTAGGACTTGGTGCCCCGGAAGGGGGCAGTGCGGTAAAACACCGCTTCGACGTAGGGCAGGGCCGCTTCGTAGAGCCAGGTAAAGCCGCAGGATTTGGGGATCAGCTCGAAGCACTCATCGCCAACGTAGACGTGGTGGTAGATGGGCCGCCCGGCGACGGCAAAGATGCCGTTGACCAAAAAGTCCATCGCGTCGGGGACACCGGCAAAGCCGCCTTCGTCGTAGATGTCGCTCATTTCAAAGAAGACGGGGGCCATCACTTCCCAAAACAGGCCCAGGTTTGAGTAGTAGGAGAGTTCGCGACACTTTTCGTAAAACATCTCGGGGAAGGCTTTATGCAGCCCCAGCATGACTGGATTGCCCTTGAAGTAGGCGGCAATGGCGCGATCGCACGCTTCCTTGTACTCCTCGGTGTAGAGATAATCGTTAAATCGCCCGCCCATATCCTGGTGCCAGAGCATGGCCTTCATGCAGGCCTCGGCAAACTCCATGTTGACGCGATCGTGCCAGAGGTGCAGAAATAGCTTCGGCAGCTTGCGCTTGGTTTCCCCTTTGGCCATAAACTCTAGCAGCTCGGGGTGGGCCGTGGCCTCGCCCCGCCAGATTCGCAGGTCGGCGGTCTCCCCAGCGTAGTGGTTGGGCAAATCCAGGTATTCCTGGGGCAAAAAGTATTTAAAGGCGGGCACGGGGTTGAGGAAGACCCGCTCGGCAATATAGAGCAGGTCGCGCCAGTAGAAATCCATCGGCACGGCGTAGGCCTTGTAGATGCCGATGATCTGCATCAGGTTATCGGGCGTATCGGGCAGCATCGAGCCGCCTGCCTCTAGCCGGTGGATGACGTCGGC
>NZ_JADEXE010000354.1 GCF_015207265.1 Nodosilinea sp. LEGE 07298 | reverse complement strand
GGGGAGCGGTGAGGGAGGTAAATATAATTCCTTCTCATCCCCTCAGCCCTCATCTCCCCTGTAGCTTGGGCCGAAAATTCCGCAGCCGCAGGGCGTTCGTCACCACCGACACCGAGCTAAAGGCCATGGCCGCACCGGCAATGATGGGGTTGAGTAGCCAGCCAAAGATGGGGTAGAGAATGCCCGCCGCGATCGGGATGCCCGCGACGTTGTAGATGAAGGCAAAGAACAGGTTTTGGCGAATGTTGGCCATAGTGGCGCGGGAGAGCTGAATGGCGGTGACAATGCCGTACAGGTCACCCGAGATCAGGGTAATGTCGCTGGCGGCGATCGCCACATCGGTGCCCGTGCCAATCGCCATACCCACATCGGCCTGGGCCAGGGCGGGGGCATCGTTAATGCCGTCACCCACCATCGCCACGATCTTGCCTTCCTGTTGGAGCCTTGCGACCTGGGCCGATTTTTGGTCGGGGCGCACCTCAGCAAATACGCGAGTAATGCCGACTTCGCGGGCGATCGCCTCGGCGGTGCGACGGTTGTCGCCGGTTAGCATCACCACTTCCAGGCCCATGCGCTGCAGGGTGGCAATGGCGCTGGCCGACGATGGCTTGACCGCATCGGCGATCGCCAGAATGGCCTCTACCTTGCCATCCACCGCTAGCCAAACCACGGTGCGGCCCTGGCCTTCCAGGGTTTCCCACTGTCGTTGCAGGCGATCGGTAGCGATGCCCAGTTCCTGCATCCAGCGGTGGGTGCCAATCTGCACCCGCTGACCCGCTACCGCCCCTTGCACGCCGCTGCCTGCAACGGCCTCAAAGGCCTGGGCATCTTCTAACGTCACCCCTTGGGCCTGGGCGTAGTTGACTACGGCTTCCGCCAGAGGATGCTCAGAGTTGCGTTCCAGCGTTCCAGCCAGTTTTAGCAGGTGCAGCTCGGTGGCGGTGCCATTGACGGTCACATAATCGGTCACCGTCGGCTGGCCCTGGGTGATGGTGCCGGTCTTATCCAGCACGATCGCCTGAATTTTGTGGGCTAGCTCCAGGCTATCGGCCCCTTTGATCAAAATGCCGTTCTCAGCCCCCTTGCCGGTGCCCACCATCATTGAGGTGGGCGTCGCCAACCCCAGAGCACAGGGGCAGGCCAAAATCAACACCCCTACGGTGGTAATCAGCGCCATAGTGAGGTTGCCCATCACGTTGAACCAAATTACAAAGGTGAGAATGGCCACGGCGATTACGGCAGGCACAAACCAGCCCGTCACCCGATCAGCTAATTGTTGAATCGGGGCTTTTGACCCCTGGGCCTGCTGCACCAGCTTGACGATTTGGGCCAAAAAGGTATCTTTGCCGACCCGAGTGGCGCGAAATTTGAAGCTGCCGGTTTTGTTCAGCGTCGCCACCACCACCTCGTCGCCGACGGTTTTCTGCACGGGCACGCTTTCCCCGGTCACCATGGCTTCATCCAGGGTGGAGGCACCATCGATAATTTCCCCATCCACCGGAATTTTTTCACCGGGGCGCACCAGAATCACGTCACCCAGCACCACTTCAGCGATAGGTATGTCAAGCGCCCGGCCGTTGCGGATCACTCGCGCAGTTTTGGCCTGCAAGCCCATCAGCTTACGAATGGCCTCGGAGGTTTGCCCCTTGGCCCGGTTTTCTAGCAGGTTGCCCAACAAAATTAGGGCAATAATGATGGCGGTAATCTCGAAGTACACGTCGGGGCTGAGGCCCTGGTCTAAAAACCACTGGGGGTAGAGGGTCGGGAACAGGGAGTACAGAAAGGCGGTGCCGGTGCCCACCGCCACCAGGGTATCCATGGTGGCGGAGCGATGCCGAAAGGCTTTCCAGGCATTGATATAAAAGTGGTTGCCCGCCCAGACGATCACCGGCAGGGTCAGCACCAGTTGCACCCAGGGGTTGTGCAACCAGGCGGGGATAAAGGGCATAGGGATGCCGGTCATCATGGGCAGTCCCCCAATCATCAGCACGCCGCCGATCACCAGGCTAAAGATAACTTTGCGGGTAAGTTCACGGTGGCGGGCCGCGCGATCGCGCCGTTCGGCATCGTCTTCAGTACTCAGCGGGTCATCGCCGATTGGGTGTGCACCATAGCCAACCTCATCCACCGCCGCCTGAATTTGGGCCAAACCAGCGCGCTGGGGGTTGTAGGTCACAGCAGCCTGCTCAGCCCCAAAGTTGACGCTGCACGTCTCTACACCGGGCACCGTGCGAATCGCCGCTTCGATGTTGCTGGCGCAGGCGGCACAGCTCATGCCCCGCAGTTTGAACGTTTGGGTTTCCATCGGTGCTTTTTGGGCTGTTTCCATCGGTGCCTCCTTAAGCAGGTTTTAGCGGTGCTTTCTAGTGCTTTGTCAGGCTAAATTTTTTGGGATCTATGCAGGGTGCATAACGCTAAGGCGAGACTCCGCCAACGCGAAGCAATGCACCGTGCAGTGCAGGGTCTAGGCAACGGTGTAGCCAGCGTCGGTAATGGCAGCCTTAATAGCCGCCTCTGAGACGCTGGTGTCTACGCTCACCTGCTTAGTTTTTGAGTCAGCGCTTACCTGGGCCGCCGGGTCAATCGCCTTAACGGCTTTGGTTACCGTTTCTTCACAGGCTGAGCAGGCTAAATTTGGCACCTTCAGTTCAATCGTCATCACAGACCTCTAAGCTCTCGATAGCGTCATTTTGAAGCTTCTAGCTAGCTAGAGAGTCAAGGGTTAAGCCCAATAAGTTTTGTGCCTTTCCCCGTTTTCCCAGATCACGACCTGAATGAAGATTGGCGAATCTGGGCCAGCTGTGAAATAATAGAAGGCTGTGTCTTATTTTTTTGCCCGCCCTATTTTTCAGGTGAACTGTCATGGCCAAAGGCGTCCGCCTCGTCATTACCCTGGAGTGCACAGAGTGCCGGACTAACCCGGACAAGCGCTCCAACGGTGTATCGCGTTACACCACTCAAAAAAACCGTCGCAATACGACGAACCGCATTGAGCTGAAGAAGTTCTGCACCCACTGCAACAAGCACACTGTCCACAAAGAAATCAAGTAATTATCACCCATGGCCTACTTCCGTCGTCGAGTATCTCCAATCAAGCCCGGAGACCCAATTGACTACAAAGATGTCGATTTGCTCCGCAAGTTCATCACCGAGCGCGGCAAAATCTTGCCTCGCCGCATCACCGGCTTGACCGCTAAACAACAGCGGGATCTCACCACTGCCATCAAACGTGCCCGTATTATTGCTCTGCTGCCCTATGTGAATGGGGAAGGCTAGGCTAGGCTAAAGATGGCGATCGCTAGGGTGTTGGCTTGGTTGACAAAGGAACGCTAGTCGAATTTAAGCACCAGGGGCAGCCCCGTTTAGGGGTGGTAGATCGGCCCGAGGGCAAAAAAAACTGGGTGGTTATCGACGAGCGTGGTCAAGCCCACACCCTGCACCCGCGCGACTTCATTTACGAAGTTAGCGGTAGTACCTATATGCCTGCTGATATTGGCCCCTTTGCCGCAGAGGCCGAGTCCTATATCGACCCATCCAGTCTAGAGATTGCCTGGGAATTTTTGAGCGAAGCCGGGGAGTCTGCCGATCCGGCTGCTTTGGCGCAGCTGCTATTTTCAGAACAAAGCCCCGCTTTCTGCTACGCAGCCCACCGACTGCTGGCGGAAGACAAAGTTTTTTTCAAGCAGAAGGGCGATCGCTACGAACCCCGCCCTGCTGCCCAAGTTGACGAACTGCGCCTGCAAATCGAGCGCGAAACCCAGCGCCAGCAGGAGTGGGAATCCTTTATGACCAAGGCGCGCCAGGGGCAGGCGGGCGAAACGGTGGACTGGGACAAGGGCGATCGTCCCCGGCTCGAAACCTTAGAACGCCTGGCCCTGTTTGGTGATGAGTCAAACCAGCGCACTCAGGCCGTAGAGATTCTTAACGCGTTGGGTAGCGCCCCGACAGCAGCGGGCGCATTTGATACCCTAGTGGCACTGGGGCTGTGGAGCGTCCACGAAAATTTGGCTCTGCGCCGTAGCCAAGTTCCCAGTCACTTTTCTGAGGAAACCCTTACTATGGCGCAGCAGCGTCTTCAGTCTCCGCCACCCGACCCCGATACCCAACGGCTAGACCTTACCCACCTCAAGGCTTATACGGTAGACGATGCCAGTACCCAAGAAATTGACGACGGTCTCAGCCTTGAGATTTTGGCCGATGGTACCCAGCGCCTCTGGGTTCACATTGCCGACCCGACCCGCTGGCTGCTGCCCGGCGATGCGCTCGATTTAGAAGCGCGTCGCCGCTGCACTACGGTCTACCTGCCCACTGGTATGATCCCCATGTTCCCCATGGATCTGGCAACTGGGGCCATGAGTTTGATTCAAGGCCAAACCTGCTGTGCCCTTAGCTTTGGCATTACCCTCACCGCAGACGGCGACATTCAAGATTACCAAATTCACCCCACAATCATTCGCCCCACCTATCGCCTCACCTACGACGATGTCGACGAAATGCTAGAGCTAGGCGTCACCGCTGAGCCAGAGTTGCAGGGGTTGGCCGATTGGGCCAAGGTGCGGGGGCAGTGGCGGCTGAGCCAGGGAGCAATCAGCATCAACATGCCCGAGTCGAGCATTAAGGTGTCTGAGGCCGAAGACGATATTGTGATTGAGGTGTTCAACGACTCAATGGCTAGGCAAATGGTAGCCGAAATGATGATTTTGGCTGGGGAAGTCGCCGCCCGCTATGGTCAAACCCATGATTTAGCCATTCCCTTTCGCAGCCAACCCCAACCCGAACTGCCCTCCGACGAAGAACTAATTTCGCTACCCACGGGCTGGGTGCGCGATTCCGCCATTCGCCGCTGCATGACCCGCAGCGAAGTGGGCGTTACCCCTAGTCGCCATGCCACCCTAGGGCTAGACAGCTACAGCCAGGTAACCTCCCCGATTCGGCGGTATCTCGACCTAGTAACCCATTTTCAGCTCAAGGCCCACCTACGGGGCGAGCCACTGCCCTTTTCCCCAACGGAGGTAACTGAATTGGCCCTTGGAGCCAGTTCGGCCGCCTATGAGGCCACCTTAGTTGAGCGCCAAACCAAGCGCTACTGGGCTTTAGAATACCTGCGCCGCCACCAAGATCGGAGCTGGGAAGTCATGCTGCTGCGCTGGCTGCGGGAAGACGAAGGCCTGGGGCTAATTATGGTCGAAGACCTGGGCCTGGAGCTGGCTATGCGCTTTAACCGCGCAGTTGCTCTGGGTGAGCAACTGCAGGTTCGGGTCAGTCACGCCAGCCCCCGCCAAGACATAATCCGCTTTGAAGAGGTGGCCCCAGAAAGTGAAGAGGCGGCAGCAGTAGCTACAGCTAGCTAGTAGACGACGGCATAAGGGAGACGACTATTGCCAATCGCGAGGGAACAGGGGAGCTAGAGAGCCAAGCGAGCCGGAATAACGAGCGTATTTCAGCCTTCGAGTACTAGGGCGTTTTCTTGCCAAGACTAAAGGAACAACCAGAAGCAAGTCACAAAGTGTTCGCTAAATCGCTGGCTCTCCTGGAATGAGTATGCTGAAGTAGCCGCTACCATACAGTATGGCTATGGTGCCTCTACTGACAGAGCTATTAGGTTTACCGGGTATTGATGTTGAGTCTACCCCTGTTAAGGTGAACGTTTGTTCTCCTTTTGCTTGAGGAGTCGAGCGGTAGCAACATGAGGATGCTTCGGATTAAACGGCTCCTTTTTAGCGGGTTTTTTCGGACCTCTGGTAGAGGACGAAAAGCGTTTGAGGTCGACCTGAGCGGCCCAGGCTTTCAAGGACTCGGCAAAGGCTTCGACCGGCATCTGAGCAAAGGGGAGCCAAATGGGGGGTGGCAGGGCAATCATCATGCCCCGGAAGGTGCCCTGGACGTCTTCAACGAGATAGAAGTCGGATAAGCCCGACCCAATTTTGCCCACACCATGGACGGTCTTCAGGGCGGCTTTGACCGTAGACAAGATATTAAAGGCTACCACCGCGATGCAGAAGACAAATAAAGCGGCTCTGGGATAGCCCAGGGTATTGAGTTCGCAGGAGAAGACATCGGTAATCACCTGAAACATCCCTTCAACAGTCCACCGAGAGCGGTACA
>NZ_JADEXE010000353.1 GCF_015207265.1 Nodosilinea sp. LEGE 07298 | reverse complement strand
CATCTACCCATCCACCCCTACTCCGCCTGCTGCCGAATCAGCTGCTGCACCGCCGTCAGCGCCCGGTTTAGCTCCGGTCCCCGGTAGGTGGGGTGTTGTTCAAAGGCCTGCTGCTCTTGCTCCAGCATCAGCACGTCTTCGCGCACCAGTCGCCGCAGCACAAAGCTAGCCGAGTTGGTAAACGATCGCTTCACGAACTGCCGCACCGCCAGCGGAGTTTTGTGCAGCTTCGGGAACCGCTCCAGGGAGGTAAAGTGCAGCAGGTAGGCGCGGGTGTGGGTTTCGCTGACCGGGCAAAACAGGCAGTAGATCTTAAAGTCATCCCCCAGGGTCGATTTCCAGTGGGGGTAGTAGTAGTAGACGTCCAGCGGCTCAGGATGGAGCTTACGAAGGGACGGAATGATCAGCTGAGAGGCGGACCAGATTTTGTCGATCCGGTAGTAGCTCTCAGCGTCGTAGTGGGCATGAACGTGGGTTACATCGGCCTCTAGCCCGGCCAGCACCGGGTTAGCCCACACCTGAGCCCCGCCGTGTAGGTGGCCGTGGTACATGTCCATCAAATTCTCAATTAAGAATGAGTAGTGGGCCTGCACGGCGATGGTGGCCACCGAGCCAATGAAGTTGAGGTGCTCCCATTCAGGCACAGGCAGGGGCGCGAACTGCTCTGCCAGCGTCGCCTCGCCGGGGAACAGCCAAACAAAGCCGTCTTGCTCTTTAACCGGGTACTGGCGCAGGGTGCAGGTGGGCAGTTTTTGCTGGGGTTCAAGGTAGGGCACGTGGGCGCAGCTACCGTCGGGGCCAAACTGCCAGCCGTGGTAGGCACAGACCAGGTTGTCGCCCGCCACGGTGCCCTCGCTGAGCTTGACCTGGCGGTGGGGGCAGCGATCTTCAACGGCGATGGGGCTGCCGGTGCGATCGCGGTACAGCACAATCGGCTGGTGCCACAGGGTTCTGGATAGGGGTTTATCCTTCAGCTCCTCACTCTGGGCCACCACGTACCAGTGGTTGAGGTTGATGCCCAGCTCACGCAGAGGGCGTTTAGGGGCCAGCGTCGTTTTTGGGACTGGGGAATCTTGGCCGCTGCCCGCGTCGGGCTGTTCGAGGGTTGTGACCGCCGTGCTCTCTAATCCGTCCATCTCACACCTGCCTTATCGCTGAGAATCATCTGCCTATGCCGAGATAACCCCTAAATTTTAAGCACCCCTTCCGGATTCACCGACAGAATGGGGCGGCGCTGCACCCCTTCGCGCTGCAAGATCGCGTTGGCCGCCAGTAAACCACTACTCACCGCCCGCTCCATAAGCCCGCAGGGAAAGGGCATGCGCACCCAGTCGCCCGCAAACAGCAGGTTTTCGGCGGATGTGGTGGTTTGGGGTCGGTTGGCAAAGCTGCCGGGGGGAAACCCCGCGAAATTCTTTTGGTTGACCAGCTGGCGGTGCAGCACGGTTGCGCCCCTCAGCTCGGGCACGATGTCGTACAGCTCGGCCTCAAAGGTGCTGAGAATATCGGCTTGGGTGGGAAAGTCTTTTTCTTTATAGCAGTAGGCGTGCAGCTCGACCACGCTACCCCCGGTGCGATCGCTCCAGGCAATATAGTCGTCCTGAATGCGGTGGTAGAGGGTAATGCTGTCGGTAAGCTTGTAGCCCGAGAGCGAGGTAAACCAGCTGTGCTCCCAATCGAAGTCGCGATCGAACCAGAATCGCCCCACGGCAAAGGGGTCGGCCACCCGCAGCTGATCGACCTGGGCCACCAGGGTCGGCTCTACCTCGCCCTCTGAGAGGGCAAACAGGGCTTTGATACCGGGAATATCGGCCGCCATTACGTAGTAGTCGGCGGTGAGGTCGTGGGCCACGTTGGCCTCGGCGCTGGCGTTGGCGGCAACCAGCTGAATGCGATCGCCTTCCCGCTGCAGCACTTTAAACGCTGTCAAATTTTCCCGCGCGGGGCCAGCCAGCACGGCACCATCGCTGGCGTAGGCGGCTCCGTGGCAGGGGCAGAGGTAGCCTTCGGCATTGGGGCTGACCTGGCGCTGGACACTACAGCCCTGGTGGGTGCAGGTCAAAGACAGGGCCGTTTTGCTCCCCGGTGCCACCGAGTAAACGCTGTCTCCGGCACCAAAGTATTCCATGGTCTCTGAACTCAGCAACGGGTTGCGATCGACCCAAAAGGGCACTGTGTTAACCGCAACGCTGCCGTTTTGGTAGGTCACCCCGGCCACTTTGCCCTCCTGCCAGTTAACCTGGCTGACGGTTACGCCCGTCAGCACCTGGCCACCGTTGGCTTTGATCGCCTCAACCATAGGGTCGACCAGCGATCGCCCCATGTCCTGGCAGGTGCCGTTAAAAGCCAGCCCCTCGGGGTTGCCAAAGAAGTAGAAGTGGAAAAACTGCATCAGCTCCCCAGCGCTGAGCACATCGGGGGAATTGAGGCTTGATTTGGCGAAGGGCAAAAAGTAGAGGTCGTACAGCCCGCGCGGAAAGTCATTGCCCACCCACTCGGTCACCGACATTTGATCAAGGCGTTCGTAGGTTTGGGGGTTGCGAAAGCCGGTAATTTCTCGAAACACCTGAAGATGCTTGAGGTGAGTCAGGTTAATGCCCCACTCCAGTCGATTCGACGACGAAATGGCCAAATCGACAATATTCCACGGAAACGCCGAATTGCTGGGGCGAAATACCTCGGGGTCGTAGTGGTCTTTGTAGACCAGCGAGTAGTAGTCGAGCGATTTGAAGTTCTGCTGAATGCTGAGCTCGTCAACCAGGCTAAACAGGTTGTAGTACTGCGGAAAAAAGCCGTGAAAGCCGTGCTCCATCATGAAGTGGTCGTCGCCCACCTGAATGGGCCAGCTGGCAATTTTGCCGCCTAGCTGAGGCGATCGCTCCAGCAGCGTGACCGCCACCCCGCGCTGGCTCAGCTCGTAGGCCGTCGCCAGCCCCGCCAGCCCACCACCCACAATGATGGCCGAGGTCGATCGCCCCACCTGGGCAGGTAGCTCCAGGCGATCGCGCTGAAATACTGTGGGCTGGGGCTTGCTGAGGCGCGAATAGCTCAGCAGAGCCGCAATCCCTCCTACACCGAAGAGCTTGAGGACATTACGACGGGCCAGGGTTTGGGCAAATAGCCCCTCTAAAGATTGACTCATCTGGGGTTTTAGCGTTGCTTAGGTCAAACTCGCCTGGGGAGAATTCCCGAGGGTGTGTGGAGAGCGACTTGGGCATTTACGGTAACACAGCTTCCCGGCCAGGGGAGGGGCATCCAGGGCTTCCGGCCAGAGGAGGGCGGATCCCACGTGCAACCTGTTAAAGACTGTAGTATTAAGTTGCCTTCACAGTCTACTCATCCGAATGAAATACGTGCGAGAGACCCTAGCGGTTGCCCAGCGCATTTTAGTCGAGCTGGGGCGGCGGCGACGGAGCCTGATTTTTTGGGCTATTTTTCCGGTGCTGCTGCTCATTCTCAACAGCCTGATTTTGCAGGAGCGGCTGCAACTTTCTCTAGCCGAGGCCTATACCCAGGCTGCTCCTTCCACCCTGGTAGGGGCGGCGCTGTTCTTTAGCGGCCTGGGCGGTAGCGTAGCCACGGTGGTGTCTGAGCGCGAGCAAAAGACGCTGAAGCGCCTGTTTCTGTCACCCCTGAGCGGGGTGTCGTATTTTTTGGGCATTTGTTTGGCCTATGGGGCAATTGGGCTGGGGCAGACGGTGCTGGTCTATGCGATCGCCCTCTTCTACGGGGCTAGCCTGGGCGGCAATCCTCTGGCCAACCTGCTGATCGTGCTGCTCAGCATTGCCGCCTACGTGGGGGTGGGGTTTGTGCTGGGCACTCAGCTCGCTCGCCGCACTGAAGATGTTAACGCCCTGATTGCCGCCTTTGGCATTCCGCTGATGATTTTGGGGGGTACCTTTTTGCCGACGGCCTTTTTCCCCGACTCCCTGGCCCAGCTCACCCAGTTCAACCCGATCTACCACATGATCGAGGCCCTCTCTGGAGTCGTCGTGGAGGGCAGCACCCTGGCCGAGGTTGGCCCCCACGTGCGCTTTTTGAGCCTGTTTGCCGTAGCTATGGTGGTGGCTGGCTGGCTGTCGTACCGCCGTATGGTGCAGGTCGAGCGCCAGCTGTAGGAACAGCTCTGGCCTGCTTCCTGGCCCGCTTCGTGGCTGAAGCGATACAGTTATAAAGAATGCTGGACTAAAGCAGGGTTGCCACGAGATGTCGTCGCCCTTTGTTAGGGGAACGCAGCCTCGACTTAAGGCTGTTTGCTGCTGTTTTTGATTGTGGCAGCTGGGGTTGATTTAATTTAGAGCCTCTTTAAGGGAGAATCGCTATTTTTCGTGAGTGCTAGCCTGCCCGTTTTAGTTGTTGTACACCAGTCCACCTCCAACCCAGGTCGGGTGGGGGATGTGCTAAAAGCCCTGGGGTTTACCCTCGATGTGCGCTGCCCAGCCCTGGGGCAGTCGCTACCCGCTACCTTGGAGGGCCACAGTGCTGTAGTGGTGTTTGGTGGCCCCATGAGCGCCAACGACGATCACCTAGACTTTATTCGTCAAGAACTCGACTGGATTGCGATCGCACTAGCCTCAGACAAACCCTACCTGGGCATTTGCCTGGGGGCACAGCTGCTGGCCCGCACCCTAGGGGCAGCGGTAGTTTCTCACCCGGCGGGTCAGCGAGAAATTGGCTACTATCCCATTGTGCCAACCCCGGTAGGTCAGGAACTGCTGCCCAGTCCGCTGATGGTCTATCAGTGGCACCAGGAGGGGTTTACCCTGCCAACGGGCAGTCACCTGCTGGCCACCGGCTCCCTGTTTCCGCACCAGGCCTTTCGCTACGGGCGGCGGGCCTACGGCCTCCAGTTTCACCCTGAAATTACCGCCACTATGGTCAACCACTGGACCACCGAAGGAGCCGACCAGCTCACCTGCCCCGGAGCCCAAGCGCGCAACTACCAGATTAGCCAGCACCGCCTTTACAGCCCAGCCGTAGAGGACTGGCTGCGCCAGTTTTTAGCCGAGTGGATGGGAGTTACCGCTAACGCCAAGGCAATGGGTGGGCAATACCTTCCCACCCATTCCTCCAGCACGACCCAAAGTACGGCCCAAAGTACGGTTCAGAGCACAACCAAAGACCACTACTAAAGTCCGCCAACGATACCGAATTCGGCTAACAGCTAACGGCTGAAACCAAACACCAGGGAGGGAACAAGGGGTGAAGATTGGGGTAATTGGGACTGGATTAATGGGGGCACCGATGGCCCTCAGGCTGCTGTCGGCTGGGCACCGAGTGTGGGTGTACAACCGCACCCCAGAACGGCTTAAGCCTTTAGAGCTAGCAGGGGCCACCGTCTGCCCCACGCCCCTCGACCTGGCACAGGCGGTGGAGGCTGTCATTCTTATGGTGACTAATGGCGAAGCAGTGCGATCGCTCCTCAACGACATGGGCCTGCGCGATCGCGAAGCGTCCCCACAGGGAAATCGTTCGTCGGCGCTGAGCACCTGCGCCATCATTCAAATGGGCACCATTGCCCCCGCCGAAAGTCAGGCTCTCAGCCAAAGCGTGGCCGAGGCCGGAGGCACCTATCTAGAAGCGCCAGTGCTAGGCAGCATTCCCGAAGCCAAAAACGGCAAGCTGATCATCATGGTGGGGGCCGCAGACGACGCCTACCAGCGCTGGCAACCCCTGCTCGCCTGCCTAGGCAGCACGCTCTACCACGTCGGCCCGGTCGGTAGTGCCGCCACCCTCAAGCTGGCTATGAACCAGCTAATTGGCTCACTCACCGCCGCCTTTGCCCAAAGCCTGGGCCTGGTGCAGGCCGCTGGTATCGATGCCGATACCTTTATGGCGGTGGTGCGCCAGAGCGCCCTCTACGCCCCCACCTTTGACAAAAAGCTGCACCGCATGCAGACTCGACAGTTTGCTGACCCCAACTTCCCCACCAAGCACCTGCTGAAGGATATGAGCTTGTTTGTCGCTGCCGCCGAGGCCGCCGGGCTGCGGACCCTTCCCGCCGAGAGCGTGCGACAGCTAGTTGACCAAGCGGTCGAAGCCGGATTTGCCGACGACGATTACGCCGCTCTATTCAATATCATTAGCCCTCTGTCAGATTCCGACTAAGCCACCCAGCTAGTACTCTGCGGCGCAAGTTTAGATACTATTCTCGGGGGGTTAAGGAGCAGGGGGGCTAGGG
>NZ_JADEXE010000036.1 GCF_015207265.1 Nodosilinea sp. LEGE 07298 | reverse complement strand
TGCCCACCCTGGGGTTGATTATTCTCGACGAAGAACACGACAGCAGCTACAAGCAAGACGTGCCCCCCTGCTACCACGCCCGTACCGTAGCCCGCTGGCGAGCGGAATTGGAAAACTGCCCCCTGGTACTAGGTTCCGCCACCCCCTCCCTCGATACCTGGGTGCAGTGCCAGGGGCTGGGCGACCGCCAGAGGGAAAACCCAGTAGGGTGGGCACTGCCCACCATCAACCCAGAATCCACCGATTCACCCGCAGCCGATTCCCTGAAAAGCCCCTCAAATCAACCTATGGAGGAAAACTCGCCACCTCCATCCACCCATCCACCCATCCACCCATCCACTCTCCCCATCCTCCCATGGACCTACCTCTCGCTGCCCGAACGGGTGCAGGCCCAGCCGCTGCCGACCGTCAATGTGGTAGACATGCGCGACGAACTACAGGAGGGCAACCGCAGCATTCTCAGTCGATCGCTGCAAAAGGCTCTGACCACCATGAAAGCGGAGGGCAACCAGGGCTTGCTGTTCATCCATCGGCGCGGCCACAGCAGTTTTGTGTCGTGCCGCAGCTGTGGCCACGTGATGATGTGCCCCCACTGCGATGTATCGCTGTCGTACCACCAGCCTGGGGCCAACAGCGCTATGACACTGCGCTGCCACTACTGCGGTTTTAGCCAGGGTCACCCCAAACACTGCCCCGCCTGCAGTTCGCCCTACCTAAAGCACTTTGGCAGCGGCACCCAGCGGGTGGTCAACGCCTTGGCCGAAACCTTTCCCGAGCTGAGCTGCATTCGGTTTGACAGCGACACCACGCGGACCAAAGGGGCTCACCGCGCCCTGTTAACCCGCTTTGCCGAAGGCGAGGCCGACCTGCTGGTAGGTACCCAAATGCTGACCAAAGGCATTGATTTGCCCCAAGTTACCCTGGTCGGCATTATCGCCGCCGACGGACTCTTATATATGAATGACTATTGGGCCAGTGAACGCGCTCTGCAAATGCTGATTCAGGTAGCAGGCCGAGCGGGGCGGGGTACTCAACCGGGCCAGGTCTTTTTGCAGACCTATACCCCCGACCACCCGGTTATAGAAGCCGTTACCCGGCACGCCTACGAAGGGTTTATCGCCACAGAATGGGCGCAGCGGCAGATGTTGCAGTATCCCCCAGCCGGGCAAATGATTCTGCTGCGGCTAAGCAGCACCGACCCCGAGGCGGTGCAGAAAACGGCTGAAACCCTGGCCCAGCAACTGGCCCAGCGTCTCAAAGACTTACCCTACCAAATGCTAGGCCCGGCACCCGCCCCCATACCACGGGTGGCACGTCGGTATCGTTGGCATTTGCTGGTTAAGGGGCCGCTAGAGCACCCTCTGCCAAACTTACAAGACCTGAAGCCGTACTGCCCAGCCTCGGTGAGTCTTACCATTGATGTCGACCCCCTCAACCTAGCTTGAAACTAGCTTTTAGGATCCATCTGACTATTTTTTGCTGGAAATGTTGTTAGCATTGCTAACCCCTGTAACAGCCGGTAACAATAGGTCAACGGCCTTCCCACCACCTCCTGGCTGTGATAATTTAGATATATCGAAAACAACTGAATAACTCGCCAGCCCAACTCGGCTTTACCGCCTTAATCAGCTGGTGTTCTAGTCATAACAAACCCAAAAATCGCTTTACAACAACCCTCCTAGAGGTGGTCATTCTCGGCCTTTCCTATCCTAACTGTCGGCCAGACAACGGGTTGTTCAAAGTAACTGTAGTTTAGAGAGTTCGCCCATTCTGTTGAATTCTTTGTTCATTCAAGAGGTGTTTAACTCGGTTAAGCAGCCTATTCCAGCCACGGCAATCCTGACTTTGTCTGGCATGCATACCGCAAATCACTTAACGAAGAGTGGCCACGATGGTCACTCTTCAGTTGTTTAAAGGCTTAAATGGCGATCGCCCCAGCTCCACCAAAATCCTCCGTACCCAAAAAGTGCTGAACTTAAACATCTTTGCTTCAAATTTTATTCAATAGTTTTTTCTTTAGCTATTCAAAATACGTTTATGAGTTCGGGGCATCAGACGTTGTGGCTGGCTTTAATCATTGGCAACAGCCGCTGGCACTGGGGCGCTTTTGAGGGCGATCGCTGGTTAGGGAGCTGGCACACGACTCATCTCTCTGAGGCTCAGGTGCAAACGCTCCAGCGGCATCACTTCGCCCCTGCTACCTGGCCGCAGATCGATCCTCTGGTCGCCCCACCACCTGCTTTAATCAATGGGGCCGCGACTTGGCCAGATTCTCCAGAGCTATGGATGGCTTCCGTAGTCGAGACTCCGGTGGCCTGGCTGGCTGACTATCCGGCGCTGCATCGGGTCACCCTTGCTGAGGTGCCGCTGCACAATACCTACGCCACGCTGGGGGTCGATCGCGCCCTTGCCTTGGTAGGGGCTGGCGATCGCTGGGGCTGGCCGGTGCTGGTAATTGACTGCGGCACGGCCCTGACCTTTACCGCTGGCGTTGACCAGCGCCTGATTGGCGGCGCAATTTTACCGGGTCTGCGATCGCAGTTGCGTGCCCTTCACGCCCATACCGATCAGCTGCCCGCTCTCGATTTAGACCTAAACCAGTGGCCCCAGCGCTGGGCCACCGATACGGCTGGGGCGATCGCCAGCGGCATTCTGCATACTCAGCTGGCAGGCATTCGCGATTTTATTGCCGCGTGGCGAGCCGACTGGCCCTCTGGGACTGTAGTGCTGACCGGGGGGGACGGTGTGGCTATCTACCAAGCCATCACAAAACAGACCCCAGGTCTGGATCAATGGATTAACCTCGATCCAGACCTGGGGTTTTGGGGGCTGAGGGCTTGCCAGCAACAGGGGCTGAAGAGCCTAAAGCCGCTATAGACCGCTAATGCGGTTTCTGTAGGCTGCAGTATCGGTACCGACACCGGCATTGGCGTAGGTGCCAGCGCTGTGCATACCCTGTAGGTTACTGACCCGGTTGCCGGGGTTGGGGTGGGTGCTAAGAAATTCAGCGGTTCTGCCCCCCTCCAGCTTCTGCATAAAGCTAATGAAGCCTGTCGTGTCGTAGCCCGCCCGGCCCAGGTTGTTGAACCCGCGACGATCGGCGTCGTACTCTGCCTCGCGGCTGTTGGGCAGCTGCAGGGCCAGCTGTACACCAATGTTCACCAGGGCATCTTGCCGCACCTCCAAGGCTCCGGCAACGCCACTGGCCAGAGCTTGCTGCCGCATCTGGTTGATAGCGTGACGCCCGGTAATATGACCAATTTCGTGGGCCATGACCCCAGCCAGTTCGGCTTCGTTGGCGGCCGCTTTCATCAACCCGGTTTGAATGTAGACAAACCCGCCTGCGGTGGCAAAGGCATTGACGCTGTCGTCGTCTACTACCTGAAAGGTGTAGGGCAGGTTGGGGCGATCGCTACTGGCTGCCAGGCGCTGGCCAATTTCATTGATATAAGCATTGATGCCTGAGTTGCGGTTATAAACCCGTACTCCCTGGGCCTTAAGCTGACGGTCGATCTGGGTGCCCAGGTTGACTTCATCTCGCTCAGACATATTGCCCAGCTGAACATAGCGAATACCCTGAAAAATCAGGTCAAACAGGCCAGCGTGGGAGGGGGTGGGCGTAGCTAGCCCAATGGTGACCGCCATCAGGGTCGCCATTAAGCCGTATAAACCACGGCGCAGGAAAGAATTCTTTTTGAGATAGGTGAGAGGAGAAAGCATAGAAGCGCCTCGCGTGCCGCTGAGGGTCATGACTATTCCCATCTTGCCCGGCTCGGCCTTTAGCGGCTACAACCAGTGGTCAGTAATAAATTTGGCCCCATTGCAAAGTGGGTACCAAATACGGTTTCCCTACCCATGCCCAGAGCAGACAGGCAACAGATGCCGCAAAGGAGCCTGCCTGTGCTTCAATGGTATCGATCATTCCGCTGTTCTAAAAACCTCACCCCCTCCCTCTGTTGAGGGCACCCCAGCTATGACCCTACTTGACGCTAAAGGTCGCCTATTTGGCAAAGTCAGCATCTTAGATGTGGCGGCGGCGCTGATTATTTTGATGGTGCTGTTCGGCATTTTCCTCTACCCAGGTACCTCAGGGTCGGTGGCACAGGTAGGGGCAACCACCAAGCCGGTTGAAGTAGACGTTATGGTGCGAGGGCTAACCTCCTCCGATCCCGAACGTCTGTTTGAGACCATCAAAAATTCAGACACTACCAACATCATTATTCGTAACCAGCCCTACGGCCAGGTCAAAGTCAAAAATGCTCAGCTGCTACCCCGCAGTACGGCAGTTCCCCAGCCCGATGGCACCGTTATTGCCCTGCCTGACCCGCGCCCAGAGCTTAACTACACCCTCGACATGCTGATTACCCTTGAGGATGATGCTCAAATTACCGACAGTGGGCCAGTGTTTGGCAATAGCAAGGTCAAGGTGGGCACCCAAATTGAGCTAGACGGTGATCTCTATAATTTCAATACCAGCACCGTTGACGTAAGGGTGCTAGAGGATAGTTAACCTAGGGGGAATAGGGGGTGAGTCTCTGAAACCAGTTCTTCAGGGGGATCTAATCTGAGACAATAAAAACCTCACTCATTTGAACCTATTCACCTCGTTGCTATGACTGCCACCTCTATTGCTCCGTCCCGTGTCGATTGGCAAGCTCTGGCAGATCA
The DNA here is from genome assembly GCF_015207265.1 of Nodosilinea sp. LEGE 07298. Taxonomy (GTDB): domain Bacteria; phylum Cyanobacteriota; class Cyanobacteriia; order Phormidesmidales; family Phormidesmidaceae; genus Nodosilinea. The sequence continues at coordinate 30,958 of NZ_JADEXE010000036.1, read as the reverse complement.
GGCTTTGGCGGGTGAAGTGCTGAGCCGATCGCAGGCCCAGGCTGTGCTGGCAGCCCCCGATACCGAACTGCTCGATCAGCTGGCGGCGGCCTACCGGGTGCGGCGGCACTACTGGGGTAACCGAGTGCGGCTGCACTTTTTGCTCAATGCCCAAAGTGGGCTATGCCCCGAAGACTGCCACTACTGCTCGCAGTCGAAGATTTCTACAGCAGAAATCGAAAAGTACCCTTTTATGGCCCAGGAGAAAATTCTGGCGGCAGCCGAACGGGCTAATAGCCTCAAAGCGGGCACCTTTTGTATGGTGATCTCGGGGCGATCGCCCTCCGATCGCGTCTTCGGCGACGTGCTCGATGCGGTGCGCCAGGTCAAAGCCCGCTACCCCATGAAAATCTGCGCTTGCCTGGGCCTGCTCAACGAAGCCCAGACCCAGCAACTGGCGGCGGCGGGGGTTGACCGGGTCAACCACAACCTCAACACGGGCGAAAACAACTACGGCGAGATCTGCACCACCCATACGTTTGATGACCGCATCGCCACCCTTGAAGCCGTACAGTCGGCGGGTATGACCACCTGCTCGGGCGGTATCTTTGGCCTGGGCGAAGCCGACGACGACATCATTGATATGGCCCTGGCCCTGCGGCGGTTAGGGGTAACCAGCGTGCCGCTGAATTTCTTGATCCCAATTCCGGGAACGCCTTTGGAGGGGCGGCAGGATCTAAACCCGCGCCAGTGTCTGCGTATTTTGTGCCTGTATCGGCTGCTGCTGCCTGCCCAAGAGATTCGCATCGCCGGAGGGCGAGAAGTGCAGCTGCGGCAGCTACAGCCGCTGGGGCTGTACGCCGCCAACTCAATTTTTGTCGGCGACTACCTCACCACCCCCGGTCAGGCAGCCCAGGCCGACTACGCCATGATTCGCGATGCCGGATTCGTGCTCGAAGGCCCCGACGGTGAAGACATTGAGCTGCCCGAAGTCCCGTAGGGTGGGCACTGCCCACCAGATAAACTTGTGGGATGATCCAGCACCTCCGAAACCGAGGTTGTAGCGCCCCTAGGTCGCCTGCGATCGCATCACCAGATCCACCAGGCTATCCACCAGGCGCTGTGGCTCCATCGGCATAATGTGCTCGCCATGCATCACGCACTGGGTGATGATGAAAAAGACGGTTGCCCCCAATATCACCCGCGCCGTGGCTTCCGGATCGGGCAGGTTGAGTTCTGGACAGCTTTTTAGGTAGGCGGTTAGCTGATCGGCAGCTGGTTTAGTCAGGTACTCTACAAAGGCCTGGGCCAGCTGCGGAAATCGCCCCGACTCGCCTGCCACCAAACGCACAAAGTTTTGATAGTCCAGGTCGTGTAGCTCGCTCTCAATGGCGTTAGTCACCAACCGCCGAATGACGACTTCGGGGCGACCCTCCAGGTTGCCGTCTCCCATCACCTGCTGACAGCGCGACTCGGCCACGTACTGAATCAGCGCTCGAAACAGCCCCTCTTTATCTTTGAAATAATTGTAGACCGTGGGTTTAGAGACCCCAGCTGTAGCGGCTACTTTGTCCATGCTGGTGCCTGCATAGCCATTTTGCAGGAACTCTTGCATGGCTCCCTGCAAAATTTGCACGGCTTTGTCATTGAGCACTGATGGACTTTGAACCACGCCTGACTACCTTCCTAACGTAATTGACTCATGTATAGCACCCGACTACCAAATGCCACAGTAGCCAGGGGCGCTGTCTTTGACCAAACTCAAGCGATCGCTCATCTTGGAGCATCCCTCAGGGACCAAAGCAGTAGTGTATAGCGCTATACCTTCATTTTAACGGTGTATCGATCAAATTTACCAAACCGTTTAGTTTAGCTTTGTCGTTCTAGTGACTTTAGAGATCAACCAAATGATCAAGGCTGGGGGGTGAGGACGATGCCAAGGCCTGATGGCTGCATCAGGCCTTGGCTTTGGTGGCCAGTAGCGCAGGCGATCGCAGGCTGTAGCTAAGATTCCGTAAACTCATCTCTCGGTAGAGCAATTTGATGATTAAGCTAGGGGTGGCCCCCCCTCTTGCGCTCTGCCCATGACCTCGTCTTCTAAAACTAAAACCGCTACCCTCTCCACTACCTATCGCGTCAAGGGCTGGGTGCAGCGGCAGATTAAGCGAGACTGGGTCAAACTATCGCTGGCTGGTCTGTGGCTGAGCTTTGTAGCCGCTCACGTGGCCACCGACTCGGTGCCGACGCAGCTGCTAGAGCGACGGCTGCAAACCCTCTTCTTTGAAATTCGCGGGCCGGTTATCACCCCCAACGACATTGTCATCCTAGCTATGGATGATGAGTCGTTTGGGCAAGCCGAGTATTACCGCACCGATCCCGATCAGTACAGCCATTTGGCACCAATTGCGGGCATTCCTTGGCAGCGCCAGGCCCATGCGATCGCGGTCGAGCGGTTGCTAGATGCCGGAGCCAAGGCCGTAGTTCTAGATATCCTGATGTTTGCTGACAGCAGCTATGGCCCTGCCGATGACCAGGCCCTGGCCGAGGTACTGAACCGCTACGGCGATCGCGTCGTGCTGGCCACCCGCGTCGACGATGCCCAACTGCGCCAAGGGGCCTTAATTCGCCCTACTCAGCCCCTGCCTGAATTGCTCAACACACCTGTTCACACGGGAAATATCAACTTTTTTATTGAACCCAATGGACGCATTCATCGCCACGGCCGTGCCTACCTCAACGGCTTAGAATCCAGCCTGGCCGAAATTGATGCGGTCAGCAGCTTGGAAAGTGACGTTGATAACACACGATCTTTTGCCGAAGCCAGCCTTGATGCCGCTGGTGTTGACTATCCGCCCTACCAGGGCGACTTCATCAACTTCTACGGGCCAACGCGCAGCTTCAGCCACATGCCCTTCTGGTACGTGCTCGACCCCGACCCCTGGTCCGAATACCTCAACAACGGGCGCTACTTTAAAGACAAAATTGTGCTGGTTGGGGCCACGTCTAAGTTGCTGCAAGACTTTCATCAGGCCCCTTTTTCAGAAACCCTTCTGCACCCCGAGGCCATGGCCGGGGTCGAAATTTTAGCGACCGATATTGCTAATTTGCGCAGCGGCAACAGTCTGCGCTTGGGCTTTCCCAGTCCCTGGCTGCGGGGGCTACTGGTATTGGTTGGAGGCACCGGGTTTGTGCTGCTGCTGCGTCGATTTAACCGCCCGATCGCCCGTCTAGGATGGACAGCAGCGGCAAATGGCGGCTGGTTTTGGCTCAGCTATAGCGCGTTTGCCGGGGCCGGGCTGCTGCTGCCAACGGGGGCACCCATAACCGGGTTGATGGTGCTGGGCAGCACCTATATCGTGGCCGATATTGTCACCGAGCAGTTGCGCAAGCAGCGGCTGCGCCAAACCCTGGAGCAGTACGTCACCTCGCCCATTGTGCAGGAAATTATTAGTCAGCAGGACGACCTGCAAGATCTGTTGAAGCTGCGGGAGGCGGAGGTGATTGGCCTACTGTTGGCCAACCGCTACCGAATTGTGCGCCTGCTGGGGTCGGGGGGCTTTGGGGAAACCTATGTAGCCGAAGATACCCAGCGGCCTGGGTCGCCTATTTGTGTCGTGAAGCAGCTGCGCATTATCAGCAATGACCCGAGAGCACACCGTTTGGGCAGGCGCTTTTTCCAGGGTGAGGCCGAAAGCCTGGAAAGCTTGGGCCACCATTCTCAAATTCCCCGGCTTTTGGCCTATTTTGAAGCTCAAAACTCGTTCTATCTCGTTGAAGAAATGATCGAGGGCCGTCTGCTCAAAGACGAGCTGGCCTCCCGCCGCCCGATGCCTCAGACCTACGTGCTCGATCTGCTGCTGGGGCTGCTGCCGGTAATTGCCTTTGTGCACGACCAGGGTGTCATTCACCGCGATATCAAGCCCTCCAACATCATTCGACGGCAGTTAGATGGGCAGCTGGTGCTGATCGACTTTGGGGCCGTAAAACTTATTTCTAACAAACTGGCCGATACCGGGGTCAATCTCACCTCCACCTCTACGGTTGGAGTGGGTACCCAGGGCTATATGTCTAGCGAACAGTCGGCGGGGCTGCCCAAGTTTGGCAGCGATCTCTATGCCTTGGGCATTACCGCCATTGAGGCGCTAACCGGTATTCCGGCCTATGCGCTGCGCCGCGACGTCAATGGCGAGCTGATCTGGCGTCACGAGGCTGCTTCTCACCTCAACCCCGAATTTGGCGATATTGTCAGCCGCTTGGTGCTCTATGACTTTACCGATCGCTACCAACGGGCCGAGGAGGTGCTGGCCGATTTAACTCGGATTGAGGCGGTGGTGCGATCGCAACCTCAACCCGAGGGCACCTCTACCCCCAGTAGCGATGCAGATTTGGGCGCTCCCCACTACGGTGTGCGCATCGATAGCGTTGCCACCGACAATATGGACGACCCTGAAGCGACCGACGACCCCACCCGCATGCTGCCCGGTGACTGGTTTGCCACCGCTGGAGAAGCATCCTCTAGCGATGAAGATGCCAGCAGCGCTGAGGTCAACTCCTAATTCAGATCTCCTTAGGCTTCGGGCTGAGGGATGGTGATATCTATAGGCGTAACGGCGGTATTGGGGGCTAGAGCATCGAGGCCGGGCTGAATATCTGTCGGGTTTCCGACTACCAAAATCACCAGCTGCTCTGGGGACAGGTGAGTTTGGGCCGCTTCTTGCACCTGGGCTACGGTCGTTTCTCGCACCTGGTCTTGGAACTGAAACACAAAATCTTGGGGGTAGTCGTAGTACTCGTAGCGAATTAGCCGTGCCAGGGTTTGATCGGGGCTTTGGAAGTTAAACACAAAGCTGTTCAGTACGGCATCTTTGGCCTGCGCTAGCTCTGTATCGCTGATCGGTGCAGTGCGAATGCGATTGATCTCAGCCAGAGTGGATTGGATAAAGGGCACCGTGGCCTCAGAACGGGTCTGACCACCGCCAATAAACAGCCCTGGATGGTCGTAGCGAGGTGCCCAGAAGGCGTAGACCGAGTAGGCTAACCCCTGGCGCGATCGCACTTCATTAAACAACCGCCCGCTAAAGCCGTTGAGCACCTCGTTCATTACCGCCAGGGCGGCGTGGTCGGGGTAGTCGAGCTCCCCCCCCAGGTGGCCCAGCTGAATGTAGCTCTGGGTCAGCTGAGGCTGCGCCACCCTAAAAACACCGGCCCTGGCTTGTTCTACGGTTGGCAACGTCGTATCCAAAGCCGTTCCCGTCACCTGCCATTCGCCAAAGTAGTCGGCAATCCACTGCTTCATTTGGGCGCTGTCAAAATCGCCTACAATCCCCAAAATAGTCTGCTCTGGACGAATCGAGGCCTGATAAAACTGCTCAATATCCTGCCTGTCAATGGCGGCTAGAGTGGCATACTCCACCGTGCGGGCGTAGGGGCTATCGGCCCCGTACACCAGCTTGCGAAACTCTCGGCTAGTAATGCTGTCGGGGTTATCGTTGCGGCGGGCAATGCTGCCGCTGTACTGGCTTTTCAGCAGACTGATTTTGTCTTCTGCAAAGGCGGGACGCTGCACCACATCGGCAAATAGCGCAAAGACGTCAGCGGTATCTTCACTCAGGGCGCTAAAGCTGGCGCGGCCTTCGCTGGTATCAATGCTGGTTTCAATCGACGCAGCCCGCTGCTCTAGGGCTTGGTTAAGGGCATCGGCATCCAGGCTGGTGGTGCCCCCGAGGCGCATCGCTTCACCGGTCAGGCTCGCTAGTCCAACCTTGCTGGCAGGTTCAAATCGACCTCCCGTGCGAAAGGTCGCGCTACCGCTCACCAGGGGCAACTCGTGGTCTTCGAGCAGATACACCACCATGCCGTTGGGCAACTCATAGCGCTCATAGGTCGGAATCTCAATGTCGCGCAGGGGCGAAAACTCTAGCTCATCGTAGTGGCGCGGGGTCAGGGCGCTAGCGGATGGTTGCCAGGCGAGCATTAACACCCCTAACAACCCGACCAGGGCCAACAGCGGCATCATTCTGCGCCGTAGGCTGCGACGGGTACCCATAAACCAGCTGATCGCGTTCATCACTGTGCGTTCCAATACCGTAGGTCTGAAAGGTGAATACTTTGGGGAGCCTGTTCTGGCAACTCATCACTCTGGCGGTGGATCACGATTGTCAGTTCGTCGGCCCCTCGATCTACTCAGCGGGGGACTGCACCAGCTTGCCCACGGTGCGGTTCTCAGCGCGAAAAAGGCTCTGTGCCACCCGCTGAATATCCGCCGCCGAAACCGCCTCAATGGTCTCAAGGTTGTTGAATATGTTGCGCCAGTCGCCGGTTTTGGCCTGGTACTCGGCCAGCAGCGAGGCCATGCCTCCGTTAGAGTCTAGGCTTTGCAGTAGCCCTGCGCGGGCCTGGGTTTTGACCCGAGCCAGTTCTTCTAAGCCGACTGGCTCCTGCTTCAGCCGCTCTAGCTCCTGGGCAAACAGTGACCCAATCTCCTCGGGGGTATGGCCAGGGGCGGTCAGGCCATAGATCAAAAAGATATTGTCGTAGCGATCGCCCGGAAACCCATTCAAACTACCGATGTCTAGGGCCACTTGAGCGTTGTCTACCACCGTCTTATAAAGCCTGGAGGTGCGCCCCCCCACCAGCAGGCTCTCAATCATGCCGTAGATCATGTGGTCGGGATGATTCAGGCTAGGGCGGTGGTATCCCTCTAAGTACCAGGGCTCAGAGGGCAGCGCCAGAGAAAATTCCCTAGGAGCTGTCTGGGGCGGCTCGTTAATAGTCGGTTCAGGCGGCACCGCCCTAGCCGTATAGCGGCCAAAGTAGACCTCTGCTAGCCTCCGCACCTCGGTTGGGTCAACATCGCCTACCACTGCCACGGTCAGATTGGCAGGGCCGTAGTAGGTGTCGTAAAACGTTTGGATATCATCACGAGTGGCGACAAATAGGTCGTCTTGGTAGCCAATCACCGGGCGGCGGTAGGGGTGACTAACAAAAGCCTCTTCTAAGAACCGCTCAATCATGGTGCCAATGGGCGAATTGTCGACCCGCATGCGGCGTTCTTCAAGAATGACATCCTTCTCTTCGTAAAATTCTCGAAAGACCGGGTCTAAAAATCGCTCTGACTCCAGCGACATCCACAGCTCTAGCTTGTTGGCGGGCAGGCTGTAAAAATAGCGGGTTTCATCGGCGGAGGTGGTGGCATTGAGGCCCACTCCCCCAGCCTGCTGGACAATCTGGCCATACTGGTTTTGCTCGACAAAGCTGGCTGCCTCCTTCTGCAGGGCTACCATCTTCGCCTGTAGTTCAGCGGCTTGGGCCGTGTCGCCTGCGGCTTGAGCCGCTAAAAAATCGTTGAATACGTCATCGAGCTGGGTGAATATTGCCTGTTCAGCGGCAAAGTTTTTGGTGCCGATGCGGCTGGTGCCCTTAAAGGCCAAGTGCTCCAGGTAGTGGGCCACCCCGGTCTTGCCGTCGGTTTCATCCACCGCGCCCACATTGGCGTGAATCATGAACGACACCACCGGAGCCTGGTGTCGCTCCAGCACAATGAACTTCATGCCGTTGTCGAGAGTAAATTCGGTTACTGCCTCGGCCACTCGATCTAAATAGGGCTGAATGGACTGAGTGGTTTGGACCGGCTCACGCGCCGCCGCTGGAGCCATTGGCCACCACAGCCAGAGAGCCACCAGAGCCACCAGGCCTACTAAGGCTGGGCGCAGGCGGCTTAACCCCGCCCAAACACCTCGAACCGTTGGCAGTTTTGCATTCATAAGCTGCACTCAAACAAATGGATTAGACCAGATGGATTAGACTCCGACCTTCAGGATAATTGAGTCTTATGAACAATGACCACTAGACATCATGGTGCCAAGGAGTAAGCCCTGACCCAGCTCGGGACAGTTGTCAAAGCCTCAAATCCTGGGTAGAGTGCCCTTAGAGATTCGTCTACGAACCTGCAAGAGCAACACACTGATCAACGAATTGGGCGATCGCGCTTTTCATTCTCCTAATCGTTACAACATACTTCCAAAGGATGCAGGTTAGGGCAGGTCTGGCTCAGACTGGCAGCCATCATCAATCTGGCATTATTCAGTTACACAAAGGGGGCAGGCTTTGACACAGGCGGTGGATGGCTCAAATCTGAGGCAGTGGGGCCGACGAGCCCTAGCCGCAACCTTCTTGTCGGGCCAGATCGTTATTCACCTGATCTCTCGTCCCATACATCGGCGCAATACTCTAGATCAGATGGCGGCCGTGGGGCCAGAGTCCTTGCTGATTGCCCTGATTACCGCTGCCTTTGTGGGCATGGTATTTACGATCCAGGTAACACGAGAATTTCTCAGCTTTGGGGCCGGGACAGCGGTAGGTGGTGTTCTCGCCCTTACCCTAGCTCGCGAGCTAGGGCCTGTACTAACGGCGGTCATTATTGCTGGGCGGGTAGGGTCAGCTTTTGCGGCTGAAATCGGCACCATGCGCGTTACAGAGCAAATCGATGCTCTGCAAATTCTCAAAACCGACCCCATTGACTACCTAGTCATTCCACGGGTGATCGCCTGCGCGCTTATGCTGCCGCTGCTCAATGTTTTGTCTTTTATTACTGGCATGACCGGCGGGCTGCTGATTGCCACCAACCAGTACGATATTCCGGTCAACGTCTTTTTGGATTCTGCCAAAAATTTTCTGTCCATTTGGGATCTGGTCAGTTCCCTGATTAAGGCGTTTTTCTTCGGCATTTTAATCGCTGTCATCGGCACTAGCTGGGGGTTAACTACGACGGGTGGTGCTAAGGGGGTGGGGCAATCGACGACTACTGCCGTAGTGACCGCCTTACTGGCTATCTTTATCAGCAACTTTTTTCTCTCCTGGCTCATGTTCCAGGGCACCGGCAGCGCGGTCATCAGCAACTTTTAGCGATCGCAGCTGCTCTAGGAACCCGATATCGTTCGGCCTGACGCTTTTATACTTCAAGTAGTCCCATCGTTTTTGTGAGCCGTGACATCTACCTCAGCAACAACCTACACCGAGTTGCCCCGCAGCTATCGTATTCCCTTAGCCGTAATGGGGTTGGCGATTCCGCTGGCGCTGATCAAGCTGTGGCTAGGAGCGGTAGTAGGCTTGTTTGGCCTGTTTTTGTTGGTGCAGACCCTTACCCTGACGCTGCGCTTTACTGACAGCGCCCTCGATGTCTATCGGCGCGACACCGTCATTCGCCACTTCCCCTACGCTGACTGGCAGCACTGGGAAATTTTTTGGAATCCTGTGCCGGTGCTGTTTTACTTTCGTGAGGTCAACAGTATTCACTTTTTGCCGGTGCTATTTAGTCCTAGCGAACTGCGGACCTGTTTGGAGACTCACTGTGCAGCGGCTAAAGAGCCAGAGTAGTGGGAGCAGAGTAGTGGGCTGCTGAAGGCGAACCTGGCTTTCATCTGATAGGCTGACATCGAGGTCTATGGGAACCGCTATGGCTGCAGAGGAGCTATCACAATCAAGTTTAGAATCAGACAGTGTTGGTGGCAAAGGTGGCCCCGGTGCTGGTTCTAGCTTAGGGTCTGCTGACTCGGCTGGTCTCAAGTCAGACTGGAGTACTCGGATTGACGCCCTACGCCAGCAGGAAACTGAACTGAAGCGCAGTATTGCCGATTTGCAATTGGCCTACAACCGGCTCACCCAAGACCAGGTTCAAAAAATTCAGACCGATATTGGCCGTATGGTGCAGCAGGGCACAGCCGAGCTAGAGCAGCGCAAACGTTCCCTACAAAAAGACATCGAAGCTCTAGAGCGCCGTCAAGAGCGGATTCAGACTGAAATGCGCACCACCTTTGCTGGATCTTCTCAAGATTTAGCCGTGCGGGTACAGGGCTTTAAAGATTATCTGGTAGGCAGTCTGCAAGATTTGGCCGTGGCAGCAGAGCAGCTTGACCTGTCCCCGTCAACGCGTTCCAGGGTGGCATCGGAGGGTGATGATAGAGGTAATGCCGGGGCGGAACGCACTGTGAATCGTCCGTCTTCCTCCCGCCGGGCTGTTGCCGAGGCTGACTCCCCCCAGCCAGCCTTTGCCTCCAACGCCTTTCAAGATCAAACCGAGCGCATTCGCAGCCTGCTCGACCAGTACCGGATGCGACCCGACTACTACGGTCCTCTGTGGCAGCTGCGCCGCACGTTTGAACCCATTCATGCTGAGCGGGTTTCAAACTGGTTTTTTGCCCAGGGTGGTCGTGGGGCTGTTAAGAGTATGGGCAGTCGCCTACAAAACGTGCTGGTGGCCTCGGCAGCACTGTCAATCCTCTATGCCCTCTACGGCAATCGTCTGCGCACGTTGGTACTCTCCAATAGCCCCGAGCGGCTGGGCGAATGGCGACGAGGCTTGCAAGACTGTCTAGGCATCTCTCGGGCCGACTTTGGCACTGGCCAGGGGGTAATGCTATTCGATGCGCCAGAACCCCTGGCCCAGCGGGCCGATCGCATTACCGCCGACAATGGCTTGCCCTTTATCGTTGTCGACGAGGCCGAGTCAGTCATTAGCCTAGCGCTGCTACAGTTTCCGCTATGGCTGGCCTTTGCCCCCGATCCCATGAATCCGGCAACTGAGTACGACTACTACTAAGGTTTGCTCAAGGCCTGCAAGGCTATTGCGCTGACGTATCAAAGGCTTTGATCAGCTGATCGACGACCTGGTCTAGGGCGACCGATCGCGACGCCTTGAGCAACACGCGATCGCCTGGTTCCAGCATCGCTATCAGGTGCTGAGATAAGCTGCTGTGGTTGTCAAAGATAGTGGCTTCAACCCCATTAGCCGCTTCAGCTAGAGCTACCGCCTCCTCAGGATCGGCCAAGATCAGCAGGCGATCTAGCCCGAGCTGGTTGACTACTCGGCCAACCTGGCAATGCAGCGTTACCGATTGCTCTCCCAGCTCTTTCATGGTGCCCAGCACGGCAATGCGTCGCTGGCCTGGGGTTTCAGCCAGCAGGTGAATGGCGGCGGTCATCGACTCGATCCCGGCGTTGTAGGTTTCATCGAGCAGCACCACGTCATTGGGCAGCACCACCCGACGGGCGCGACCGCTGGGCAAATCGACCGTCAGTCCGGCGCTCAGCCCTTGCCAGTCGAGGTCAAGGGCTTGCATAACGGCGATCGCGGCCAGTAAGTTGAGAGCATTGTGGCGACCAGGCAGGGGTAGGGGTAGCTTCACCCCCTGCACCTCCATGGTCTCACTGTCGAGTAGGTGGCCCTGAACGTCTCCACCCTCCAGTCCAAAGGTGATCGTGCGACCGGCCCACATCGGATTGGCGGTAGCCATGAGCCGGGCATTGTCGTGGTTGAGCACCGCTATTCCCGAAGCGGGTAGCTCGGCTAGGAGTTCACATTTGGCATTGGCAATGGCCTGCTCTGACCCTAGACGGCCGATATGGGCGGTGCCCACGTTCGTGATGACCGCCACATCGGGCACGGCAATGCGGGCTAGGCGAGCAATTTCTCCCGGCCCTCGCATGCCCATTTCGACTACCGCAAAGTTGTGGTCAGGCTGCAGCTGTAGCAGGGTTTTGGGAACGCCAATGTCGTTGTTGTAGTTGGCCTGAGTTTTGTGTACCCGCCCCTGGGTACGGAGGGCGGCAGCAATCAGCTCTTTGGTGGTCGTTTTACCCACCGACCCAGTAATGGCTACAATGCTGGCCGTCTGCTGGGTGCGCCACCACTGGCCTAGGGCCTGATAGGCGATCAGGGTATCGGCCACCGGCAAACAAGGCAGGTGAGGAACTTGCTTGCCCTCTGCTACCACAGCCGCGATCGCTCCATTGGCGATTGCCTGCTCCACAAATCCGTGGCCATCAAAGCGATCGCCCACAAGCGCTACAAACAGCGCATTTTCTCGTAGATCTCGCGTATCTGTAGTGATATTTGATACTTGATTGCCCCACAACAATGGCGGGACATGATTCAAAGGAGCCTCAATGGCCGCTGCGAGGGTAGCTAGCGACGAAAAACCCATAGCTTCTGCCTAGTGTGCTGTAGCAAAGATGGCACCATACCAGTTTTTCACTAAAGTCTGGCCCAAAGTAATTTGATTGTAAGGCTGTTCGGGCGGGAAAAATTCGGGAAACTGCCCCAAAATTGGGCGTTATAAGCCTCGATTTAGGTTCAGCCATGATTTGTAAGGCGTTACAGAGGCCGGTGATGGTACTGAGCCCTCTTCCCAGCGGTACGGCCTTAGTCTAGGGTTTAAAGCGCAGAACTCATGGAGTGAGGTGTTTTACCGGCTGGACAATACGGATTGGGCCGGAGTTTATGGTTACCTTACGGTCTGGTAGCAAACTTTACCGGAATTTTGTTAATACCCCTGACATAATCTCGGAAACTAGAAAATTCACGCAGTAGTCTGAAGGTATTCGAACAGCATCCCAGTGTAAAAACTGACGCGGGTAAACGTCTATAGGGTTTTTAATTAGGTTTAGGGACTGTTACTGCCATCGAAACCGTGCATCTTCCAACGTCGTACTCTAACTGTTGGTTATATCCCAAAATTTTTCTCACTACAGTCGGTGTGGGCCTACAAGCATAAGCTCACCTGTAGATGGGGCAAGGGCGGTGAATCTGTGAAGACAAAAGCGACCTGTAACAATCGAATTACTACCGCCGACGAGCAGCGTCTGTATAGCCATCTGCTTGCCTGTGTGGCGGTAGAGTCTCCTGATGCCATGATCGATCGGTTTCAGGCGCTGTTTTTGGATGGTTGTGGCTATCCCGATCGCGATGTAGTCGCTGCGCTCGATCGCCTGCTGGCCAACCAGGAAATTGAGGACTACTTCCGCTTCATCCTCAATCGCTGCTGCCACATTTTGATCAATCGCTGGCAGACCAATACTCAGCTACAGCCCGCCATCCCGATTCTGGTGGAGCTGCTAGAGACTGTTCCAAATAGCCGAGTTTCAGAATTGTCGCGATCGCGCTCGGTGCGCCGTCTGCGCCAGGTTACTGAAGGCTTTCGCGATACCGAGCAGTACCTGGCCCTAAAGCGCTTGGCCTGCATTATTGAGGCGCGCCACTCGGCGCTGCCCCGCAACCGTCAGGCCGAAGCCGTGCCGTTGGGGTCGCTAATCAACCGCTACCCCTACCTCTATGAGCACTGCCTGGTGACCGAAGATAGCGACCTGCAGCACCAGCAGTACGTGCGAAACATGCAGGTTGAGGCCCAACACAAGTTTGAGGTCGACCTGACCCACTACGTGACCTATCGCGTGCGCCAGAGGCGGCTACACCAGCAGGGCCAGGCAGACTACATCGATAAGCTGCGGGTTGTGCACAACCCTACACTGCTCAATGACCAGGAGCTGGTATCGTCGCTGAAGCAATTTGCGCGTCGTCGCGATCACGGACAGAGCTACCGTGATGGAGCCCAGCGCTTTTTGCTGACCCACAACCAGGGGGCCTCATTTCGCGAATTTAAAGAAGACTTGTTTGACTACATTATCGCCGATGTGAATGCTGGCTACAGCCAGCGGCAGTTCAAATTGATGCTGCAAGACCATCTCCTATCCACTTTCTCCGACAGTGATGGCCGACCTGTAGATGACTTCCTCAGGGTACGTACGTGCAGCAACCTGTTCAACTTTTTAGTGGTTGACCCCTCCGCTGGCCGTCAGCACTACGTCTTCCTTGACCTCATTAACAACCTGGGGCCGGTGCAAACCACAGGGCTACTTTTGCGAATTTTGCTGATTTGCCAAAAGGTCAGGCCTTTTCTAGAGCGGCGCTTCTCGCTGTTGTTTAACCATTACGAAACCGCCTCTAGTGAAACGGTAGCCTGGCTGGTCAATATGTTTGAAAATATCAATATTGCCCTTAGCCTCAACTTTGGCAGCGTCGATCTCTCCCACACTAGCTCCCGCTAGTTGATGACGGGTGTTAAAGTCTTAGCAGGCATAGCTTTCTATCGCTTCACTCATGTATGACCTTGTTTCTGCCGCCTTGGAGGCTCAGCAGCTGACCCATGCTGCCCAGCTGATTAAGCAGTGGCAGCAAAAGGCTCCCCAAGACCCCTGGCTAAAGCTGGTGATGGGGCAGTATTGGGAGGCCAAAGACGAGCTGGAAAAAGCCCAGATTACCTATACTCGGCTGCTACAAAGTAGTGCCAATACCAAGGTGCTAGCCAATGCGCGGGAGGGGGTGCAGCGGGTGCGCGATCGCCTTGCCCAGCGCCGAGAGCATGATCTCAGTGCGGCTAAGCAGCAGCCAGGGGCAACGGGGGCAGCGGTGCTGGCACTAGCGCCGGTAAGGGGCGATCGCCGAGAGACCTCAGCCCAGGGCCTGGCCCGAGTGATGCAGATCGATGCCTATACAGCTCGCACCCGGCTACCCAGCAAGCATTGGCGGCTGCTGCGAGTAGGGCCAGCGGGAGAACTACAGTACTTTTGTGAACGCCTGCAGGCTGAGGGCACCCCAGCCTGCTGGGCTACGGCAGCCCAGGTTAAGGGACTAGCTACCTTCCGGGTGCAGGCCATTCAGTCAATCGAGCCGCAGCTAATGGTGATATGCCAGAATGATGCGGGCCAGCAGGGCACCATTCAGTTGACCTGGAGCGACATTACCCAATGGGTGGTGGGTCAGCTGCCCATCTATGAATCTATAGTTGACCTAGATGCCCGAGGCAAGCTGAAGCGCAAAGAGGCTACCCAAGACTACGGCGAGTTGATCGACTGGCACCTGCACGGGCGGGGGTGCGTGCTGCGGTTTTGCGATCGCACCTACAAATACCGCGATGCTGTGCCCTTACCCCCAGCGGCGGCGTTTCCTTCGCCGCTGATTGCCGCTACGGCCTGGAAGGCGATGAAGACTTACTTTGCAGACTGCATCATCTCTGGACCAATCACCGACTTTAGCGGCTTCGGCGAAAGCGCCCTTGACTTAATTGAGTTGCTACCTCCGTTTAAGTCCCATGTAGATTTGGCGCGACCGCTACCCTCATCCTGGGATGCAGCCTTTCACCTCTACAGCAGTCTGCGGTTTTTGGCTGCTGCTCCCTAGGGGGTGCCCTAAAACAAAGCCAGAGCTACCAATGGCAACTCTGGCTTACCTATCATGAATGGCTCAACCTAGACCTTGATCTAGCGCACTTTCACTTCCTTAGCCATATCCATAAAGGGAGAGAGGCTAGGACCAGGGCGGCGGCGGCGGGGCAGAGCGGTGCCAACGCTGGTTAGGTAGTTGGAGGCAAAGCCGGTAGGCACAGGCTCGGCCGGGGCCGCTGCCACGGCCGGAGCTTTGGTTTCTTTTTTGGCAGGGGCTTTGGTCGCAGCTTTAGCAGGGGTTTTAGTCTCTGCTTTGGCCGGAGATTTGGCTGCTGCCGCAGGTTCGGCCTTAACTGCCGGAGCAGGATTGCTAGGGGCGATCGCAGGCTGGTTGCTGCTATCGCCCTCGTCTAGCTCCATAAAAAATTCAGACTTTTTGCCCAGGCCCACTAGGCCACCAACGGTTTTGAAGATGCCGCCAATAAGCCCAAAGATAGCCCCAAAAATAGACTTAATTAAACCCATGGGTGTGTCCTTGATGAATCTGCGTTCTGAACTAATTATCAAGTTCCGTTACGCCTCATCACAAGGTGAAGAGGTAACTCAATACAAAAGTTAACGCTGGTCCTCAGGTTTCTAATCGGCTACGGCAGGGCTTGACCCTACTTCCACAGAGATGGCTTTGACCTAGAGCATAATTGCTTCGTCCGTATCAAGCGGAATACGGCCACGCTGCAAACTCGGCTTTGGTCTAGGGGCAGAGTATCCAGGATAAGGTTTTGCCGATTCGTAGGTTTGCTTGTTGGGTTAGGGCTGTGTTGGGTCCGGGCTATTTCCTAGCTACCCACGCTTAGAGTCGCCCAAACGTAGGCTTCAAAACTGTGCAAACTAATGTCTACAGGTTTGAAGCCCAGATTTTAGTGCGATCGCTTGCTGGTTTGCCAATAGCCCTAGCGTCTAGGGATGAGTAACGGCTTTGTTTTTTAGTGGAGAGAGCAAATTGGTATAAGCCAACCCTTTACTTTCCTTAGAACTTCGTTAGGATAATTAATAACGTAGTTCATTTTTCTTAATCTATATGACTGCTCAGCAGCGCATCCTATCCCTGGGCGGCCTTGCGCTTCAGCCCAACCAATCCTCTAATACTGCTTTTCAGATTTCTTGGACAATTCTGAGAGTTGTAGCCGGTATCGTTATGGTTCATAACGGTCTCGACAAACTGGCTAATATCGAAAGCTTTGCCCAGGCTTACGTGGCCTACCTAGGGCTGCCCTTCCCCATTACCCTCAGCTATATGGCAGCCTTCACTGAACTGATTGGCGCTCCTTTAGTAGCTCTGGGGCTGTTTACTCGCCCGGCTGCTCTGGGCCTCTTTTTTACCATGTCGGTAGCCATGTACCACCACGTTAAGGTGGCGGGTCTGAGCATTCCCTACCTGGAGCTGTCTGCCCTGTACGCGGCGACGTTTCTCTTCTTTGTGATTAATGGTGGTGGCCGGTTTTCTGTCGACGCGTTGTTGACCAAGGTGCTGGGCGGCATGCTGAGCCAGCAAGCCAGCGGCAAGCGGGCTTCTTTAGAAACTGTCTTTCAACTATCTGACGAAGCTAAGGCTGAGATCAAGTCGGGTCTATAGGTTTTCCAATTGTCTGTCCCCTCCAGCCCTCGGCAGAACTCTGCCGAGGGCTTTGTGTTGCTGGTGTTGCTAGGTGTGAGGCTCGCCAAACAGCACTAGAGAACAGGTAGCCTCGTCAATGACCTGGTGGGTAACATCGCTGACCGCTAGGCCGCCCGCCGTGCGTCGCCGCATCGATCGCAGCACGATCATGTCGTGGGTTTGAGCGGTCTCAAGAATGACCTCGGCGGGGCTGTCGCCACTAGTGGTGATTAGGTTCCAGCTAATCTGCGGGCCGTTGGCCATCATCTTAGTTAACGCGGTTTCTATGGCTTTGATTTGGTCGTCGAGAGTATAGCGATCGCGCACGTGTAGCAGCGTCACCGTTGCGTGATGGGTGTCAGCAAACACCTGGGCAAAGCGAGCCGTGCGCACGGCCTGGGGCGTAATAGTCTTCATCGGCACCAGAATGCGGCGCATTTCTGTCGGCTCAGTCAGCAACCGGGCTACCACTACCGGGCAGTGGCTCGACCAAAATACCTCATCGACTAGAGTGCCAAATAGCTTGGCCCGCAACCCCCGGCGGCTCCAACCCAGCAGAATCAGGCTGGCGTTTTGTTCACGAGCGGTGCGAGTAATGCCCTCTGATACATCGTCATCAATGCGCAGTACCGAGTAGGCCTGAGCCTTAAACTCCTGGCTCAGGGTTTCGGCTTTTTGCAGCAGTTGGCGGCACTGGCCTAGGGTGCTGAGCAGGTTGGGGTCATCCATGTGCACGTGGGCGCGGGCTACCGTAACCGGAATCACATAGCCGCCTTCGTGGCTAGCCAGCAGGGCGGCCATCTCAATTAAGTAGCGCTGAGTCACCGGGTTGTAGATGGGTACTACCACCGTAAACGGCCCAGTAATGGTCGAGTCTTGGCGACTTTCGGGGGCGGCTCCGTAGTCAAACCACAGCGAATCAGATTCGACACGGGGAAGTTTGGGTGCCATTAACCGCCCCGCATAGCGAGCCGTCAGCAGCGGCCCCGCCACCGAAGTGACCAGCATCATCACAATGACAGCATTAAACTCCAAACCCGAGATAATACCCTGCTGTAGCCCGACTAGGGCTGCGGCCAGGGTGGCGGCCACCTGGGGCATGGACAGTGACCACATGGTCAAAACCTGGGTCCAGCTATAGCGGTAAAAAGGCTTAGTGGCCAGGGCCGCCAAAAATTTGCTGAGAACCAGAGTGCCCGTCAGCGCCAGGGTAAAGGCCAGGTTTGTAGTCATGGACTCCATCAGCACTTGCAGGTCGAGCAGCAGCCCCATGCACACAAAGAAAAAGGGAATGAACAGCACCCCGCCGACAAACTCTACTTTTTCTTTCACCGGCCCGCTGCCCACCACGTCGTTGACCGCTAGCCCAGCTAGAAATGCTCCAACAATTTTGTCCACATTGATCAACTGCGACCCCACCGCCGCCAAAAATACCGCTGCCAGCACAAACAAAAACTGATTGCCTTCGCGATCGCCGTTGCGCCGGAAGTACTGCTTACCCACCCAGTCGATGCCGACCAATACCGCTGTGGCAAAAACTCCCAGCATCAGCAACTGGGCTACCACCGTCTGGGCCGAAAATTCTCCGGCCTGAGCGGCGACACACATGGCCAGCACCAGCAGCGCCCCAATATCGGTAAAAATCGTGGCACCTACGGTTGCGGTTACCGAGGGTTCTTTGGTTACCCCCAAGCGCATCACAATGGGATAGGCCAGCAGGGTGTGGGAGGCCAGCAGCGACCCAATCAGCACCGCTGCAATCCAGTCAAAGCCAAAGGCTCGGCTCAACAACATGCCCGCTACTAACGGCACTGTAAAGGTCGTAAAGCCAAACCCCAGCGATCGATTTCGGGTGCGCTTAAAGTCTTTGAGGTCAATCTCTAACCCGGCCACAAACATGAGGTAGATTTTGCCCACATCCGACAGCAGGGTTTCCACATCCCCAGCCGGGTCAAGCAAACCCAGAACGCTAGGCCCTAGGATGACCCCCGCTGCCAGCAGGCCCACCAACCCCGGCAGCCGCAACCGCTCAAAAATGGGCGGAATAATCAGCGTCACCAGCAGCAACACCGTAAAAGCTGTAATTGGGCTACTGGGTAAAAAGCTCAATAGCCCATTTGCGGCGCTATCTGCGGTTGTCAATGCAGCCATAGATTGCTCCTGAAGTAAGAGAGGGCGCTAAACCAGGCTAGCCTCATCGATATAGCAATCGCCTATAGGTGAGGACGTTTTGGCATAGACTCTTGGGGCCGTTATGAGTGAGCCGCTCTAGTTTCTGCGATCGGTCAATTAACTGCCTCCCAGGCCATAGCATTAGCCAGTACTATGGCTAATACCATACCCAACATTATTGGCCCCAATTGAAACAGACCGTTTTCGCAGGGGCAAACAATGTTGGGCTAACCAATGGGGGTTAGCCAGTTAGGGTTAGCCAAGTAGGATTGGATGTACGCCGTGGGACCGCATTTACTATGGCAAAAAAGATTTGCCCTGTATGGTCTCTGGGCTACCGGTTGAATGAATCTAGAGCTGATGCCTAGGCTCAAATACCTAGGCGTTGGTAGACCTGGTCTAGATTTCGCAGGTGGCGTTCGGGGCTAAAGCAGTGGGCAATTTCTGCGGCCGATAGATGGGCGGTCACTCGCTCATCGGCCTCAATAAGCCCTCTGAAGTTGCCGTCATCGGTATTCCAGGCCTGGTGGGCACAGGCCTGCACGATCGCATAGGCCTCTTCTCGGGCCAGACCTTTATCGACTAGGGCCAGCAGTACTCCCTGACTAAATACCACACCGCCATAGACATTCATATTGCGGGCCATATTGTCGGGGTAGACCAGCAGGTTTTTGATTAGCTCGGTGGTTTCGACCAGCATGAAGTGGGTCAGAATGCAGCTATCCGGAAAGGCCACCCGCTCTACCGAACTGTGGGAAATATCGCGCTCGTGCCACAGTGCAACATTTTCTAGGGCTGCCATGGCGTTGCCTCGCAACAGACGTGCCATCCCGGTCAGGCGCTCAGAGCGAATCGGGTTGCGCTTGTGGGGCATGGCTGATGACCCCTTTTGTTTCTTCGAGAAAAACTCTTCGACTTCGAGTACGTCGGTGCGCTGAAGATTGCGAATTTCTACCGCAAACCGCTCGATGGAGGCACCTAGCAGTGCCAGAGCATTCATAAACTCAGCGTGAATGTCGCGGGAGATGACCTGGGTAGAGGCGGTGTCGGGGCGCAAACCCAGGTTTTGGCAGGCCAGAGCCTCGATATTGGGGTCAATATTGGCGTAGGTGCCCACGGCACCTGAGATTTTGCCGACCGCGATCGCATCCTGCAGGTGCGTTAACCGCTCGCGGTGACGCAGCATTTCGGCCAGCCAGCCAGCCAGCTTAAAGCCAAAGGTCATCGGCTCGGCGTGAATACCGTGCGATCGCCCAATCATGACCGTATCGCGGTGTTCTTGAGCCCGGTAGCGAATGGCCTGAATTAAGCTTTCTACATGAATCATAATCACTTGGAGGCTGTCCACCAGCTGCAGTGACAGCGCTGTATCCAGCATGTCAGAGCTGGTCATACCCAGGTGAATGTAGCGCCCCACATCGCCTACGTACTCGTTGACGTTGGTGAGAAAGGCGATTACGTCATGGCGCACCTCGGCTTCAATTTCAAGAATGCGCTTAGGGTCAAACTTAGCCTTAGCCTTGATCTCGTCTACCGCCTCTTTTGGAATGTACCCTAATTCAGCCTGGGCTTCGCATACTGCGATTTCGACCCGAAGCCAGGTTTGAAATTTGTAGTCGTCGGTCCAGAGGTTGCCCATCTCGGGCAGGGTATAGCGTTCAATCAAGGCTTTGGTCTGAATACAACCGTCCTATTCTACCCGGCTGCCCTCAGCCGTGGAAAATTGGTGCACCATACTTCATGCTGATGTATGGTGCTCTGACTGGATGGAGCCATGCTTGTCCGCTGCAAAAACAGCGGTGATAGGGCAAAGCTACTGCAAGCGCTCAGCATTTTGCTGAGCATAGTTGAGGTTGGGTTGGTAATCGATGGCTTTTTGCTGAGCCGTAGCGTAGTTGGGGTCAGAAGCGGGCACCCGCTGCATTAGGCTGATGGACAAGGCCCAGGCATCGGCTACCTCCTGCCACTGGGCCGGCGTGCTAGCCGTTTGAGCCTGGTTAGCAGCGGTCTGGGCTGCATTAACTGCCTGCCTAAATAGATCTTCCTCGGTCACGGTAGCCGGATCTGTAGGAAGATTTGCAGGATCAGGAACCGCAGACTCGGTAGCCACTGGGTCACCCTCAAGGCTGCGCAGCCGACCCAGCACTCCATTGAGCAGTAGGCCCGCCAGAGCCAGCACTAAGGCCCCTAGGCCCAGGCCTAAAATGAGCCGCATCGGAAGACCCGAGCTTCCAGAGCGACGACGCACGCTGCCGTCGTCATTAAACTGGTCAGGGGTCAGCGCAACGTGGGTAGAGGGGTCTGAGCCAAACTCTTGGATAAAGTCATCGGTGGCATCTGGTTCATCGGCCATCAGGGCGACACCGTTGCGGTCTTGAATGAAGCCGTTGCTATCATCGTGGCTGTCGCTGAATACGTCAGCGTCGAAGTCTTCCTCCCCGAAGCTTTCATTACTGAAACCTTCGTCCCCAAAGCTGGCCTCGTTGCCAAACCCTTGATCGCTAAACTCTGGGGCTTCAAAATCTGATTCAGCACTGACATCTCCGACGTTGAAGCCTGGTGTGTCAAACCCAGAGCTGCCAAAATCATTGCCTTCAAATTCAACCGATTCAAATGCTAGATCTTCGTCAGCATCATGGCCAAACTCCATGGGTACGGGAATGAGTTCGGCCTCGGCAGTGTTGTCTTCAGTCTGCTCTACGAAAAAGGCTTCGTCATAGGCGTCAAGCTCGCTAGCGCTGTCGTCTAGGTCTAGATTAGGAACAAAGTTGCCCGCAGCGGTTTGATCGAGTTCCATGGTCGAAAAGGGCAGATCGGCATCGGCTTCCGGAGCAAAATCCGTCTCAAACCCTGACTCAAACTCTGGAGTAAAGGCCTCTGGGCTAACCGTTTCCCCTTCAGAGACAAACTCCGGCTCAAACCCTGGGGTAGAGTCTGAGCCAAAGGCCTCTAAGCCGTCTGCTTCGAACTCAGGGGTGTTGAAAGAGTAGGGGTCGTCGCCTTCAGGTAAAAATGCCTCGGCTTCAAAGGGATTAGGGGTGGCATCACCGGCTTCAGTTAGCGGGTCGAAGACTAGACCTGGGTCAAAGTTGGTCCCAAGGTCAGCCTCGATATTGCTAGGGGTATCTAGCGCTAAATCAGAGTCAAAGTCGTCAGCGGACTCTTCCCAGGATGGAGTAGATGAATTTGCAAAGTCTGGGTCAACCGTAGGTTCAGCCCAGTCGGTATCAAAATCGGTGCCCAAGTCGGCATCGAAATCGGTGCTCAAATCTGGGGTAGAGAAAACCTCCTCTGGGGCGGCAGCATCTTCACTCAGCAAATTGGGGGATAGATCGTCTTCTGCCGCCAGGTCAAAGTCATTAAAGTCGTCGGTAAAGGGAGTATTTGGGGCTTCCGCAGAGCTGTCTTCAGCCAGATCGAAGGCAGCAAGGTCGAAGTCGGCCGTGTCCTCCAGGTCGGTATCGGCCTCGGTGCCCCAGGAGAGGTCGGCTGGGACACCAGCCCAATCGTCGGTTGCATTGCCCGCCGCTAAATCGAGGTCGGCGGCTGCCCCTAAATCTGCAAAAACGGGCTCATCGGGAATGATCAGGTCGGGAGGCAGGTCATCTGTATTGCCGATCGCCTCTATTGACGGGTCTTCAGACTCAAGCCCTAAGTCGGTAAAGGCGATCGCATCTGGATCGCCAGTATCAAGCTCTAGCGCCTCGGTACCCACATCATCATTAGGGATGGCCGCCAGATCTGGATCGCCAGTATCAAGCTCTAGCGCCTCGGTACCCACATCATCATCAGGGATGGCCGCCAGATCGCTCCACTCGTCGGGGCGATCGAATTCAGAGGTTAAGTCGATGTCAAAGGCGGCTAGGTCATCAACAGCAGACAGGTCGGTTGTGGCTGACCCAGGCGCGATCGCATTTGTGTCGCTATCGTCCCACAGATCATCGAGATCAGCCTCGACTTCAGGCGCGGTTAGTGGGGCCGGAGGGGCATTAAGGTCGAAGCCTGAGCCGTCGGTTTCGAGATTGTCAACGTCTGCGATCGCCTCTAATTCTTCCATGCCAAAGTCAGCGTCGGCTTCGGCGAGGTCCAGGTTTGCTTCGGCGTCAAACCCTGTGCCAAAGTCCAGCTCTAGATCATCGGTGATGTCTAGGGTGGCCTCGCTACCAGTCGCCTCGGTGTCATCAAACCCAAAATCAAAGTCAGCGGTGCCAAGCTCTAGATCGTCGGTAGCACTGGCTGGGGCTGGGGTTTCAGGCAGGTCAAAGTCGAGATCTAAGTCAATGGCGGAGGGAGCGCCTGCTGGTTCATCGGCCAGGCCAAAGTCTAGGTCTAACTCTCCGGCTGGGCGATCGAGGGCCGGTTCGTCAGCCCAGCCCAAATCAAGATCAGCGGCGGCATCCGCAGCGTTATCGTCGGAACCCAGATCAAAATCAAGATCGCTGGTAGGGGCAGCTTCAACAGGCTGATCGCCAAAATTCAACTCAAAATCTACATCGGTAGGCGCGTTGGCATCAGCTGGCCCATCGGGGAGACCTAAATCAAAATCGAGGTCGTCAGAGCTGGTAGTCTGCTCGGTAGCGGCCTCAGTGAAACCTAGATCAAAATCCAGGTCACCAGAATCAACAGGGGGTTCGGCAGCGGCCTCACTAAGACCTAGATCAAAATCTAGGCTACCAGAATCGGTAGTTGGTTCAACAGTAGCCTCACCGAGACCTAAGTCAAAATCGAGGTCGATGGGGTCGGCAGATGGCTCCTCAGGCATGGCTAGATCGAGGTCAAAGCCGTTGTCGGTGATGAGGTCATTGGCAAGGCCGTCGCTGAGGTCAAGATCGAGATCGGCAGCGGCGTTGTCGCCAAAGTCAAGGTTGAAGCTGTCTGCAATCTCGGGCTCAGAACCAGGGTCGGTGAGATCGAGACCAAAGTCGCTGTCGGTAAAGTTTAAGTCGAAGTCTGTAGGTGCCTCAAGGCCCAAATCGCTGCTAGTAAGGCCTAAATCCAGGTCCAAATCGGCCTCATTAAGGTCGTTGCCCAGGGCCATGTCGAGATCGCCAAGGTCGGTTGTGTCTAGCGCTGCGCTGTCGAGGTCAAACTCCAGGTCTAGGTCATCGCTGGCGAGGGCGTCACCCACGCTCGCGTCACCAGGAGCGGTATCGAGATCAAACTCGACGTCGTTGACGGTGGTTTGCAGTACCAGATCTTCGCTCCAGGCACTGGTGCCAGCGCCAACCTGTTTGCCGCTCACCGTGAGGTGATGAACAGCGGCTAGATCCAGCCCCGTGATGCCTTTTTTAACAAAGGCAACTAAATCGGCCTGATTTGGAATTTGAGCACCCTCTAGGTTGACCTGGAGCGTACTTTCCTGCTGTGCCACATGGGCAGTAATGCCCTGGGTCTCTAGATGGCGATTCATCAGGGCTGCGATCGCGTCTGGGTCACCCTGACGGGCCAATTGCAGAACATTGGGAGGCGTAGTAGACATAGAGGTCTATTGAATTCGATGAATTCAGCGCACTGGGCCGGAGAATTCCCTATAGTATGCCCGTGGTGGCTGATATTGGCACAATCAACCTTTAGCGGTATGTAAACCTAGGGAAATGACACCCTAAATGTTACGGAATTTGTTGATTTAGCTGTTGCAACGCAGTTTCTAACTGCTGCTGGGCCTCTCCATAGCGTTGCCAATCACCCTGCTGAAGCGCCTGTTGGCCAGCTTGATATGACTCAAGAGCGGCCTGAACGAGGTCGGCTGTGGTGCTGGGCGGTGGTGCTACTGCTCCCGGCGTTGTAGGTGTAGGTACGGGTGTGCTCGCTTCCCCAAAGATAGCATCTAGGCTTTGCTCAAGGGTTTCTCGCATCACGACGCGATCGTTGTAGGCGACAATTACCCGCCGCAGTTCGGGCAGCTCGCCCTGATCGGCCCGCAGGTAAATGGGCTGCACGTACAGCAGCGACTGCTCGATCGGAACCACCAGCAGGGTACCGCGAATCACTCCCGATCCCTGCTGGCTCCAGAGGGTAAGCTGCTCAGAGATTTCGGGCGTTTGGCTAATGCGAGCCTCAATTTGGGTGGGGCCAAACACTAGCTCCTGCTTAGGAAATTCGTAGAGCAGCAGGCGGCCATAGTTGTCGCCGTCAGAGCCACCGGCCATCCAGGCGATCATATTGTCGCGGTTAGCAGGGGTAAAGGGCAAAATTTGCAGAAACTCCTCCTGGTTCAGCCGGGGCAGCTTCATGATGATGTAGTACGGTTCCATCGCCTCCACCGCGCCATCTTCCTCATGCTGAGGGAAGCGCCACAGATCTTCGCGGTTGTAGAAGACCTCGGGGTTTTCCATGTGGTAAGCCCGGTACATTTGGGCCTGCACCGTGAAAATATCCTGGGGGTAGCGCAGGTGATCGCGGTAGCTGGCGGGCAGGTCTTCAATCGGTTTAAACAGCTCGGGAAAGATGCGGCCGTAGGTAGCTAGTAGTGGGTCTTCGCGATCGCGGGCGTAAAGTTCTAGGGTGCCATCGTAGGCATCGATAAAGACTTTGACGGCATCGCGAATGTAGTTGACGCCGTTGCGCATCAGCGGGTTGGCGCTGTCGACCAGTGAAATCAGGTCGTCGCGTCGGTTGAGCGGCTCCGAGTAGGGGTAGCGATCGCTGCTGGTGTAGCCGTCTAAGATCCATTTGATGCGCCCGTCGATGATGGCTGGGTAGGGGTCGCTGTCAAAGGTGAGAAAAGGGGCTACCTGCCGCACCCGGTCGGTAATCAGCCGGTGGTAGTGAATGCGGGTTTCGGGGCTGAAGTAGTTAGAAATTAAAACCCGAAAATTGCCCAGATCGTAGGCGTAGATCAGTCGCCGCAGCCATGAGTTAAGCGGCACCCCCCCAGCCCCGGTATAGCGATAGGCGGCGTTGGTGTCGCCCTGGGGATAGTCAAACTCGTCGGTGCTGGCTCCGGTAAAGATGTAGTTGCGGGTGCTTTCGCCGTAGTAAATGCGGGGCTGCTCTAGGGGCAGATCGACGTTGCTGTCGGGGGGCACATTGCGAATGAAAAATTCTGGCAACCCGTTGGGGGTAATCTGGTTAACCGGGCTCATTACCGTTCCAAAGCCGTGGGTAAATTTGAGCTGGCGGTTGATCCAGTTTTGGGCTTCGGACGGCAGCTGCTCCACCGGCAGTTCACGGGCCGAGAGGGATACCTGGCGGTAGTCGCCGTTGAGGGTGTAGCGATCAATATCGACATCCTCAAAGTTGTAGTAGAGGCGAATTTCTTGCAGCTGCTTGTAGGTGCTGAGCAGGGGGGCGTAATCCCACAGGCGAATGTTGCCTACGGTGGGGGTGTTGGCCTCAATGACATCGCGGGTGAGGTTGGCTTCAGCCGGAAAGGGTTCTGAGGTGACGCTGTCGAGGCTGTAGGCCCGCCGGGTAAAGGCAATATTGTGCTCAATATAGGGGCGCTCGATGGTGAGTTCGTTGGGCTCGACCACAAAATTTTGCTGAAACCATGGGTAGAGGCCGTTCACCAGCACCAGCACGCCCAGGTAAATCACAATGCCAAAAATGGGTAGCGAAAAGCCGCTGCGGGTCAGAGCAATCATGAACAGGGCTGCCACGGCCAGGGTGACAAACCCCATCAGCCAGTAGGCCTGTAGCCGGGCGTGTACATCGGTGTAGCCCGCCCCAAAAATGACCCCGCTGTCGGAGTACAGCAGCGAGTAGCGATCGAGCCAAAAGCCCGCTGCCAGTACCACCGCGATCGCCGCCAGCAGCAGGCACAGGTGGGCTTTGGCCTCGCCCGTGAGAAAGTACTTCCAACCGCGCTCGGGGCGCACCTCACCCTTGAGGGTGTAGACCGTAATGGCAATCAGCAGTGCCCATATCAGTAGCCCCAGCAGGTTGTCCTGTAGCCCCTGCCACAGGGGCAGCTTAAACACATAAAAGCCAATATCGCGCTGAAAGATCGGGTCGGCGATACCAAAGGCGGTGGGGTTGAGAAATTGCAGCACCGTTTGCCAGGCCGTTGCCGACCGCAGGGCTACTCCTAGGGCTAGCACAAAGATTAGCCCCGCCATGCCCAGGTGCAGCAGGCGCGCGAACTGCTCTCGCTGAGCCGGGTCGCTGTAGCGGCTCAAAAATCGGTAGGTGCGATCGCGGGTCAGTCGTAGCGCAATTTGATAGCTGGTCCACAGCCCTCCGCCATAGAGGACAAAACTGCCCAACCCCAGCGCCAGTTGCCACTTAATGCGGAGCCAAAAAACTGACCCGTAGCCCACCGACTCAAACCACCACGACTCGGTCAGCAGGTGCACCAGGCCGCCAGAGAACACCAGCAGCAGCGTAAGGGCCACCAACCAGGGCAGCAGTCGACGGGCGCGGAGAGATTTGGTCGGGGAATAGGTCACAGGTATGGCTGTTAAGGGCGGATTGCACCTCAGCAAAATGCCCCAAGATGAAGGACTTAAGTAGCGTCTGAGATGCTGTTGCTTCTAAAGTCTAGCGATCTCATCTCCCAGACAAGCTGCCCAGGCCCCCAGGCTTAACCTTTTTTTAGGACCGCGATCGCATTTAGACACCCGGCTCAATTTTGTGTCTGGCTATCCATTGCGGGCTATCGACAGAGGCTGAGGCGGTGCCGGTCGAACCGATTGTCAACTTTTAATAAGCTCTTGCGGAATTGCCGGGATCCTACGGAAGTTACCTGGGAAACCTAGAGGCGATACAACCCTTCGGTCCCCCCTTATGAGTGAATACACAGGCATGACCCCCACCGTAATCATCGGTTTGGGGGGAACCGGCAAAGAAATTTTGATCAAGATTCGCCGCATGATTGTGGAGCAGTATGGCTCCCTTGATGCCCTACCCATTGTCTCGTTTTTGCACATCGACACTGAGCAAAATGCTCGCGTTTCTGAAGCGCAGACGGTGCTCAAGCAAGATATCTCCTTGCGACCCATCGAGCAGGTCTGGGCCAAGGTCGAAGATGCCAAGGCAATTCTCAACAAGCTCTCCGCCTACCAGTATTTAGACGAATGGTTCCCTAGCGAGCTCAAGGGCACCGACTCAATTTTGTCTGGAGCAGGGCAAATTCGCGCCCTCGGTCGGTTTGCCTTTAGCCTCAACTACCCGCTAATTAAGGACTACTTTACCAAGGCACGGGGGCGTATTGTCGGCCACGAAAAGTTCATGCTCGATCGCTGGAAAGTGCAGCTCGACAAGGGCGTCAACATTTTTGTGGTGTGCTCGCTCTCGGGCGGTACTGGCTCGGGCATGGTAATGGACTTGGCCTACAATCTGCGCGACTGGGTACCCGTTTCAGAACTGCCGCAAACCAGCGCTTTTTTGGTGCTGCCGGGGGCGTTTTCGGGGCTGGGCGATCGCGTCATTGCCAACGCCTACGCCGCCCTGATGGAGCTAAACCACTACAGCCGGGGCGACACCCGCTTTGACGTTCAGTACAGCGACAGCCAGAGCGATCGCATCACCAGCCAGAGCGGCCTCGACGTGCCCTTCAACTTCACCTACCTAGTAGGCAACAGCAACGACAAGGTCACCTTTCCCACCCTGGGCGACGTGCTGGAAATGGTCTCCCAGAACGTGTTTCTCGACTTTAGCTCCGGCTTTAGTCAGTACAAAAAACTGGTGCGCGACAACGTCCGTAAGCACTGGGCCAGCCCCGACGCCCTGGGCTATCCGCAAAATTTCATGAGCTTTGGCCTCTCCAGCATTCAGTTTCCAGTAGAGCGGGTGCTAAATGCCTGTGCGGCTCGACTGGCGGCTCAAACGGTGGACTGGTGGAGCAACCCCACCCCCGCCCCCGCCGCGATGTCCGACCTGATTCGCACCGAGATTTTGCCCGGTCTGTTCCTGGCTGAGTCGGAGCATGACCACCAGATTATCGACAGCATCAGCATGGGCGACAACAAAAAGCCCTATGCCAAAGAGGTGGCCGACTGGGTCGCGGGCATTCGCAAGCGCCGCAACGACCTAAATATTCCCTTTGAGAACCTGCAACGGTTTATCTCCAACGAGCAGGAGAAATATTCTCCCCACTTCCACGACACCGGCACCGACCCCAAGCGCTGGAGCGATTACTTCCAAAAAATGTGGGACAACCTCACCTGGCTGATCCCCGAAAAGCGCAAGGAGCTGCGGGCGGCAGTGTACTTGATGGTGGAAGACCGCTTCCGAGGGCCAAAGTTTACCCGACAGTTTTTAGAGGTGCTGATCGAGGTCTTTGCCGACTTTCGCAGTAAATTTGACCAGGATAGGCAGAAATACTGGCTACCTCGCGAGCGATCGGCCCAAAATGCCCTGCAAACCCTGCTGAAGCAGATCGACGATCACGCCAAGCAGATGATGATGCTCAACCGCAAGAAGGTGATCGAAGATGACTTCCAGGGCATTATGCAGGCGCTGGAGCAGGTCTACGTCTCTAAGGTAGAAGTCAAAGCCCGCACCCTGGGGGTGATGCTGCTGGACGGTCTGCGCGAAGAAATTGACCAGCTCTTGGTTGATTTGACTGCCTTTGAAACGGTGCTGGGCAATGTCCAGGTCGAACTGAAGGATAAAGAGCGCGTCTACACCCGCGAAACCGGCGGCCTGACGGTCAACGGCATTTTGCTCTACGACGAAAAAGAAATTGACGCGGCCTACCGCAAAACCGTCGCCGACCAGGAAGAAACCCTCTGCCAGACCCTTTCTCAGCAGGTGCTCGAAGAACTGCGAGTGCACCTGTTCGACCTCTATCCCTATGACGCCCTCAAGACCAAAGACCTCTACGAGCGACTGCTGGGTCAGGCGATGGATGTCTTTCGCCGTCGCAGCCAGCTCGATATTTCTACCGCCCGCAAGTTTCTGGAGCAGTACCCCACCGTCGAGATGCAGGAGGCCCAGATCAAAACCACCTTTGAAAAATCGGAAGCTTTTTTGCGCCTCAGCCAGGAGCAAAAGAAACTGGGCTGGGACGACAAGCTAGAGAAGTACCAAAAGCTAGTGGGCATTCAGGGCGGCAGCAAACCCACCGATCCGGCGGTTTCGGCTCTGCTGCCGATGATTCGTAAAACCAGCACCGTCACCGACAAAGAAATTCGCCCTCTCAACGACCCCTACCACATCTACTTTGTGCAGGAAACCGGGGCCTTTCCGCTGCGGCTAATTGAGGGTATGGAGCGGATGCGATCGCTCTACCGGGCCGTCAGCCAGGCCGACCACAACCCCCTGCACACCCACCAAGACTACCGCCAGTTTGGCGACGTGATGCCCGAAACCAGCAACGAGCGGCAGGCCCGCTATAACCTGATGCTGGCCAATGCCCTGGGCCTGGTACGCCAGGAAGATAACCGGGTGACAGGCTTTGCTGAGGTCAAGTTTACCTATCGCAACAAGCTCACTGGCTTCGATCAGACCGAAGTGATGGGGACGACCTGGCAGGAGGCCGAGGATTTTCTGCTGACGGATCAAAATCGTCGGTTAGCCGAAACCCTGGATGGAGCGATTCGATCGATCGGCGACCAGGCGGCCACCAAACCCCAAAAGCAGGCCCTTTACGACCAGGTGATGACCTATCTGCAACAGCAGGAGCAAACGATTCCGGGCGGCACCGATAGCGACGAGTACCAGCGCATCCAGGCGGCGATTTCCGATTTTGTTACCACCCATCGGCTGTTCATTCCTACGGATATCCCCGCTGCTGCCGTGCCCGTTCCGCCAGCACCCGCTACCGCACCACTGGCCATATCGACCCCTGTCGCTCTTTCTGAAAACTTGGGCAAATACGCCAAGTTGGTGGAAACCTGCTATCGCCGGGGTACTCCCTCAGCTACAGAACAGGAATTGCTGGAAAAATTTCGAGTGAAGTACGGGGTTTCGGTAGCGGATGCCAATGCGATCGCCGCCCAATTTCTCCCTCAGAATACGGTGGAAAATGCCGCCACCGAGTTTGCCCTGATGTTCCGCGCCTTCCTCGACAACGACGGCGAAATTGACTTAGAAGAACAGGCCCAACTGCTCGATCTCCAGGAAGAACTCGGCCTCACTAACGAGCAGGTCGCCACCATCGAAGACAACGTCCGCGCCGAAATGAACCGGCTTTAAGAGAAGCGGTGCAGGGTTCACGGCGCAGGGTGCAACGTTTGGATGAGCGCGGCTCTCCTTAACAACCCCTAACCG
>NZ_JADEXE010000352.1 GCF_015207265.1 Nodosilinea sp. LEGE 07298 | reverse complement strand
CACCTGGGTAACCAGGTTCTCGGCCAGCAGCGGCACCAGGCGGCTGTCGCCGTTGCTAAAAATTTCGGCGCAGTAGCGCACGTAGTGGGTGCGGGTGTCGGCGTTGGCAATGTCGCTGAGCAACTTGACTACCGCCTGGCTGGTCTGCTGAAACTGGTCGGCCTGGCGCAGGTCTTTGCCGCTAATCAGGTTATGAATTTGCCAATCGATCCAGAGGGGGGCAGCCTCGATCAGAGCTTGGTAGTCGGCGGCACTGTGCTGCTGTAAAAACTCATCGGGGTCTTTGCCGTCGGGGATATTCAGCACCCGCAGCTGTACGTCGCCCCGGTAGGCCATCTCTTCGACTTCGCCGATCGCCCGCTGGGCCGCCTTTACCCCAGCGGCGTCGGCATCAAAGTTAAGCAAAATTTGCTTCGACTCGGTGTAGCGCAGCAGCTGGCGCACCTGGGCCGCATTCAGGGCTGTACCCAGAGCGGCGACAGAGTTCTCTAGCCCGGCGGCATGGAGGGCGATGACGTCGAAGTAGCCTTCGACCACGATCGCGCGGTCGTCTTTAGCGATCGCCGCCCGAGCTAAATCTAGCCCGTAGAGAGTTTTGCCTTTGTCAAACAGCTCGGTATCGGGCGAGTTGAGGTACTTAGGCTTTTCGTCACCCAGAGCGCGGCCGCCAAAGCCAATCACCCGGCTCTGGCCATCGCGAATGGGGATCATGAGGCGATCGCGAAACCGATCATAAAACCCATCCCCCTTTTGCCGAGGCACAATCAGCCCCGCCTGCTCGACTAGGTTCACCGGGTAGTGCTTTTGCTCGACTAGGTAACCGTAGAGGGTTTGCCACCCCCCCGGCGCAAACCCCAGCTGAAACTGCTGAATGGTGGCGTCGCTCAGCCCCCGCCCATACAGGTAGGCTAAGGCGGGGGCTCCGTCAATCTGCTGCAGGGCGTGCTCGTAGAATTTTGCCGTCAGCGCCAAAATCTCGTAGAGCTGCTCCCGCAGGGTGAGCTGTCGCTGTAGCTCCTGGCGTTTGGCGGGCTCCAGCGTCGTCACCGGCACCTGGTAGCGCTGGGCCAGATCGAGCACCACATCGGCAAACGATCGCTTGTTTAGCTCCATCAAAAACTTAAAGGCGTTGCCCCCCGCCCCGCAGGAAAAGCAGTAGTAAAACTGTTTGCTGGGGCTGACGCTAAAGCTGGGCGACTTGTCTTCGTGGAAGGGGCACAGGCCGACAAAATCTTTGCCCTGCTTTTTCAGCACCACCTGCTGGGAAACCACATCGACAATATCGACGCGATCGCGCACTGCTTCGATAGTGTCGGGGTGGAGACGGGGGGTATCCATTGGGCTTTGGGGTCGGGACGCTAGGGCTGAGCTGTTATCGAGGAGCGACCACTAGATGTTGGGGTTGGGTTGTATTGTAGCCGATCCAGGCAAGGTGAATGATGGGGGGATCTGAGCGGTTGGTCGACCTCTGAGCAAAACCGAAGCGATGGTTGAAAACAAAAATCCTCCGAGGTAGGTGCTTTAGAGCCTGCTTCAGAGGATTGTAGCTGGATAAATTGGCGGCGAAACGCGGTAGCGGGAAACTACTCGGCAATCACGCGCAGGTTCACCATAGCGGTGACTTCGGGGTGCAGCTTCACTTCGGCCTGGTACTCGCCCAGCTTGTTGATATCGGGCACCGAAATATCGCGGCGATCAACGTCTTTGCTGGCCAGTGACTTGATCACATCAGCCACATCGCCGGAGGTAACGGTACCAAAAATGGCCTCGTTCTCACCGACGGGCTTTTGAATGGTGAACATACCGATGGTGTCTAGGGCTGTCTTGGTGGCTTCGGCCTCTTGCTTAATCTCTAGCAGCCGCTGCTTTTGCGCCTCGCGCCGACGCTCAACCTGCTTCAGCACACCGGGGGTGGTGCGCACGGCCTTCCCGTTGGGGATAAGATAATTACGTGCATAGCCAGGGGCCACCTCTACCAGGTCGCCGTTATAGCCCAGCTTGCGAATATCTTCTGTGAGAACTACGTTTACCCGTTTTGCCATGATTTTTCTCGTATAGCCCAGTTGACTATACTACCTAACGCTATTGTGTCTTGGCAACCCTTGCCGCTTTCTACAATGTATTTGGCCCATAACTAGCCTGGCCCATGATTAGACTTATGTTCGCCCTGGTGCCCGCCCTGTGGGTGATTGCGATCGCAATCATCGCCGTGCAAAATGCCACCCCCGTCTCCTTTCGCCTGCTCAATCTGCAATCGATTGAGATTCCCTTTGGGTTACTGCTGGCCTTTTGTGCCGCAGCGGGAATGCTGCTAGCGGCCCTGGTGCTGCTGGTGCTGGGGGGCAATCCACTGCGGGCTAGCCGCCAAAAACAAAGGCCCGGGCCGTAGCCCAGACCTGTTGCTTTAAGCCTTATCGAAGAGCGCTGTTGAAGCGATCGCCAGGCTAGTTGGCTGGGGCCGTAGTTACGTTTTCTCCAGCCCGAGCTTCCTGAATTTCGGTGCCCAATGCCCGCAGGGCCTCGGCAAATTGAGGGTCAGCATCGGTACCAATAGACTCGCGATTGGTAGCCAGTTGTTCCTGCTGCTCCTCGGTTAGCTCTACCGAAACATCGGGATTGATACCGTTCTTATTGATGTCGGTGCCGTTGGGGGTAAGGTACTTGGCTACCGTAATCGCCACCCCAGAGCCATCGCCCAGGCTACGCACCGACTGCACCAGACCTTTACCAAAGGTGCGAGTGCCGACCAGCAGCGCCCGTTCGTTATCTCTGAGCGCACCCGACAAAATTTCGCTAGCGCTGGCCGAACCACCATCGACCAGCACCACCAGGGGCTTATCGGTCAGGGCGCGGCTGTTAGCGGTTTCTTCATCAACCACGCCCTGGCGGTTCACGGTCGAGACAATAGTGCCGCCGTCAAGCCACATGCGGGCAATGTCAATGCTGGAATACAGCAGCCCACCGGGGTTAGATCGCAGGTCAAGAATGTATCCCGTTACCCCCTGACCTTCGAGATCCTCAATGGCTTCACTCATTTCTTCGGCGGCGTTGGCGCTGAACTGGGTCAGGCGAATGTAGCCCACCTGCCCCTCAGGCCCAGTCTGAACGTTGTAGCGCACTGGGTGAATTTCGATGCGGGCGCGGGTGATAGGCACCTCTAGCTCTTGCTCACCCCGGCGAATGGTGAGGGTTACCGACGACCCCACAGGGCCGCGAATCAGGCTGACGGCGTCGTTGAGCTCCATCCCTTCAGTCGGTTCGCCATCAATGGCTAAAATCACGTCCTGGGAGCGAATACCGGCATCAAAGGCGGGGGTATCTTCAATGGGAGCTACCACCAAAATGTCTTTGGTTTCTTCGTCCTGGGAAATTTGAATACCAACCCCGGTAAGCTCACCGGAGGTGTCAATTTGCATGCTACGAAACTCTTCTGGATCCATGAAGCGGGTGTAAGGATCTTCGAGCTGCTCCAGCATTTCGCGGATAGCCCCGTAGGCCTCTTCCTGGCTCGTATAATTTCGCCCCAGGTAATCGGTACGCACCGCATCCCAATCGACCTGATTAAAGGTGGAGTCGACAAAGTTGCGGTCAATGAGCTGCCAAACTTGATCAATCAGTTCCTTGGGGCTCTCTTCAAAGAAAGCTTTGCTCTGGGACAGGTGAATCCCGGCACCAGTTACGATTACCGCAGCCACAGAGATGGCGGTTGCGCCCAGGATTAGTCCGCGCTTTGCAAGTGTCATGTGATATAGGTTCTAGCAGCAAATTACGCTCAATCTAACACACCAAACTGAGAAGCAAAGGGAAGATTTGATGAGGTGTTTTGTCTCTGTTAATAACAGTAACAATCGTCACCCCGCGCCTTTATCCTGAGGGAAAGTGCGCTTTCAAAAGATCCGCTTCCAGTTGAAAAGATTGGCCTTCTCTGGGCTACTCTAGCTTACCCTCGCACCAGATCAAGCCAGACTGTGCCAGATCAGACAGAGTGCCAAGCTATAATCGCCTTACTTTGTCGAGCGGCTCGGCAATCTAACCTCTGCGAACCGTTGCACCAATCGCTTTAGGACGCTGAGACACTCCATGGGCACAAGCACAACCGACAAAGGCAACCATATTCTATTGATTGGCACCAACGAGGGCCAAACTCGCCAGATGGAGTTTGACCTGCAAGAGGCCGGGTACCATTTGGTGGTGGCTAGCAGCGCTAAAGCCGGACTCGCCCTGGCGATCGAGACCCCTCCGGCACTGGTTGTCGTCGATCGCCTTCTAGGGGGAGAGTCGGGGCTGGTGCTGTGCCAAACCCTGCGCAGCCAGGGAATTAAAGCGCCGATTGTGCTGCTGATGGCTAAAGATAGTCTAGAAGACCGAATCGCCTGCCTGGAGTGCGGTGCCGACGACTATTTTCTCAAGCCCTACCGGGCCGATGCATTTTTAAGAATGGTGCAGCTCTACCTGCAGTCTACGCCTGGTGAAACCGAGCACCTGCGCTTTGGTGACCTGACGCTCGATTTAGAAAACCGCCATGCCCTGCGGGGCGATCGCCTGATCGAGCTGACCATGAAAGAATTTGAGCTGCTCAAGTACCTAATGGAGCACCCCCGCGAGGTGCTGCCCCGCGAGCAAATTCTCGAAAACGTGTGGGGCTACGACTTTGTCGGTGAGTCGAACGTAATTGAAGTATACGTCCGCTATCTGCGCCTCAAAATCGATGGCGAAGACGACAAGCGGCTGATTCAAACCGTGCGCGGCGTGGGCTACGTTCTGCGCGAGAGTTAGTGGGTGGATAGGTGATGGTCCCTGAGCGAAGTCGAAGGGGGTGGCTAGGATGAAGATTTAGGGCGTAGGGGCTGTTGCGAAACGTCAACGGAGGTTACAGACTCCTGTTTGTTTCGCAAAAGAGAGTTAAAATCAGCAGAGACGTTTGCACCTGGTGGAAGGTACGCTGAGCGCTGCGATTGCCCCCGACTTCTCCGTGCTACCCCAGCTGCACTCCCTAATTTCAGGCGATCCCCAGGGCACATTTGCTGTCTTACTTGAACCAAATCAATCTGCCGAATCGCCCTCAGGGCTTTGATCCCCGGCTTTAAGTTTTTTGCAAAATCCGACCTCTGGTGGCGGCACAGCTGAGTTTATGCTGGCTGCCTGGTTCGATGTTCAATTCCTCACTTATTTTCATTTTCCTATGGCTGATTCACTCCAGCATTCGGCGTTGCAGGCTGCTCCTGCGGCCCAGGCTTCCTATGACGGCCCCCACGATGGGCTGATCCCCGCCGTTAGCACGGGGGTGTTTGTCTGCGTTCACGGCCACTTTTACCAGCCGCCGCGCGAAAACCCGTACCTGGATGCGATCGAGAAGCAGCCTAGTGCCGCCCCCTACCATAACTGGAACGAGCGCATTCACTACGAGTGCTATCGGCCCAACGCCTTTGCCCGCATTCTCAACGATCGCGGCGAAGTGGTGCGCATTGTCAACACCTTTGAGTACATCAGCTTCAACATTGGCCCCACCCTGCTGAGCTGGATGGAGCGCTACGACGTAGAAACCTACCAGCGCATTCTCGATGCCGATCGCAACAGCTGTGAGCGGCTCAGCGGCCACGGCAACGCGATCGCCCAGGTCTACAACCACATCATTTTGCCCCTGGCCAACCAGCGAGACAAAGTGACCCAAGTGCGCTGGGGCATTGAGGACTTTCGCCGTCGCTTTGGCCGTCAGCCCGAGGGTATTTGGCTGGCCGAAACCGCGATCGACTACCCCACGCTGGATGTGCTCCACGCCGAGGGGATCAAGTTCACGATTTTGGCACCGTCACAGGTGCAGCGCTGCCGCCCTTTGGTCAGCTACAACGGCGAGCGCGACAGTTGGCAGGAAGTCGGTGGGGGCCAGATCGATCCCAGCCGTCCCTACCGCTGCTTTCTCAAAAATGCTGACGGTACGCCTGATCCCAGCCGCCACATCGACATCTTCTTTTACGACGGCCCGATCTCGCGCGACATGGGCTTTAACGATGTGCTGAGTTCGTCACAGCACTTTGTCGGGCGGGTCGGTCAGGCCATCCACGGGGATCACCGCCCCTTCCAGCTAATTTCAGTCGCTACCGACGGCGAAACCTTTGGCCACCACCGCAGCGGGGCCGAAAAAGCGCTGGCCTATGCCGTCACCGACGAATTTCCCCGCCAGGGCTGGACGGTGACCAACTACGCCCACTATCTAGCTACCCACCCACC
>NZ_JADEXE010000351.1 GCF_015207265.1 Nodosilinea sp. LEGE 07298 | reverse complement strand
TGTCGAGGCCGCTCAACCCTTTCACTGGGGGTTTTATTTTCACCACCGACTGCGCGATCAGGGCGGCTTTGATATCGTGCTCAGCCACTTTCCCCACGGGGGGGTAGAGGCCACCCAGGCTGGGTTTGTCGAGCGTTACGCCACACTGTTTGAGCGCAAGAATGTTGCCCCCTCGACGTTCTTGCACAATCACCGCCAGGTGCTCACCATCGACCCCGACCTCACCCAAGGCTGGGCCGAGTATCGGGGCCAGTTCACCTGGCTCAGCCAGTATTTACGCCGCTCTAAACACTACCCCTACAGTAGTCAGGGGGGCCAGAGCCGACTCTACAGATCGCGGTTGTTTTTAGAACGGAGCTTACAGCTGCTGCGACCCGGTGGTCGCTGCGCCGTAGTGCTCGACCCCTTTTGGGCACAGAGCAACAGCACTCCACTACGCCACTGGCTACAGCGCGAGACCGCGCTGGCTACCGTGCTCGATGTGTCGAATCATCAAAAGCTCTGGCCCGGTGTGCCCGCTCGCACTACCCTCTGTACCCTCTGGCTCCGCCGCCAGGGGCCTACTCAGGCTAGCCCTTACAGCGCCTACGCCACGCCCGACAATGCCCTATCCTCGGCGACCCTCGGGGACGTGCTGCAACGCCTCATCCACCTGGCGGAATAGGGTAGGTAAATCAGCAGAATTGTCGATAACGACATCGGCCCTAACCACTTTTTCGGCTAGAGGCATTTGGCTCTGAATGCGAGCGTTGGCCTGATCTAGAGTGAGGTGATTGCGATCGATCAGGCGCTGGCGCTGATGCTCTAAAGGACAGCTCACGACCCAGGTTTCGCTCACCTGCTCAGTCAGATTGGCCTCAAACAACAGCGGAATGACCTGTACCACCACAGGATCCTCGGTAAGCTCAGCCATGGCATCCTTAAAACACTCGCGCACGACCGGGTGAATCTGCTGCTCTAGCCAGGTCTTTTCAGCGGGCTGATGAAAGACGATTTCCCCGAGTCGCGCTCGATTGAGGCTGCCGTCGGGGTGAAGCAGGGATTTTCCGTAGCGGGCTGAGATCGCATCCAATCCTCTCGACCCCGGCTCCACGGCCTGGCGGGCATAGATATCGGCATCTAGCACCGGCAGATGGTGCTGCCGCGCCAGATAATCCGACACCGTCGACTTGCCCGTAGCAATGCCCCCAGTTAGCCCTATGATGCGCTGGCCCATGCGGCGATCGCCTCCGTTAGCCCGTCTAGGGTGTACTCTGCTGGCTCAATATCGACTCGGCCCAGCAGCTCGCGGCAGCTGTCCGAGGTTTTGGGGCCAATGGAGGCGATCGCCACCCCATTAAGTACCTCACGCCAGCCTGTACCCAACCCCTGCTCCAACAGCTGTGCAGTGTGCGTCACGGTCTTAGAACTGGCAAACGTGATCACATGCACCCGGCCCTGCTTGAGCGCCTTGATTGCCTCGGCATCTGGGGACTCTGGACAGCCCGACTCGTAGGCCGCCACCTCCACTACCTCGGCCCCAGCGGCGGTAAATTCCTGCACCAGCACCTCTCGCCCGCCGCTCTCCACACGGGGAAATAGCAGCCGCTGCCCCGCTACTGCCTCAGGAAAGTGAACCACCATTGAATCGGCTACAAAGTCGGGCGGCACAAAATCGGGCACCAGCCCCCGCCGCCGCAGCACTGCTGCCGTTTTACGGCCCACCACGGCAATTTTGAGCGTGCTTAAGGCGCGCAGATCACGGCCCTGATCGAGCAGGCGATCCACAAAGAAATTCACCGCATTGGCAGAAGAGAGAATCAGCCAGTGAAAGGTGGGCAGGGCCGCGATCGCCCCATCCAGCCCCGCCCAGGTTGACGGCGGGCGAATCTCTAATGCGGGCAGGTCAACCACCGTGGCCCCCTGGGCTGAGAGCAGATCGGCAAAGGCGCTTGATTGCTCCGTAGCACGGGTGATCAGGATAGTCTTTTGGGAGAGGGGGAGAGAGGGGTTTGGATTTTGGACTTTGGATTTTGGATTTTGAGATACTTCCAAATACCGCCGCAATCGCACCACTTCTCCAAATACGATCACGCAGGGCGACAGCGTTTCACCGCGAGTCACCTGACGAATGGTGAGCAGAGTCCCTTCCCACACCTGCTGCTGCGGGTGCCCCCCCCAGCGAATAATGGCGACCGGCATGTCGCCCCGGCAGCCGTTTTGGCGCAGGCGCTGGATGATCTCTTCGAGGTGGCGGCTGCCCATCAGCACCACTAGGGTGTGCAGGCGGGCCAGGGTGGGCCAGTCGAGCAGATCGGGGTTGTGGGCGGTAAAGACGCCAAAGCCATGGCTCCACACCGGGTCGGTGAGGGGAATGCCCGCCAGCAGAGGGGCGGCTAGGGCCGAGGAGATGCCAGGAATGATCTCCACCGGACAGCCCGCCTCGCGCAGGGCTTGCACCTCGGCGGCGGTGCGGCCAAAGATAAACGGGTCACCGCTTTTGAGGCGTACCACCTGACGCCCTTCTAGAGCCAGCTTGACTAAGAGCTGAGTGATTTCGGATTGAGGAGGGCTGGGCTGGCCGCCGCGTTTGCCCACGTGGATGCGATCGCAACCCCTGGGCAGCAGGTTCAACAACGCCTCATCCACCAAGGCGTCGTAGACCAGGCACTCGGCCCGCTGCAACAGGTTGTACCCCCGCACGGTAAGGTAGTCGATGGCCCCCGGCCCGGCCCCTACGATATAAACTGTCCCTGGCTGAGTCATGGCAACAGACTACACTGTGTGGATGCTTCAATGGTCGCAGATGACCGACTAGATTTGAATGAGTCACATCTTCATCAGCTACAGCCGCCATGAGCTTTACAGTCATACCAACTCTTATTTCCGTCCTTGCACTATTTCTCTCTTTTGCAGGCTTTTGGCATACAAGAAAGCAGTTTGAATTTGCCAATTTTCCACGTTTAGACTTTAAGCCAGAAATAAGAAAGATAACCATAAAAAAGGAGGATGAACACAATCCCTACAGCGAATTTTATCGACTTAGCGGCAATTTCATAGATGTAAAAGTAGTCAATTATAGTCAAGACGTGTCTGCTATTGATGTAACAACAAAGGTTTTTCTATCGCGCAGAAAGAAAAACAATATTTTGTTTAATTTTATTCATCTTTTTGAAAAGATAAAATACTATGATTACGAATTTCCGCAAATTAAGCCTGGGCAGGAAGTGTCTACGTCTAGAGGTAGTTGGAGTTCGTCTCAACCAATTCTGGAAAGCAGGCTAACAAATCTTGGCGTTACTGAAAGTGACAAAATAGAAAATGAAGTTTTTTACTCTATAAAGGATACTCAATGTCTCCTTAGAATTTTTGTTGAAATAAATTATAAGGCAAACCGTTATGGTTCAGGTAGGCTTGGAGTTAACGGAAGCTTTCTATTTCAACCCTATTATGAAGATGAAGAGCCACCACCTTCATCTTTAAGCTGGGATAACATAGGAAAATAAGATGAAGCTTTGCTGTTAAAAACAAGTTTTTGATCATTCGCTGAATAGGAGGTACTGGAGCGTAGCTTGGTTCAATACATCCAATTTGGCAACAAACGCTCGATAGGCGTCTGCGGTGCTTATCTTCTGTCGAATTCGTCCCCGCTTGGGGAGCGTCCCCGCTTGAAGGGAGTTATACTCTCAGAAGCCCGAAATCTCGAAGCCTTCGGAGCGCTCTACCCTATGACCCAACAGGACAAGCTCTTACTTAAAATCCTTCGGGCAAGTCGGATGCTAATATTCCCTTTGAGCCGCTATGTCAGTTGCTTAAGTTGTTAGGATTTGAGGAGCGCATTAGAGGAAGCCATCACATCTTCTCGAAGGATGATGTAGAGGAAATTCTTAACCTCCAGCCAAAACAGGGAAAAGCCAAAGCCTACCAGGTTAAGCAGGTAAGAGTCATCGTCTTGAAATATAAACTCCGGGGAATAATATGCCCATTAAGTACGAACTGATTATCTACTGGAGCGAAGAAGATCAATCCTTCATTGTTGAAGTTCCTGAGCTTCCTGGTTGTGCTGCCGATGGGGAAACTTACCAAGCAACCGTGGCTAACGCGGAGGTCGTTATTCAAGAATGGATTGAAACCGCTCAGGAACTGGGCCGTCCTGTTCCTACCCCTAAAGGCCGTCTCCTTTTTGCCTGAGTGTACGGTTTAAAGTTTTTTGGGGGGACAGCGGTTTCCACCGCTCTGGCCTGGCTACACAAAGATTTCAGTGTCTGAGTAGCGCCGCTAGTCAACAATACAGCCAGCCCTAACCCAGTCATAGCGCTTCAGGAGTCATGGATTAAACGGGCGATCGCGGCGATCAGGGCATGGTTTTGCTCCTCGGTGCCTACCGAAATTCGCAGTTTGTCGTCTAGCCAAGGCTGTTTGAAGTAGCGTACCAAAATGCCTTGCTCTTTTAAGGTCAGATACAGCTGCTCCGCGTTGCCCTGGGGCGGCGTGGCCAATACAAAGTTGCCGTGAGAGTCAAGCACCGTAAACCCCAGATGCCGCAGTTCTTTGGTCAATGCCGCCCGCGAGGCTTTTATCTTATCTACACAGGCGTTTTTGTAGGCCTGATCGCGCATAGCCGCCGTTCCTAGGGCGATCGCGATCGCATCCACGTTATAGCTATCTTTCACCTTAAATAGCTCAGCCAGTAGCGCTGGTTTGGCAATCCCAAACCCCAGTCGCAGCCCCGCCAGCGAATAGCCTTTAGACAGGGTGCGCAATACCACTACATTCTCAAACTCCTGCACCAGTGGCAGCGCCGAGCCCTCGGCAAAATCAACGTAAGCTTCATCTACTACTACCAAGCCCGAAGCCTGCTGCGCCAATGCTCGCAGGTCGGGCAGCGCCACCACATGCCCCGACGGGCTATTGGGCGACGCAATGAACGTAATCGCCCCCTGGGCCGACACCAGCTCTTTTAGAGGAAACCCAAAATCGTCAGGATAGGGAACTTCCACCACGGTGGCAGGTTGCAGCGCTGCCAGAGTGCGGTACAGCACATAGGTCGGCGTGGGGTAGACAATCGGTCGGGCTGAGCCGTCCGTACAAGCGCGCACCAAAAGATTCAGCAGATCGTCGCTGCCGTTGCCGACAATGATCCAGTCTGCGGGTACGCCCAAAACAGCACTAATGGCCTGGCAAAAGCTGCGGGCAAACGGGTCAGGATAACGCCTGAGTTGCTCATCCTCAAACTGTCGTAGCGCCTCGATTACCTTCGGCGAAGGGGGATAAGGATTTTCGTTGGAGTTGAGCTTGAGGATGTTTGAACCGGGGCGGGGCTGTTCTCCAGGCACGTAGCCAGCCATCGCGGCAATATTGGGGCGAACGTAACTCATTTCGGGTGGTAGATGATGGTACTTGCCTGTGAAATGCTAGATCACAGGAATCTTATAGTTCGAGGCAACTGACGATGCTGACCTTTTACCATACCCCGCTGTCAATCAACTCTCGTCGGGTTTGGGTGGCGCTGCTGGAGAAGAATTTGCCCTTTGAGGAAATGGCTATGAGCATGGGGGGAGAGCAGTTTCAGCCTGAGTTTTTGGCACTCAACCCCTTTCACCACATCCCCGTGCTGGTCGACAATGGCTTCACCGTAATCGAATCCTTCGCCATTTTGGACTATCTGGAGGCCAAGTACCCCACGCCCTCACTGCTGGCCACCACTCCCGAGGGTGTTGCCACGATGCGCATGGTCGAAATGGTAACGGTGAATGAGCTGGTGCCCGCCATTAACCCACTGACCAAGCAGATGATGGGCTTTGGCCAAGACCCTGAGGAGGCGATCGCCCAGGCCAAGCAAAATGCCGAGGTGGTGCTCAAGTTCTACGCCGACAAGCTGAGCGATCAGTCCTTTTTCTGCGGCGACCAGATCACCCTGGCAGACGTTGTGGCAGGCACCTTTGCCCCCTGGTTTGAGTCGCTGGGGCTACCCATGGATGACTACCCCACCCTACAGGCCTGGACCGATCGCCTAATGGATCGGCCCGCCTGGAAAACCACCCAGCCAACGGCAGCGGATCTCGATGCCTTTCGCGATCGCATGAAAGAGCGCATGGCGGCCCAGGGCCAGTAGCGACGTGGGTGTGAAGCAGGTCATACCGCTGAGATGGGGATTGCTGGCGATCGGGGCGCTGGCGCTGACGCTGCGCTTTTGGCATCTGGGGCAACCCCACAGCCTGGTCTTCGACGAGGTTTACTACGTCCCCTTTGCCCTCGACTACCTGCAAGGTACCCCCAGCTT
>NZ_JADEXE010000350.1 GCF_015207265.1 Nodosilinea sp. LEGE 07298 | reverse complement strand
ATACCTTCAGTGTCTTTTCTTATTAGCTTAAATTGGATCCGGTCTCAGTGATGACTCAAGGGGCAGGGAGAACACCTCTCCCGCCTATCTAGCTGTCGTCACCCGCCACGTTCAGTGTCGTCTAATAGACAATCTCTGGGAAGCTTTTCAAAGCTATCTAGAGCCCAGCATCCAATCGCCTGGGGATACCCTGTTCATCGAAGAAGTTCGGCATCAGCTGCGCTTCGTTGCTGGAGTGAAGCTGATCGATTACGTCCTGCTCAACGATGTTCCAAACAACTTGGACATGCCAGAGCCGTACAGCATGGCAGTGCCTCTAGCAATGTCTCTATCCCTGGCGGACGAGTCAGGCAATCTCTTTGAATTAGTTCGCGGGCTCGGTGATGACCTCTAGTAATCCTGTCTACGAGCGCTGGTACCAACAGTCTCGCCCTGCCTACGGGCTCACCCCTGGCGTCAATGGTGGCTATAGCGAGAACTCAGCCGCTGATTGGCTAACCCGTCCTGTCGATGACCTGTTCATCGAGCTACGAGACAAGGTTGATGACCTAGGGCGACAACTGAACCCCTTAACCTGTGATGCCATATGGCTCGACTACATCGCTGGGTTCTGTGGATTTACTGGGCCCTACTGGGATAAGAACTGGGCAGTCCAAGCTAAGCGTACGCTGCTGAGCAACTGCTTCAGCCTCATCTGGCCATTGAAGGGAACATCACGCGCGCTTAGCTTTGTCCTCAACGCCTTCGACATCAAGCACATTATTCAAGAGGGCACGTCCTTCATCATTGGCGTGGACGAGGTTGGTGATGAGTTAGGCGTAGTTGCCTGGGACTACACCATCCTTCTGCCTAATGATTATTACAAGACCGAGAAAGAAACCTTGGCTCGAAGACTAGATAGTCTATTCGGCCCCTGCTGGTGTACGAAAAAGATCATCTTCAGCAATGAATTCTTCCGAACGTTTGAAGTCCTAGGGTTCACAGCCAATGACCAATTCACCTTATTCTCCCCCAACCCCGC
Organism: Nodosilinea sp. LEGE 07298; assembly: GCF_015207265.1. Lineage (GTDB taxonomy): Bacteria > Cyanobacteriota > Cyanobacteriia > Phormidesmidales > Phormidesmidaceae > Nodosilinea. The sequence continues at coordinate 5,258 of NZ_JADEXE010000350.1, read as the reverse complement.
CGCTGGCGAAGCATTCCAACTTTAGGACTTTCAATGACTGATAACATCTTGAGCCGCGACGAGGTTATACTTCGCCGCATTGGCGACCTTGACCCTGCTACCACGATTAACGATACGGACGAACTTTCAATTAGCCAGGGCGGGGCCGTTAGAAAGACTAACCTTGGCGATATCTTTGCCTCCGTGGCAGAGGAAGCTGTGGAAGACGTTGAGGAGTTGAGAACTGAGATTCTCACCGCCCTTGGCGACTATGTGAATGTCTCGACCGATCAGGACATCGCAGGTACTAAGACATTCACTGTTGGGCCTAGGATTGGTTCTGCTAGCACCCAACAGATTCTGTATGGTGTCGCAGATACCGCCAACGATTACTTGCGGTGGGGTTTTGGCAAGAACTCAGCTGCCGAAGCTGGCTCTAATGCAGGGTCTGACTTTGTCCTCAACTCTTATTCAGACGCAGGCACCTATCTAGGCACACCTCTAAAAGTAAAAAGAAGCAGTGGTCTTGTAGACCTCAGTGGAGCCTTAAACCTGGCAGGCTCTTTGAGTGTTGGCGGTGTTGCTACTTTGGCAACATTAGCCGTTACAGGTAGCTTAAGCGCTGGTCCTTCTACTCTTTCCCTAGCAACCATAACGGGCAATGCTACTGTAGGTGGGACTCTAGGCGTAACTGGGATAAGCACATTCACTGGGCAAATCAACAGCAATCGAATCAATGCTGTCTTTACTGGTGCGTCCAGCGGCCAGCACAGCATCTCAGCAATCTGTCAGGCTACTACCGGCGACAATATCTCTGGTATCAATGTCTCCAGCTCGAATACCAAGTTCAGCTCTGCTCAGATTACTGGTGTTGAAGAAGGGCACGGCACCCTCAAAATCTCCCACGTAAAACCTACTGCTTCTGATGTCAACGCCGCTGCCCTAAGCATTGACCTCAAAGGTACCGGGACTGCTGCTAAAGGCATCTTCATTACTGCAACCGAAGGTGGTACGACCGGCAACCTCTTAGACATTAGAAATAATGCTCTAGGGCGCTTAAGACTCACCAGCGGAGGCAATCTCATCCTGGCTGAGGATTTTGAAGCAGCTGACGGTCGCCTTACTATTCGCTTAGTAAACGATACTGAATCTGGAGTCTCTGTAAGCGCTAACTCTACGGGTGGTTCTAACTTATTTGAACTTCGACGTAGCTCTGACAATGCTGTTAGAACTCGCTTTGATAGCCAGTGCCAGTTCGTTACTCAGCAGAATGCCTATTTTACTGGCTCTGGCCTTCAGATTGGATCTACCTCAACTAACTTTGGTGGTGGTTCGCTAGGCATCATTGGCATCAATAATGCTGGTACTGTTCCTACCTCTAATCCAACCAATGCTGTAATCCTCTATGCCCAAAGCGGGGAATTCAAAACTCGCAGCAGCGGGGGCGTCATTGCGACTATGGGCGATGCTCTCAAGATTCAAGGAGCAGCAGTTCAAAGTGCTACGCCTACGGACGGTCAGACCCTCGTTTATGTGGCAGATAACTCCAGGTATGAGCCTCAATCAGTAACAGGATTAACTGGTGTGGCTCAGACGATTGATGGTGTTAAGACCTTCGCCAGCTCTCCCGTTGTTCCTGATGTCACTGTCGGCACCAAGGATGATAAAGCTGCCAACACTCAATTTGTTCAAGAGAGTTTAGAGACTGCTGGCTGGAGATTGGTTGAAGTTTATACGACTGTTGGCGATGAATTTCAGGTCAACTTTATTGCTAGTGACTACACTTCTCTAGATATTGATGCCATCCGGTATAGAATCACTAATTTATCTGGAGGAAGTGGTTTAACGGGTCGAGCTTGCGTCATGCGTGTTAACGACCTAGCAAATGACCAAGCTGTTGATAGTTGGTCGTCTGCGGGCATTTTTACTGACAGCGAAACTAACTCTGCGGCTTATTCATCTTTCGCGGGCGCGTGGTCAAAGGGGCCATTTGCTTATGCTTCTAATACTGGTATTAATGCTTCCTTAGTGGAAGGTAATACTCAAGTAATGGGGTTAGCTGGGAGGTTAGTTGGTTCCAGCAAAGAGCAAAGAATTACTAGAAATACAGCCAACACCGCCGACACTTTCCAGGAAGTTAACTGGTCTATGTGGAGTGCTCCTAGTATCTACGCTACCAATAAAATAACCCAAGTTGCCTTCATTTCTTATGTCTTAACTAGTGGTAGCGGCTTAGGTGCGCTAGCTAACTATGCAGCCAATATCAAGTTTGAATTTTACATCAAGGTGAGAAATAGCTAATGAATGATAATCCTAATTGGCTTCAACTCATTCAAGACGTAAATACTGGGCCTATCCTGTTGCCTTGGATGTTGGAGAACGCTACTCCAAACTACTTCACCTACTTGATGGCGGTGATCGCCAGTCCTCATAGGCAAGATTGGATGCTTTACGCAGCGCTGAACCTCATATTCACCGAGGAAACTAACATAGACATTCTCGGTGAATTAGTTGATGTTCTCGATCGCAATAACTTTGATTCAAACCAGCTAACTTTCTTACAAGGCACAAGCCAGAATGACTAATATCTTAGGAACCTTAGCTGACTCAGCTGGGACAGGCCTCGCTGGGTCTTTGACTGCGCGGTTGGTCTATAACATCACTGATGACTCGACCATTCCTGACAGCATCTATCTGCCGGTCGAAGTGGCGTTTGATATCACAGCTGGTGAAGTTGACATCGACTTGCCCGAGAGCGAAACGTACAACGTTCCTTACCAATTCACATTCACGATTGATGGTGAGGATGCCCCAATCATTGACTTCTTCGCCATCGTTCCAAACGTTGGTACCGCCGAGTTCGCAAGCCTAGTTCCCACTGGGATTAACAACGCGAACCTCGACACAAGCGCGCTGCGGGTAGCAAAGCTTATTGCTAGCGATGCTGAGCTGATTGTAAGGATTAGGCCTGCTCAGCTCTTCAATATTCAGGCTGAGGGTGTTACTGCAAGTACCAAGTGGTTCATCAATAAACCTTTTGCGTCAGGAGTCCTGATTAGAGGACTACGAATTCTAGGTATATCAGGCTACGCCGATTGGACTTTTCGCGTTGGCATCGTCAACAGTAGTGGAGTAGATGTTCAGCTAACTATTGGCTCTACTCCATTAGATTCAGAAGTGAACGATCGCTTGTTTAAGCATCAGGTTTATACCTCCTCGCAGCCTGACACGATTCTAGGCATGTATATCGAGGCTGTGCCTGCGGTTGATGCTGATGCCCTCACTGCCTCTCTAACACTTGAGTTCACCGAGACAGCTTAGGCGTTCTCAAAACATTAATTTCACTTAGGACAGAAGATAAATGGCTCTCAATTCAGATGCTGCTATCGGCAAAGCTATCGAGTTTTGCTTGAAAGCAGCCGTCAAAACCACAAAACCAAAACCAAAACCTAAAGAGAGATTGGACAGACCTGGCTATGGCTAATTGCTGATACTCAAAAGTGGGCTAGGAAAGGCTTAATTACCCTTTCCGAAAAGATGTATCTGCTGCATCCTGCCCACTAAAATCAGCAGCTGGAGCAAAGCAGTGCCCGGTATTTACGAAATCAAAAACACGGTGAATGGCCATAGCTACATAGGCCTTACTAGCCGGAACGTTAGCGTAAGACATCCTGAACATTGGTGCAATTTAAGGGGCAACCGCCACGCGAACCCTTACCTTCAAGCCGCGTGGAACCTGCATGGTGAATCGGCTTTTCAATTCACAGTACTTGAAGAGTGCCGTGATGACGGAGAACTTCTAGGGGCCATTGAAATAGGGTATATTGCCTTTCTCAAAGCAACAGGCCAAGGTGCAGAATATAGCCTCCTCCTAGGGGGTCAACATGGCAAGCACTCAGAAGAAACCAAAGAAAAGCTTCGGCGAATCAATAAAGGTAAAAAACAGTCTGCCGAGCTTGTTGAAAAAAGAATCAGCAAAATAAGGGGTGTCAAAAGGTCACCTCAGACAGCTGAGCATAGAGAGAACTTGCGGATTGCAAAATCAACGAAGGTTTGGGTATTCTATGACCCTGACAATAACTTGATTGAGTTTAAAGGCTTAAATAAGTTCTGCGACGACAACTCTCTAGACTCTAGGTGTATGCACAGGGTCTATCACTCCCAGAAGGATTCAAACGGTAGAGCGTACATACAACACAAGGGCTATTCAATAAAACCAAAACCAGTGTTGGTTAGCCCCGATGGCCAAGAACACATAATCACAAATAATCTGGCCGCTCTGGCGAGGTTATACAAGTTAGATAATAGCTGCCTAGCAAAAGTTGTTAGGGGCAAACTTAAGCATCACAAACAATGGAAATTAAAGGAGAATAAATCGTGAGGCCTACTTTAAATACAGGGGATGTCTGGCAAGATTCCCTGGCAAATGCTGCTGGGTTTCCCCAGATGACGGGTGAAGACGAATATGGTCATGGCCCCAAGGTAATTGATGAATGGTTAGACGATGAACCCGACCAGATAAAAGCTCAGTTTTATAACTGGAAGAATCGGATTCAGATTACCGAAACCTCTGGCCTGAACGTAAGCTATACCTCGGCTGTGGCATTACTAACCAACGGCACATCTGTAGCAATCAACGCTGGGTCTATTACCCTGCCCAACAACACATCAGGCCGAATCTTTATCAACGATTCTGGTGCAGTAGTTCAGGGAACAACTTTCCCTCAGCTTTGTGTTCCCCTAGCCTACTTTGAAACAGCTGCTGGGGCGATTACTACTCTGTCGGATTTACGATATCAATCCGTTGAAATCGTTAGTCCTGTCAATATTTCAGCAGCGTCTATCTTCAGTATTGGGGATATTAAAGAGTCTGCTCGCAGTGCTCCTGAAGCAGGCTGGCTCTTGTGTGATGGGACAAGCTACGCTGTTGCCACCTATCCTTTGTTGCATGCTGCTATCGGCACTGTCTACAACAATTTAGGCGATCCTTTAGGGACGTTTAGAGTCCCTGATTGTCGGCAGAGAGCAACGATTGGTGCTGGTACTGATGGTGTCCTAACCAACCGTACTTTGGGCACTAAGACAGGCGCTGAAACCGTAACAATTACGGTCGCTCAGATGCCTACACACGGGCACAATGCCACTCAGACAGCCTTGGTGGTGCAGAAAAGTCCTGAAAGGGTTGTTGTGAAAGGAGTCCCAAATGAGACAGGGTAGATGGGAAGGGGCATTTCATGAGAGGCTTGAATTCCCCAACTCAAGGCCAGTCTCATGGAAAC
>NZ_JADEXE010000349.1 GCF_015207265.1 Nodosilinea sp. LEGE 07298 | reverse complement strand
TCAACAAATTGCTCGAATAGCGCGTTTATCATGGGACGCTAACTCATTGACTCTAAGCGGCCAGGGGTAACGTCTTTAGCTTATCCAATTGACCGCACTAGTACGAATGATCACCTTAACAGGGGTAACCTTTTACCCTAAACTTCACTGCCAAACCGGGGCCTGCGCCCGTAGAAGCGGTACTGCCAATAATCTCGCAAAATGCGATCGTGATCAAAGCAAAGGTTGGCTGGTGTTTCCCAGGGATTGATGATAGAAGCGGTTTTGGCGTCGTCGCCCGCGACGGGGTCGGCGGTGGCGGTGGCCAGAAATACTACGCTCAGGGTGTGCTTGCGGGGGTCGCGATCGGGGGCGGAATATACAGCGAGCTGCTCAACTAGCTCGATGGTGAGGCCAGTTTCTTCTTGGGCTTCGCGGCGGGCGGCGGTTTCAACGCTTTCGCCGTAGTCGACAAAGCCGCCGGGTAAGGCCCAGCCCAGGGGCTCATTATGGCGCTCGATTAGCACGATGGGGCGGTGGGGATGGTGCAGCAGCTCAATAACAATGTCGACAGTGGGGGCAGGGTTGCGATAAGCGGTCATGGAAGAGTGACTTTATGAAAGTTTTGCTGAGCTTAAAATAACTCTCTAGGAAGCCGACTGCCCTGGGTAGGCCATGTTAAAGTCTACTGGAATTAAACCGAGCTAACTATGCCCTTTCCCCGTGCCAGTGGCATTTTGCTGCATCCCACGTCGCTGCCCAGTCGGTTTGGGATTGGCGACCTAGGCCCAGAAGCCTACCATTTTATAGATTTTTTAGCGCATACTCGCCAGCAGCTCTGGCAGGTGTTACCTTTGGGGCCGACTGGCCACGGCAATTCACCCTACCTGTGCTATTCGTCAATGGCGGGCAATCCGCTGTTGATTAGCCTGGAGGTGCTGTGCGATCGCTCCCTGCTCTACCCCGATGAGTTGCACGATCTGGAGCATTTTTCCCCTCACCAAGTGGATTTTGATCAGGTGATTCCGATCAAAATGCGGCTGCTAGAGCGGGCCGCCAGCCGGTTTCATGAAACCGCATCGGACGAGGACAAAGATGCTCTGGTTCAGTTCAGTGAAGAGTGCCATTTCTGGGTGGATGAATTTGCCTTTTTCATGGCGCTCAAAAATGCCCACGGCGGTGCTGGCTGGACGGAGTGGCCGAGCGCGATCGCGCGGCGCGAACCCGAGGCGATGGCTGAGTGGCGCGAAAAGCTGTCCAGCGATATTTTTTGTCAAAAGTTTTTGCAGTTTGAGTTTCACCGCCAGTGGCAGTCGCTGCGGCAGTACGCTCGCGATCGCCAGATCCAAATTATCGGCGACATTCCCATCTACGTCGCCCACGATAGTGCCGATGTATGGGCTTTTCCCCACAACTTCATGCTCGACCACGACACCCTGGCCCCAGCGCTGATGGCCGGGGTGCCGCCCGACTACTTCAGCGAAACCGGGCAGCTCTGGGGCAACCCCACCTACAACTGGGAAGAGCTGAAAAACCGCGACTTTCACTGGTGGATTCAGCGCATCAATGCGCTGCTCGGCTATGTAGACATCATTCGAGTCGATCACTTTCGCGGGCTGCAGGCCTACTGGGGCGTGCCCGCTGGCGAAGACACCGCCATGAACGGCCAGTGGATTGAGGCCCCCGGCACCGAGCTGTTTGAAACCGTGCGCCAAAAGTTCGGCACCCTGCCGATCATGGCCGAAGATCTGGGGGTAATTACCCCCGAAGTCGAAGCGCTGCGCGACGAGTTCGAGTTTCCGGGTATGAAGATTCTGCACTTCGCCTTTGGCGGCGGCAGCGACAACCCTTACCTGCCCTTCAACTATGTGCCCAATAGCGTGGTCTACACCGGCACCCACGACAACGACACCACCATCGGCTGGTTTGACAAAATGCCCGACCACGAGCGCAATCGCTTGATGGAGTACCTTGGTTGTCTCAGCCCCGAGGGCATTCACTGGACGATGATTCGCCTAGCGCTGATGTCGGTAGCTAACCAGGCGATCGTGCCTCTGCAAGACATATTGGGTTACGGCAGCGACTGCCGCATGAACACCCCCGGTAAATCTGACGGCAACTGGGGCTGGCGCTACCAGGCCGAAGCCCTGACCGACGAGATGCGCGATCGCCTGCGCTGGCTGACCGAGCTATCTAATCGAACCCCGACAGAAGGATAAGGATAGAGCGATAAGCAGAATGAGGCCGCAATTGCGGCCTCATTCTGCTTATCGCCACGGTTCCTAGCGGTTCAGCGTCAGCACCGGTATGCCTCGCATCAGAATGTCGGTGACAGAAATGACCCCCAGTAGTTCGCCATCTTGGACGACGGGGGCGCGCTGGACCCCTGTATCTGACAGCACCTGGGAGGCGTCTTGAATGGTGAGGTTGGGGTCTAAAGAAACGCAGGGCTGCCGCATGATGTCTTGCACCAGCACCTTCTCGGGGTCGTGGCCTCGGGCGACGACGGTGTAGACGATATCGCGATCGGTCACCATACCAAAGGGCATGTCCTGGGCGCGGTGCTCGACTAGGAGCGATCGAATTTGCCGATGCTGCATCAGGACTATAGCCTCGGCTACGGTGGCTCCGCTGGCAATGGTGGTGACATGATGGGTCATGATGTCGGCAACGGTCAGCATAGGACTCTCCAGGAAAAAGTGGATAAGGGGTTAGAACGTAAGCCTGCAAGGGCCTGCCCAGTTAGAGCCAGCGGCAGGTTTGTCTATATACAGGCCAAGAGTAAAAAATCAGCGTTTAGCCAGAACCCATCGATGGCGTGCAGCCTCGAATGATAATCAACCAGGGGTCGCTGCGGCGTCTCTGGCCCTGGTTAACTCGATGGTGAATCGGCGCTAAATTCTGCTCAGCTAGCGTTGCTTAGTTGGCCTGTTCGGCCAGCTTGGCGGGCTACCTATTGTAGAGATGGCCCTAAAGCAGTGCTCAAGCCTGCATCGATCTTATTTATGGTGCCCTCTGTAGCGGGGAACCCCCCTCATTTTTGTACCTTTTCTTTAGATTTGCTCCTCAGTTCAGCCGAAGAATAGTGCAGACGAGTAATGTCACCCGTCTAAAGGCAGACCTTAAAGGCGAATACTGTCTCACGACGAATACTCAATTTTCAAATTTTACAGCGCTTGCTAAGGCCCCTTGCCAGAGCAGGGAGGCTTGGGGGGCAGTCGCCGTCGAGGTCGGCGTCGCTGAAACACCTGCTGATGCTTGAGCCGTCGATGCAGGTAGGTTAGGGCACCGCCTGCGATCGGTACCAGGGGCATGAGCGCTAGCCACAGAGCAGACGGCGGCGGGGCCGGTTGCGCGACCACTAGAGGCGTAAAGGCTAGGGTCTTGGCCCTTAGTAGCGGGGTGGGTAATGTTAGTTCACCTTGGCGCAGGGCGGTTTCTAGGGCAATCCAGGTTTGGGGGCCTGCTATGCCGTCTGCGGTTGTACCCTGCTGCTGCTGCAGCGATCGCACCGCTGCCGCCGTATTGGCCCCATAGAGACCGTCGACTGGCCCTGAATAAAGCCCTAAATCGGTTAGCTTTCGCTGCAGCTGGCTGACCTGGGGGCCACTGTCGCCTGGCCGCAGAAAGGGTTGAGTCGGCACCTCCTGGACTATCAGCCGGGGCGCACCCTGGGCCAGGCTAGGCGCGACGAAAGCGAGCTGTACGCTGCCCAAGGCGATGAATCCCATGCTCAGCCCACTCAAGCCCAAGCTTAGGAGGCCGCTCCGGCGAAGGGCCGTTGTCCATCGGGTGGTCATGGTATTAGTTCCCAGAAAACGCCCACAGCCAGAGGGGCAAGGTCAACAGTAAGATGGCCGAACTCAGCCCTACACAGGTCACCGACAGGTCGCGATCGAGGTCGTAGGCCTCGGCCAGCACCAGGTTTGAAAACGCGCACGGCATGCCTGCCTGCAACGTCATCACCAGCCGGGGCGGGCCATCTACCCCCAGCAGGGTTAGGCCTATACCCACAGCCAGAGGCAGTACCAGCATCTTAATCGCCACAGCCACGGTTGCCCGGTGCAGGTGCTGCCACGAGCTGAGCTGCTGAATCCGTAGCCCCATCAGCACCAGCGACAGCACCACAATAGCCCAGGCAAATTGATATAGACCCTGGTCGAGCCAGGCGGGTAGGGCGATCGCTTTTAACCCCAGGCCCAGACCAAAGGCCAGAATAATCGGATTTAGCCCGACGGCTCGTAGCCTGGCTAACCATTGCCGCTGTCGGGGTTGGGCTGTTTTGCCACGTTGCCCGCCCATTTCTGAGGCCAAAATCGCCCCCAGACCGTAGGAGCCAAGTAGGGTGCCCAGGGCATCGTAAAACAAGGCCCAGCCAAACACCCCCACCCCCAGCTGGGGCAGTAGCAGCACCACCGGGTAGCCGATATAGCCCGTATTGCCCAGCATAGCGGCCAGCGAAAAGCTGCCCTGAGTAGGCCTGGGCCACCGATCTTGGGGTGTGCGGCGAATCCACAGGCGGCTGCACAGTAGCCCCAGCAAAATGGCGGCCCAGGCCACCACCGGAGCTAGGTAGAGGTTGCCCGACAGGTCGGCCCGCCGCATAAACCCCACAATACTGAGCGGAATGCCCAACCAAAACAGAAACCGCCCCAGCCGCAGGGGTACCTGCTGATACAGTCCCTGGGGTTCTCCCAGGTGGGGGGCAAAACGCTGCAGCAAAGCCCCCAGGGCGATACCAGCGCAGATGCCAGCTCCAATCGGCCCGTACAGGCGCATCAATACCTCAAGCGGTGGCACAATAGCGGCCCTCAATTACTCTGCACTAAACCTTTACCCAAATGCTCTGCCCTGAGATTGTGACAGGCGAAGCCGGGGTTTGGCGTTAGCCGGGGGCAAGAGGTTGCGATCGCGGCGTTGCGGGCCATAATGGGTAGAGCTTTGCCGGAAGCGAATGACCATGTCTCCCTTCGACGATATTCCCCAAGCGACCCGCGACATACCTCTACACTCTACGGGGCCAGATCAACCTGCCTGGTGGCGGCGCACCCGAATGCTGCGGCGCACCCTGGGCCTGGCTCTGCTGGCCCTGGCCGCAGGCGGTTTAGTGGCCTGGTATCAGACTAATGGGTTTTCGGCGGCTGAGTTTGCTCAGCCCTTTGAAACCATGATTAACCGCTCTGCCCTAGATGCAGACGGAGCCACAACCTCCACCAGCGCCCGGGAGGAAAACCGCGATGTCGCCGTGCAGCTGGCCCCCTCTAGCCGCACCCTGCTCAACCACCGCGCCTACGACGAAGCCCCAGATGAAGAGTTAGTTGCCCTATCTAACAACGCCAGCATTCGCCTACGCACCACTGCGGCGGCCCAGTACGAGGCCATGACCCAGGCTGCTGCCCGTACGGGAGTACGGCTGGTGCCGCTGTCAGGCTTTCGTTCTCAAGCCGAGCAGGAGCAGATTTTCTTTAACCTCAAAGCCGAGCGCGGCCAAGATGCTCAAACTCGCGCCGAGGTGAGTGCCCCACCGGGCTATAGCGAGCACCATACCGGCTACGCCGTCGATATTGGCGATGCCAACCAGGCGGGCACCAACCTCAACAGCGATTTCGAGAATACTCGGGCTTATGAGTGGCTAGAAGCCAACGCTGTACAGTACGGCTATGAGCTGTCGTTTCCGCCCGACAATTTTCAGGGGGTGGCCTTTGAGCCCTGGCACTGGCGTTTTGTCGGCGATCGCACCAGCCTAGAAACCTTTTACAGCGAGTAGATCAGCGCGAGTACGACGACTGACGCTATCACTCCCCCTTGCTCAGGGATAGTTCGGGTTTAAAGGTTCTATGGCATCTTCTAACTGTGCTGACATGGTTTTTAGCTATTCTGCCTGGCGCTGATCTATGACCCTTGCACATCAAAAGTTTTCTGGGTACAGGTCAGCGGCATGGTTAAAAGTAACGGCAAAGGCAGTCGTTCCGGCGGCCATCATTGTCGCTGTCCTCAGCGGGGCGCTGGGTCTTAAAAGCCTGCACGCTAAAGCAGAACAAAGTATCTCAAATTACCTCGGACGATCGGTTCAGCTAGGTGGCCTGCGCGGTGTTTCTCACCGGGGGCTGTGGCTGGGTAAAACCGTTATTCCCCCAACTGAAGCCGAGGCGCTGGCCGGGCAAATTGACGCCATAGCGATCGCCTTCGATCCGTGGGCACTGCTGACTCGGCACGAATGGCAGGCGGCGGTAACCCTGGTGCGGCCAGAGTTTTTTGTAGTACTGTCTGAGGCTGGGGCCGGCCCCAGCTTTAGCCCAGGCGCTGGGGCCGGAGCAACGATCGCCCCTACCCGCGCCATTCGCCTAAAAACGTTTCGGGTTGAGGAAGGTGTATTCACTCTCTATGCCTCCCGACCCGACC
>NZ_JADEXE010000035.1 GCF_015207265.1 Nodosilinea sp. LEGE 07298 | reverse complement strand
TCTGCTGACAGCACGAACACTGCCCACCGTAGCGCTCGACACGGGTCACCTGAGGCCGAACTTGGGGCAGTTCAATTCGCTCATAGACCGCTTTGAGTTGTTGACGAGCACGCTCTACCTCGCTGCCGCAGTGAGGGCAACGACTCGCTCGCGCCACAACCACCTGGTCGGGCGACGGGGTCAACTCACGCCCACCTCCCGCTCGGCCAACACTCGCGGTTCGCTGGCTTTGGCTGGCCTTGGAACCCTCTGAATTGGGCTTAAATCCCTTCGCTGGTGGCAAACTTGAATTGCGTGACGTTTTCTTGACGCCTTTTCGTTGACGCTTCTCGGCTTCTGCCTGCAACGCTTGCACCCTCTGCCACAGCTCTCGTATCAGAGCGTCTTTCTCCCCAGAACTGAGGCCTTCTAACGGCGGCAGGTCTTGCATGGCAAAAGTTTACCACCCTCTCTTATTCGCCGCTACCCGTCAACCTAGTTGAGCAATTACAAAAATAGTTAACTGGGAGGCAAGGAGATTTTGCGTTGCGCCCAAGCGCGATCGCGGCTTGGGAAAGCTTTTCTTTCGCGTTAGCTGCGCCAAACTTGCCCGTTCTTTAAACCGATCAGGCTCGTTGGCGATGGCTGCTCTGTGTTGACCCCTTCAAGGTATCTATGTTGTTTTCGCGCTACCGTCTCCCCATCACTCACCCCTAGCCGCTCTTTATTAATCAACGCCCCCAGTGCCAGTCGAAACGGCTTGGCCGGTGCCCATTGCCCCTCGCTGAACTGCGCCGCATACCTCGATTCAAACCTCTCCCACGGAATCATCGCCGCCAGTTTCACCCAGCGATTCTTCCCCGACAGCTTGCCTCCAAACGGCAAGTAAACGTTCTCAAAACTCAGTTGTCCTGGGCTCGTTTGGCGGTATATCGGTCTCGGCGTCCAAGGATTTCAGCGGCAACGCACTATTTTCCTTGCACTTTAGCAGCTCTTAACCCCGCTGAATCACTCTGTACACTTAGCTTTAGGCACTTTTTCAGCAAGCCCTACCTTAGTCACCATTTTCTCCAGACGGGGCAATTCCTCATGGAGGTAAGCGTGGTGAATGCGTTCGATATGGCCGGTTAGTTCGGTTAAGGACAGGGCGGCGACGTTTATCTCCGGCACATCGGTGGTGGCGGCATAATCCTCTAGCTGGGCCAGAAACACCTGGGGGTCAAGGCCTTTTTGCTGGCAGGCTTCGGTCAAGGTCTTGTTGCCGCCACAGCAGTAATCGACCTTGGACCTGCTCAAACAATCGCGACAGGTCCGGATAGTCGCGCACGATCGCGCCTACGGTGGTGTCGATGGGGAAAGTTGCCATGGTTGTTCTCCGGTTTTGAGGAGATGGGTAAGTGAGGGGATTATGAGCCTTCGCCAGCGAGGACTTTGTCTTGAGTGGCGATTTCTTCGTCAATCGGGAGAAGGGTAAGTTCAACGGCAGCGGTGTGAGGGCTGAGGAGTTCCTGCTGAGCGTTGGGATGCTGGCAGGCCACCATGGTTTTGACATGCTCCATTTCATCGTCACGAATCGCGACAAACACGTCATAGAGGGTGTTGACCTGGGGGCGGCGATCGGCGGCCACCTGCGCCGTTTGAAACTCATCAAACATATAGAGGTCGCCGTCGCGGTAGTACTTCACGGCCACGGCGGGAGCGGGCTGAGTCTTGAGGGTGGCGGCTTCGGTTTTGAGGAATTTGTCGTAGGTGGCGTAGGCGTGGCCTTCCACCAATTCCATAAAGTGGTAGGCCGAGCGGGCGTCAACCAGGTAGAGGACGGCAATCACCCAGTAGTAGACCAAGGCGGCGGTTCTGGCGAGCAGGCGATCGCCCCAAAAGTTGGCCCCGCCCAGTTCTTCCATAATCAGCAGGTGGTGCAGTTCGTTCCAAGATTCTGCAAAGTGAATTTTCAGCCAGTCGGCCTTGCGCCAGAGTCCCAGGGTTTCGTACAGGTGCAGCACCGACAGATAGGAAAAATAGGGAACGCGGGCGACGGTTTCGAGCACATAGAATCGGGGGTAAGGACGATTAGCGTACACAGTGTTAATCACAAACACTAGAATGCCGACGAGTAAGCGAGTCATAGGTAGACCTGTTAGTTAGGGAGATTAGTCGATACGTCGGTTGAGGGGTTCTCGATTTCTTCAGAAACCGAGAACCTAAGACTATTTACTGGGCTTCAACAATGGGCTGCACAGGCTTGGGCGGTGTCTGCAGGGTGGGTTGGTGCAGAATGGCCCAGATGGCCTGCACCACGAACGCCATCATCGCCAGGGCACCCACAGTGAAGATGACATCGCCGGGAATGCGCAGCCACACCGTCCATTCCATGAAGGGCGAATGGATCACCTCAGCGCTGCGGGCGTACCAGGTGCCGTGGTTAACGGACTGCACAAACTGGTAGAAGCCGTTGGGAATCAGGCCAAAGACCATCATCACTGCCAGACCGCCGTTGATGTGCCAGAAGGAGAACTTCAGCAGCTTCTCGTTCCAGGCTTTTTCAGGGGTGATTTCCCGCAGGGCGAACAGCATCAGGGCCAGAGCTAAGGAGCCATACACCCCAAACAGGGCCGAGTGGGCATGAATGGGCGTGGTATTTAACCCTTGTGAGTAATAGAGCACAATCGGTGGGTTGATCAGAAAGCCGAAGATGCCAGCACCCACCAGGTTCCACACACAGGTGGCGATAAAGAATCGCAGGGGCATGCGGTAGAAACCCTGGGCATTTTGCGACAGCTTCAGGGATTTGACCACTTCAAAGCCGATCAGGGTCAGGGGCACCACTTCCAGGGCGGAAGCGACCGACCCCATGGCGGTAATGAAGACGGGGGTGCCGGCAAAGTATAGGTGGTGCAGGGTGCCGATGATGCCACTGCCCAAAAACAGAATCGTGGTCAGGTAGGTGGCCCGCAGCGCCGCTGCCCGCTTCAGGAAGCCGAGTTCGCTACAGAGGTAGGCGATCGCCACCGTCGCAAACACTTCAAAGAAGCCTTCTACCCACAGGTGCACTACCCACCAACGCCAGTATTCCGCCAGGCTGAGAGAGGTGTGGTTGTTGTACATCAATCCCGCTGAGTAGAACAGGGGAATGGTAATGGCGCTATAGAGAAAGAAGTGGTTCAGGCCCGTTTTCGAACCTTCCTGCTTGAGGGCCGGACGCAGGGCACGGAACATCAGGCCTAGCCAGAGCACCATGCCGCCAATCAAAAGAATTTGCCAAATGCGGCCCAGTTCTACATATTCATAGCCCTGGTGGCCCAGCAAAAAGCTCAAACTATTGCCAAGAATGCCTTGCACGGCAGCCCAGGAGCCAATCATCGAGCCGACGACGACGACCGTCAGTGCGCCCAACAGCACGCCATTGCCGATCGCCTGTCCCTTGGGTTCGTGCTTGCCGAATCGGGGGGCAAAGTACAGCCCTGCGGCCAACCAACAAGTGGCAATCCAGAACACCGCCAGTTGCAGGTGCCAGGTGCGAGACGCGGCGTAGGGCAGGAAGCGATCGAGCGGTACCCCGTAAAAGCCATCGCCCTCAACGGCGTAGTGAGCCGTCACCATGCCCATGGCAATTTGCACCAGGAACAGGGCCATAGCCACGCCAAAGAACAGAGTGGTGACCTTTTGGCTGGGGGTCGCCAGGCGCACCGCCGGAAGGGCCGTCACGGTTTGCACGTCTTCAACATCTTCCTGGGTCAGATTGACGAAGAGAAACAGGCCAATGCCACCAATCAGCAAAATCACCGACACAATCGACCAGACCAGAAACTGGGGCGGGGCGGTATTGCTAATCAGCGGATCGTGGGGGAAGTTGGCCGTGTAGGAGAAGGGCGCGTTGAAGCGGTTGGCGGAGGCAGCCCAGGCTGTCCAGGCAAAGAAGCTGGTGACATCTCGCACCTGCTCATCGTTGGTGAACCAGCCGCTGGGGATGGAGTGCTCCCGCGAGCCTTGGGTTAGCAGAGTTTGATAGCTGTCAAAGACCTGGGGCAGCGCCTGGGTCTGGGCATTGGTCAGGGTCAAGACATCCGTTTGCGGATCGTAGCGGTTGGTCTTGAACTGTTCTTTGACCTGGGCTTCCAGACTGGCGCGATCGCCCACGGGCAGGGCTTCTAAATCGGCCTGGCCAAAATCAGGATTGCCGCTGTAGAGCACTCCAGCGGTGGCCAGCCCCCACTTGTGCAGAAAGTCAGCAGACCAGTCGGGGGCCAGGTAGCTGCCGTGGCCCCACACGCTACCGATGTGCTGTCCGCCGCGAGCCAGGTAGGTTTCCTGGCCTGACTGAATCTGGGCCTGGGTCCAGATCACCTCATGCTGGGGCGACTCTACCGTGGCGGGGACAGGGGGCGCATTTTTCCAGATGGCGGCCCCTGCGCCCAACAGCACCGAGAACATGACGACACACATTAGCACTAGCCAGGCGGGTAAGCTCAACCGCCACCGCTGAGTTGCTGTTGGGGTGCCTTTTATACCAATCGATGGACTTGTCATCGTTACATCTCGCTTAAATAGGCAGAAAATAGAACGACTGATTAACCCTGCGTCTAAGTTCAGTTCCTACTCTGCCCAAAAGGAATAGCGACCTCTATGAGATAGCTCATAGAGATAGAGAATAAACGTCTAAAAGCCTTGCTAAATCTCCGTTTTACGCCTTTCGATCGAATCGTTTATTGTTGCAAAATGTTATGATTGCAACGGTCTTTCGGAGATGAAAACTTAAAGGCTTTTGTAACATTTTGAGATCCCATGAATTGAGTCTGTAGCTAACAAAAATGCCTCAATCCGTTGAGATTCCCCTTAACGAAAAATCCCCACTGATTGAAGCAATCTTTGCAAAATTAATTGAAACAATTCGAGTCGAATCGAATCGAGCTTTTTATCGGGCTACTGCTTAAGCAGGCCAGCGCGCAGGCAATAGCGACAGGGCTGTAACCACCAAGAACAACAGCGCCATGCTGGTTTCAAGCAGGGCTACCCGCTGAATTTTGGTGGTGCAATACCAGTCGCGCTGCCAGAGAATAATGCCGAACTTGAGCAGGGCCACACTAAAAGCGCTGGCGGTGAGAGGGGTCAACAGACCGAAGCAAGCCAGGGTGAGAATGAGCAGGGTGGCGATCGCATGAAACACCTCGCCCGGCACCGCCGAGTGGGTCTTCGATTTCCGAAACTTCACTGTAAAAATAGCGCTGGAGAAAAACAGCGTGTTCAACGCCCAGAGCCCCCAGAGCTCAGGAACGAGTGTGCCTGTAGTGACAATGTAGGCAAAGGGTGCCGATAGGCAGACCGCCGCAAAGGTGATCAGCTCATTGGCGACCGACTTTTGCCCCCGGCGAAACACCGCCATACCATCCACACAAAAGGCAGCGAAGGCTCCTACATAAATGATCCACAAGGGGGACAGCCACCAACCCTGATGCCACAGCAGGTAAAGGGCAATACCGCCCGCCACCAGGGAATACAGACCACCCCAGACCCAGAAGCGAGGTTTAATACTGCTGCGCTGCTTAATTTGCAGCATCCAGGGATGTTCTGCCTGAAATCCAGCAAAGGCACCGAGCAGGGCCAGAGTGGTGGTCCAGGTCCAGGCCTGGGCGGCAGCGGCTCCGGTGCTGAAGGCGACCAGCAGCACCACGTAAACCCCATGCTCTGGGGAAAAGATGGGACGATACCAGGCCTGGGGATTCCGCTTTTTAACGGTGCTCAAAGAGGGTTGCAAATTGAGGGATGAAGATTGCATTGCCCAGTCTCCTGATGCAAGGGATAGGTTTACTCTGCCAAATCACAGCCGCAGCCTGTATGAGGTAGCTCATGTACGCTGACGTCGGTAGATACCTATAAGCAGTAAGACGAAATTCGACATGAGAAACCCTGACTGAAAGTAGATTCCCCATATGGGGTCAGCGGGTTCATAATTCCATTCGTTAGGATCAGTCGGTGCAGATGCGACCTTATTTTTCCCTCAGGTATGAAAGCAACCATTAGCCAACTGGCTTCTATTTCGGTCTTCGCTCATTTGCAGCCGGAACAATTGGCCAGTCTGCAAACCCATGCGCAGGTGCATACCTATCAACAGGGTGAAACGGTCATGCATGAGGGGGATACTCTGGCGGCTCGGCTGTATGCTCTGCTCGATGGCCTACTGCGGGTGTCTAAAACCGCCACCACCGGTAAAGAGACCATTTTGCGGACCCTATCCCAGGGCGATATCTTTGCCGCCCCGGCCCTATTTGGTAATAGTATTGCTCCAGCCACCGTCACCGCCGGAAGTGCTGTTCAAGTGCTCACCGTTGATCGGGAGGCGCTGTTACAGATTATTCAGGCCAATCCAGCGATCGCTCTGGACATGATGAGTGTTTATAACCAGCGCTTGCAGCGGCTCCACGATCGTATCCACGGGCTGGTTTCAGAACGGGCCATTGTGCGCCTAGCTCGCTTTATTCAGGCGGCAGCTCAACAGGAAAGGGGCAATTTTGGCCAGCCTGGGGCGTTGTGTTTGCGATCGCACCTCTCCTACTACGAACTAGCCCGCAGCATTGGCATCACCTACGAAGAATGTGTGCGGTTGTTCAAACAGCTCCAAGGCGTTGTAGCTTACAGTCGCGGCGGCAAAATTACCGTTTTGAACTGGCAAAAGTTAGAGGCCATTGCCCTGGGGGAAGAAGAGCCGGAACCCTCTGCCCCCAGAAAACCGGCGGCTAAATCCCCAACTATCCCCAGCAAACCTTAATTCTCTGACGGTACAGGATCGCTTAGAGTCAGCAGAAACGCCAGATTCTCGGTCGCCTTCAAGGCATGGGGAGCATTGGCGGGCATGAAGACAAACCGCCCCGGCACCAACTCAACGTCCTCACCGTTCAAGGTCAGGGTCCCCTGCCCCTCTAACACCTGCACCACAGCATTACGGGTGGAGGTGTGTTCTGCAATATCGGTGCCCCTGGCCAGACAGAAAATAGCAGACGCTGATAAATGGGGGGATGGGTCAGTACATTCCAGGCAAACTTAGCCGCATCGACTACCCCTTCGTCTTGAATCACGCGGGCAGGGGTGAGCAATCCCATTGGGCCGGTCTGCTGTTTAACCAGAGTTAAGCCTGCCTCTTCCAGGGCTTTTTGCCAGTTGGCGGCGGATAGGGGCGTGGAGTTTACCCGCAGGGTGGCGGCGAGGGCTTGATGGATCTCGTCTTCCCGGTCACGGGCGATCAGCTCATGGGAGAGGAATTTCCCGCCTGGCTTGAGGCGATCGCCTACGCCGGGCAAGATCTTCACCTTGCCCGGCACCGATTGCATTGTCAAAATCGCCTCTGCCAGCACATAGTCAAACTGTTCTGGAATGCGCTCCAGGTGAAACACATCGCCTTCGATCACCTCCACTTGACTGGTTAGCCCCGCCGCCCGAATGTTGGCCTGGGCTCGGGCTACGCTTTCCGAATTTTTCTCGACCCCTACGACCCGGACACCGTAGCGCTGGGCCAGGGCGATCGCGCTATAGCCAAAGCTGGCCGCCAGTTCCAGAACCGTGTCTCCCGGCTGAAAATCGGCCCACTGTAACAACCGTTCTGTATAAGTGTGGGGCAAGCCAGCTCGGCTAGTTGTGCGCGCAGGCAACTATTCAGCAGCTGAATCTCTCACGGAAACCATTTCTACAAAACGCAGATGGTCTCTAAGTAACATCGAACAACTCCGATTTAGCTTTTAGGCTAACTCTTTCAAATATCCTTGTAGACTAATTTGTACTTCAGCCACCAAACACCAAGGTTTTCAGGGAATACATTTACAATGTCCCGAGATCACCAGGTCCAACAGCAACTAGAGGCAGCTCAGGCCCAGATTCAGCATTACGCCCACCAGCTAGCGGCTGAGCGTGATGCTGCTCGCCAGGCTTACGCTCAGCAGCAAGGGCAGCTTGAGCAACAGCAGCGACACATTGCCCAACTTGAGGCCCAGACCCATCGGCTGCAGTGGATGGCCAACACCAGCCCAGCGACCACCTACAGTTGCGAGGTTGACCCTCCCTACTCCTGCACCTACATCAGCCAAAGCCTTGAGACGGTTTTGGGCTATACCCCAGACGAGTTCAAAGCAGAACCGGATTTTTGGGAGCAGCGCCTGCACCCGGAAGATGCCCCCGGTGTGTTTGCGGCCATTCCTCAGCTGTTTGAGCAGAGCAAGCTGCAACATGATTACCGGCTTCGCCATCGGGATGGGCATTACTTGTGGATCCGTGACACCCTCGTGCTCTTTCGGGATGCCCAGGGATTGCCCCAGGAGGTAGTGGGTTATTTTACCGATATCAGCGAGCAGAAACGGCTTGACGCCGAACGCGAACAGAGCGAACAACGTATCGAGCAAGAACTCCAGCGGATTGCCCAGGAAAATCGCCAGTTTCGCGAGACCTTGATAGCCCAGGAGGCTACCTACCGCCACCTGTTTGACTGTAACCCTCAACCCATGTGGGTATACGACCTGGAAACCCTGCGGTTTTTGGCCGTGAATGATGCCGCGATCGCCAAATATGGCTATGCCAGGGCAGAATTTTTAGCCATGACTATTGCCGATATTCGCCCGTCAGAAGACGTGCCCCGACTACTGGAAAATGTGGCCCAGGTTGCATCTGGGTTAGATATAGCTGGTGTCTGGCAGCATTGCCTGCAAGATGGCCAGATCATTCAAGTTGAGATTGTGTCGTATGCCCTGGAGTTTGCGGGGCGACGGGCTGAACTGGTGATGGCTCAGGATGTCACTGAGCGTATCCGAGTGGAACGAGCTTTACGCCATAGCGAAGAACGTTACCGTTTGTTAGTCGAACTGGCTCCTCAGATTGTCTGGAGTGCTGATATGGCAGGGCGTCATATTTACGTCAGCAAGCGCATGGGTGAGTATGTCGGCTTGGCCACAGAGCAACTCATGGATTTTGATTGGCAATTCATTGTGCATCCCGATGACTTAGGGCGAGTGCGCGATCGCTGGATAGAGTCGGTGCAAACAGGGATGCCCTATGAAACCGAGTACCGGATGCGCCGAGCCAATGGCGACTATCGCTGGCATCTGAGCCAAGCTATTCGTGTTCAGTCTGATCAAGAGATACAGTGGCTGGGGATGGCTACGGACATTCATGATCGCAAACAGGCCGAATTCGCCCTGCAAGACTTGAATCACTCTTTAGAGCAAAAAGTTGCAGAACGCACCGCAGATCTTTACAGAAGCCAGGCCGAGGTGCGAGCCATCCTCAATAACTCTCCAGCCAAAATTTATGTTGAAGATCTCGAAGGGCGATACATCTTTGTCAATCAAACATTTCTGAGGCTCTTTAACTGCCAGCCTGAAGACGTTATTGGCAAAACGATTCACGAGTTTTTCCCACCTGAGATTGCCGATACCTTGCGGGCGAATGACCTGCTGTTGTTAGAACAGGGTGGTGTGCAGCAGTTTGAAGAAATCGTTCGAGTCAATGGTGAAGATCGGGTCTTTTTATCCAATAAGTTTTTGCTGCGGGATGAGCAGGGTGAGGTCTACGCCCTCTGCGGCATGTCTACCGACATTACCGATCGCAAAGCTGTAGAAGTAGCCCTGAAAGAGAGCCGCGATTACCTGCAAGCGATGCTGGCGGCCCTGCCCGATCACGTCTTCCGGGTCAACCGTGACGGGGTCTACCTTGACTTCTACCCCTCCGACTCCACGCTAGAGATTACTGGCCTCGCTACATTAGTTGGGCGCACGATGGCAGACGTGTTGCCCCCTGAAGTTGCCCAAGCTCACCGGCATCGGATAGAGCAAGCGCTGACTACCAAGACTATCCATGTTAGCGAGCAGCAGGTGGAGGTTGACGGTGCGCTGCTGGTCAGGGAGGTGCGGGTAGCTCCCTGTGGCCCGAACGAAGTTTTGTTCGTTATCCGCGACATCACCGATCGCAAACAGGCCGAATTTGCCTTGCGGAAATCAGAAGCAAGATACCGCCAACTGTTCAATTCCATTGAGGACGGGTTCTGCATCGCTGAGGTATTGTTTGATGACGCAGGCACTCCCTACGAGCACCGCTTCTTAGAAACCAACCCCGCCTTTAGTCGGCATTGTAGCCTTGCTTCTGTTGATCCGGTGGGTAAAACTGCTAGCGAACTCATACCGGGAATCGCGTCATTTTGGAACGACCTCTACGCCCAGGTACTCTCAACGGGTAAACCCATTCGTCAAGACATTCGATCAGATGTGTTGGATTGCTGGTTTGAAGTGATGGTTTGCCCCGTTGGCGAAGATGCGCCCCATCAGGTTTTCGTTCTCTTTGCAGATGTAGGCGATCGCAAACAGGCCGAAATTGCCCTGCAAAACCTAAGTGATCGTCTCTCCCTCGTCCTGGAGGCAGGCCAACTGGGCGTTTGGAGTTGGGACTTAGACCGGCAACTGTATTGGGATGCGGCGCTATGTCGCATGTATGGCATCCCTGAAAGCAGCCAGTTTGTGCCTTGGCAAGCTTGGCGCAGCCAGGTTCACCACGACGATATTGAGCGGGTTGAGGCGCTGCGGCAGGCCGCCATTGAGGGCGCACCTTTCACCGGGGTCGAGTTTCGCATCTGGCGCACTGATGGCGAATTGCGATGGATTCAGTCGTTTGCCCAGGTGCAGCACGATGCCCAAGGTAACCCCGCCCGCATGGTGGGCATTAACCGCGATATTACCGATCGCAAACAGGCCGAAACCGCCCTGCGGAAGAGCGAAGAAGAACTCCGCTTATTTATCAATGCCAGCTCAGATATTGTCTATAGAATGAGCGCCGACTGGCAGGAAATGAAACCGCTGGATGGCAAAGAGTTCTTGGTCAGTACCGACAGCGCCAGCAAGTCGTGGTTAGATCCCTATATTCCCCCGGTAGAACAGGCCCGAGTATGGGCCGCTATTCAGCATGCCATTCAAACAAAAAGTCCGTTTGAGTTAGAACACCAGGTCCTACGGCAGGACGGCACCGTCGGCTGGACTTTTTCGCGCGCCATTCCGGTGCTCAATGAGCAGGGCGACATTCTCGAATGGTTTGGGGCTGCTAGCGATATTAGCGATCGCAAACGGGCCGAACTAGACTTGCAGCACACCAACGCCGAACTGGCCCGCGCCACCCGCCTCAAAGACGAATTTCTCGCCAATATGAGCCACGAGCTGCGCACTCCTCTCAATGCCATCCTGGGCATGACCGAGGGCCTGCAAGAAGCAGTCTTTGGCCCCCTCACCGACCGCCAGCGCCGCAGCCTGACCACCATTGAAACCAGCGGCAACCATCTGTTATCGCTGATCAACGATGTTCTAGATGTGGCCAAGATTGAGTCGGGACAGTTCGAACTCGACTATGCTGCGGTTAATGTGTGTCTGCTCTGTAATTCCAGCCTTACCTTGGTCAAACAACAGGCCCACAAGAAAGGTCTGCACCTGGAAACGCACGTTCCCAGCACCCTACCCGAGATCTATGGAGATGAGCGTCGCCTGCGCCAGATGCTCGTTAACTTGCTCAGCAACGCCGTTAAGTTTACCCCCGCAGGGGGCCGCATCACGGTTACAGCCGCTTACACAGCTCTGTCTCCAGAAGCGATCGCCAGCAATCGAGACCTCATTCATCCCGAAGTAGATCTCGCCGCCACGGTGGGGATTTTGACCCTGTCGGTTGCCGATACAGGCATCGGCATCAGCCCTGAGAACGCGAAAAAGCTGTTTCAACCCTTTATCCAGATTGATAGC
This sequence comes from Nodosilinea sp. LEGE 07298, assembly GCF_015207265.1. GTDB lineage: Bacteria > Cyanobacteriota > Cyanobacteriia > Phormidesmidales > Phormidesmidaceae > Nodosilinea. The sequence continues at coordinate 24,213 of NZ_JADEXE010000035.1, read as the reverse complement.
GCCCTCAACCGCCAGTACCAGGGCACCGGGTTAGGGTTAGCCCTGGTGAAACGGATTGCCGAAATCCATGGCGGCAAAGTGACACTGACCAGCGCAGTCGGCAGCGGCAGTTGTTTCACCCTGCAACTGCCCATCATTCCCATCCCCACCGGCCATGTCTCGGCAACAGCTATCCCAAGCTCCATTGAGGCTATTGCGCCCTTAGATCCCACCACCGCTCCCCTAATTTTGCTGGCCGAAGACAACGCCGCCAATGTCAGCACCATCACCGCCTATCTAACCGCCAAGGGCTACGCTCTAATCGTCGCCCAAAACGGCCTGGAAGCGGTTAACCTGGCTACTAGCGCCAACCCAGATTTAATTTTGATGGACATTCAAATGCCCCAGCTCGACGGGTTAGAAGCTATCCGTCAGATTCGCCAAAATCCAGCCCTGGCTAACGTGCCCATTGTGGCCCTCACGGCCCTGGCCATGCCCGCCGATCGAGAGCGCTGCCTGGCTGCCGGAGCAGACGACTATATCAGCAAACCCATTCGCCTCAAACAACTGGCCCAGATGATTCCAACCCTGCTGGCAAAACCCTCTGCCGAATAGGTAGCCACGGTGATCTAAATTTCTGTTGTTGCTTCCTTTCGTTCCATGTCTGAATCAGCACAGGCAGACTTAACGGTCACAACTTATACTCCATAATATTTTCAGCCTTAACGACCAAAATTTTTCCGTTGCTAAAACTAAGCCCCTTACTAATAAACTGAGCCTATATCGGAAAATTAGCCAGATCACCGTAGTGAACTGTAATTGGACTAAATGTGACGAGTAGAGTTCTCGCAGGCACTGCTGAACTACAAAATCGAGTGCTGAGAGTCCATAGTTGTCGTTGAGTAGTTGCTGACCCGACAACTTTTGGCCCCCTTCAAGACCATCAGCCAACCTTATCCACAGGGCATTGTCCTGATCTCAACCAAAAGTCCTCACGCTGCCCTGACATAGGCTATTTCCAACCTCTGAATCTGTTTGTTCACAAGACTTTCAGGAGATGTGGCCCATTTTTACACGAATCGGTGCCATACCCCTTTTAGCTGAAATTTTTATACAGGGCGTTTGTGTAGGGATACTGGGAGATAGGCGGGCACAATGAATAAGGAATTTGGTCGATTGAGAAGACCGGGCAAATGGACATATCAGTATGTTTATCGTCAAAGTGAGCTAAACCCATGGCTACCCTCAAGCCCGCTGATCTTACGGCTGCCATTATTCACGATCCTCTAACCATCGGGCCAGATACCTCGGTGATGGGTGCGATCGCCCTGATGAGCGGCATTCGCACCCTTTGCCCGATTGACCGCGACCATACCCCCGAGGGTGGCCTGCACCCAGAGATTCGCTCTAGCTGTGTGGTGGTGGTAGACAACGACCAGGTGGTGGGCATTTTGACTGAGCGAGATGTCGTGCGCCTCAGTGCCCAGCAGCAGCCCCTCAATCAGCTTTTGGTGGCGGAGGCGATGGCCCAACCGGTGATCACCTGCCGTCAAGCTGACCTCACTGATATATTCAGCACCATTGATCTGTTACAACATCATCACATTCGCCATCTGCCGATTGTAGATGAGCACAATCGCCTGGTGGGTCTGATCACCCACGAAAGCCTGCGGCAGTTGACTCGCCCTGTAGACCTACTCCGGTTACGGCTAGTGCAGGAGGTGATGACCGCAGATGTCCTCTGGGCGTCGCCCGACGACTCCATGCTAAAAATTGCCCGGCTGATGGCCGATCGCCGGGTGAGTTCGGTGGTAATTGCCGTGCCTGGTGGCAGTGCTGAGACCCCTTGGCAGCGCGCAGTAGGGCTGCTGACAGAGCGAGATCTGGTGCAGTTCCAGTCTGTGGGGCTGAGTTTGGAGGCAACCACAGCCCAGACAGTGATGAGTAGTCCTGTGTTTACCGTTGCCCCAGATACGTCCCTGTGGGAGGTACAGCAAATCATGGAGCAGCGCTGGATTCACCGGGTGGTTGTGGCCGGTGAGCAGGGGGAGTTGCTGGGCATTGTCACCCAAACCAGCTTGTTACAAGCTTTTAACCCCATAGATCTCTATACCCTGGCAGAGGCGCTAGAGAAAAAGGTGACGCGGCTGGAGACGGAGCGCGTTTCGCTGTTGGAAATCCGAGCGGCGGAGCTGGAGCGGCAGGTGCAGGAGCGCACTCACACCCTTCAGGTGCAGGCGGAACGCGATCGCCTGATGGCTGAGTTGGCCTCACAAATTTTGGCCTCTCTAGATGTTCAGGTGATTTTAGATACCACTGTGCAGCAGGCGCGGCAAATTCTAAGCTGCGATCGCGTCAACATCTGGCGATTTGAGGCCGGGACCGCCGTGGTGGTGGCGGAGTCCACCGATGCCGACCTCTCTTTAGTTGGCGAGCGCATTGGCGACGCCTGGTTTTTAGAGACCCAAGCAGAGGTCTACCGCCAGGGGCGCATTCGAGTGATGCCCGATATCTACGCCATCGAAATGGCTGATTGCCACCGCGACATGCTGATTCGGCTTCAGACTCGGGCCAAAATTTTGGTGCCTTTGCTCTGTGGAGATGAACTCTGGGGCCTGCTGAATGTGACCGAAGCCCAGCCCCGCGACTGGCAACCGGCAGAGATTGACTTTGTGCGATCGCTCTCTATCCAGTTGGCGATCGCCCTCAATCAAGCCTCCACCTATGAACAATTACAGTCCGAATTGCAAGAGCGCCAGCAAGCGGAGCGGCAACTGCGCCAGAGTACAGAACGCTTGCAGGAAGCCCAGCGCATTGCCCACATCGGCAGCTGGGAACTAGATCTTCAGCACAACACCCTCTACTGGTCAGAGGAAGTTTTTCGCCTCTTTGAGATCGATCCGCAGCAATTTGGTGCTTCCTACGAAGCCTTTCTAGATTTAGTCCATCCAGACGATCGCACCCTCGTTAATGAAGCTTATGCGAGCCATCTGCGCGATCGCCAGCCTTATCGCTTAGTGCATCGCCTGCAAGTGCCCGGAGCTCAAGTTAAGTATGTGCAAGAGCAGTTTGAAACCACCTACAGTGCCGACGGTACTCCCTTAATATCGCGGGGCACGGTGCAGGATATTACCCAACAGCACGTAGCCGAAATGCGCCGAGATCGCGCCGAAGCCGCTCTCCGCCAGATCATCGAGGGCACAGTCGCCTTCACTGGAGAAGAATTCTTTCCGGCCTTGGCACGCCACATTGCTGAAGCGCTGGGCGTCCGCTATGCCTCAGTTTCCCAAGCCACACCAGAGGGGTTTCAAGTCCTGGCATTTTTTGCTGATGGTGAGCGTTGTCCCTCAGCATTTCTACCCTACGACTTAGTTCCCTGTTGTCATCAGACACTCCAAACTGGGAGTTGTTGCCATCCTGCGGATATTCTCGCTCTCTACCCTGGCAATGCCCTGTTTACTGACCTACAGGTAGACAGTTATCTGGGGGTCAGGCTACAGAATGCTGCGGGTGATCCCATTGGTAATCTCTGCATTTTCCATGATGCTCCCTTAGCTGACCCAACCTGGGCACAAACCCTGCTCTCTATTTTTGCTGCCCGTGCAGGGGCTGAACTAGAGCGGCTCCTCACAGTACAAGCCCTAGAGACCTTGAATGCTGAATTAGAAGCGCGAGTCACGCAACGCACTACCGAACTAGCGGAGCGGGAAGCGATCCTTCAAGACTTTTTAGACAACGCCAATGACCTGATTCAAATGGTGGACATTAACACTGGGCGTTTTGAGTTTGTGAATCGTGCTTGGCAAAATGTGCTGGGGTACACCCCCGCCGAAGTGGCACAGTTGACCCTTTTTGATGTGTTAGCACCGGATTGCCTGCCCCATTGTCAAGCTATGTTGGCGCAAATGCGATCGGGGGACATTACCCCTGTGGAGCAGATGGAATTAACCTTTATCTGCAAGTCAGGACAACGGGTTGTGGTAGAGGGAAATATCAACTGTCGGTTTGCCACCGAGGCCGATGGTAGCCAACGACCTGTCTCTACCCGAGGCATTTTTCGAAACGTCACCACTAGAAAAGCGACGGAGCAGGAGCTACAGCGGCGAGAAGCCCGATATCGAGGGTTGATGGAGGGTGCTGCTGATGCCATTGTGTTGGCCGATCTACAAGGGAACATTCTGGAAGCTAATCAGAAAGCAGAAGCACTGTTGGGCTATTCCCTAGCAGAATTGTCTACCCTGCATTTCACTCAACTGCATACCAGCGAAGAGTTACCTAGGGTAATGGTGACATTTGCTGAAGTGGTGCAAAGACAACGCACTCAAGTGTTGGATGTGAATTGTCGTCGGATAGATGGCAGCGTAGTACCCGTAGATATTACAGCTAGTGTAATCAGCATTGATGAAGAAATTCTGGTGCAGGGGATTCTTCGTGACATCACCGATCGCAAACGCTACGAAACCGCCCTGCAAGAATCCCAGCAATTTCTGCAAACGGTGTTGGATACAGTACCACTCTCGGTGTTTTGGAAAGATCGAAACTCTGTGTATCTAGGAGCTAACCAACGCTTTCTCCAGGATGCCTTCCTTGGCTCTGTGTCAGAGTTGGTAGGTACAAACGACTCTGCAATGCCCTGGGGCATGACTGAGGCGGAAGCCTATCGAGCCGACGATCGCATTGTCATGGAGAGTGGCGAGGCAAAACTCGGCATCCTCGAACCCCAACACCAGCAGGATGGGGCGGTGATCTGGTTAGAAACCAACAAATTACCACTGCGTAACCTGGAGGGGGAGGTGGTAGGTGTTTTGGGAACCTATCAGGATATTACCGAACGTAAAAATGCCGAAATTGCCTTACAGCGCCAGTTAGCCGCGATCGAAGCAGCAGTCAACGGCATCGCTATTCTTGAGAATGAGCGTTACCTGTATTTCAACTCCTCCCATGCCAAGATGTTTGGCTACGAGCAGGGAGAAGAACTGATCGGTCAAAGTTGGCGGATGTTGTATTCCCCTGAGCAGCTAGAGCGATTCGATCGGGAAATACTTCCAGTTTTGGTAGCACAAAAGTCTTGGCAGGGGGAAGTCACGGCTACCCGTAAGGATGGCACCACCTTCCCAGAGCAGTTGTCGCTGACCCTTTCGACAGATAACTTGCTAATTTGTGTTTGCCAAGATATCAGCGAAAGGGCACGGCTAGACGCCGAACGCAAACAGGCAGAAGCGGCCTTGCAGAAGAGCGAACGGCGCTATGTCACGCTGGCTCAGGCGGTACCTGTGGCCATTTTTCGCTTTGATCTTGAAGGGCACTGCACCTATGTCAACGAGCGCTGGTCCGAAATGACCGGGAAACCGATTGCCTTTGCCCTGGGCGATCGCTGGCTAGAAACCATTCATCCCGATGATCGGGACCGCAGCCAGACAGAAACCCAGCAATGGTTGCAGACCGGTGCGGTTGCACCGTTTCAAAACGAAGCCCGAATTTTGCGCGATGACGGCAGTATTGTCTGGTTCTACTGCCAGATGCTGCTCGAAACCGACGCCAATGGAAAGACGCTCGGGTACGTGGGCACCCTGACTGATATTAGCGATCGCAAGCAATCGGAAAATGCCATGCGGGAAAGCGAAGAAAAGTTTCGCCAACTTGCCGAGGTGGTCGATGCAGTCTTTTGGATCTTGCATCTCAACCGTACCGATCGCGTCTACGTCAGCCCCGCCTACGAGCGGATTTGGGGTCGCCCCTGCTCCGAACTCTACATTACCCCAGATGCCTGGATTGACAGGATTCATGCCGACGACCGAGAGCAGGTGTTAGCGGCGATTCCCAAACAAATCGAAGGTACCTTCGACGAAGAATATCGGATTGTTCGCCCCGATGGCACCCATCGCTGGATTCACGATCGGGCCTTCCCCATTCGCAATGCCCAGGGCCAGGTTTACCGTCTAGCCGGCATTGCTGAAGATATTACTGAGCGCAAACGTAGTGAAGACATTATTCGCCAACAGGCTGAGCGAGAAATGGTCTTGCGCGAAATCACCCAGCACATTCGGGAATCCCTCGACCTCCAGACTATTTTTAATACTGCCTGTGACGAAATTCGCGCCTGCCTCCGGGCCGATCGGGTAGGCATTTTCAAGTTCTATCCCGACTCTGGCTACGACGATGGTGAATTTGTAGCAGAGTCGGTGGTGATTGGGTTTTCCTCGGCAATGGCTATCCGCATCCACGACCACTGCTTTGGCGAAAACTATGCCAGTCTTTATGCCCAAGGGCGCTACCAAGTAGTGGACGACATCTACCGCAATGGTCTCACACCCTGCCATAGCGATGTTCTGGCTCAATTTCAGGTGCAGGCCAACTTAGTGATGCCGTTGCTCTGTAACCACGAGCTATGGGGGCTACTGTGCATTCACCAGTGTGATGCCCCCCGCCATTGGCAGCAGTCTGAAATTGACCTGGGGCAACAATTGGCCAACCAGCTAGCCATTGCTATTCAGCAGGCCAGCCTGTATGAGCAGGTTCAGACAGAGTTGCTAGAGCGGCAACAGGCCGAGGCAACAATTGCGCGGCAACTGCGGCAGCAAACGGCCCTAGAGCTGATTCTGCAACAGATTCGACAATCCCTTGACCTGCCAGAAATTTTGGCGATCGCCACCCAGCAGGTGCAGGAGCTGCTCCAGGGCGAGCGGGTGATTGTGTTTCAAGTTTGCCACGATGGCCAAAGCCACATTGTTGAAGAAGCCGTCGCTCCCGATCTCCCCCGCCTCAAAGCTATGCACTGGGAAGATGAAACCTGGTCTCAGGATATTCTGGAACACTATTGGCAGGGGCAACCCCGAATTGTGCCCGATGTGATGGATGACATTTGGACCGACTGTTTGGTGGACTATTCTCAGGCGGGGCAGATTCAGTCCAAGATTGTAGCCCCCATTCTTCAAGAATTGAATGCCGCCGAAGCCCACCGCTGGGTAAGCGCCAATGGCAGCAATAAGCTGTGGGGGGTGCTGGTGGTTCATGCCTGCCGCAGTCATCGCGTTTGGCAGCCAGAAGAAGCCCAGCTGTTGCAGCAGATTGCCAACCAGTTGGCGATCGCCATTCAGCAGGCCAGCCTGTTTGAACAACTGCAACAAGAATTGACCGAGCGCCAGCAGGCCCAAGCGCAACTCACCCGCATGAATCAGGAACTGATCCGCGCTACCCACCTCAAGGATGAGTTTTTGGCTAACATGAGCCACGAACTGCGCACTCCCCTCAATGCCATTTTGGGCATGACAGAGATGCTGCAAGAGGCAGACGTATTTGGCGCGATCAACCCCCAACAACTCAAAGCGCTTAAAACCGTTGAACGCAGCGGTTCACACCTGCTAGAGCTAATCAACGACGTGCTAGATGTGGCCAAGATTGAAGCCGGTCAGGTAGAGCTGGACCTAGCGCCTACGGCGATTGCCCCTCTCTGTCAATCTAGCCTTGCCTTTGTCAAACAGTCTGCCCTGAAAAAGGACATTCAGCTCACCGTCAATCTGCCCGCTGATTTGCCGACCATACTCCTAGATGAACGGCGCATCCGGCAGGTGCTGATCAATCTGCTTAACAACGCGGTGAAATTTACCCCCCAGGAGGGGCAGATCACCCTTGAAATTATTCCCCTAGCGTCCTCGCTGGGCAGCAAGGAAACCCCCTACCTGCGGTTTGCGGTAACCGACACCGGCATTGGCATCACCCCCGCAGAGCAGCAGCGTCTGTTTCAACCCTTTGTGCAGGTAGACAGTGCCCTCAACCGTCAATACCAGGGCACCGGGTTGGGGCTGGCCCTGGTCAAGCGCATTGTTGAGTTGCACGGCGGGCAGGTAGGGCTGACGAGCGAGGTCGGGGTAGGCAGCTGCTTTACCTTTGATCTTCCTTACGCCAAAGGGATGGCCACTACCCCCATTTCTTCCCCGGCGATACCTTCATCGACGGTGGCGACCACCCCCGCCACAGCACCGCTGATTTTGCTGGCCGAAGACAATGAAGCCAACATCAGCACCATAGTGAGCTATCTACAGGCCAAGGGTTACCGGGTTGATATCGCCCATAACGGCCAGGAAGCCATTGACTGCCTCCAGCACTTGACCCCCGATCTGATTTTGATGGATATCCAAATGCCGGGGATGGATGGCTTGGAGGCGATCGGCCATATTCGCCGTGACCCGAGATTCAATGAGGTACCGATAATTGCCCTGACCTCGTTGGCCATGCCCGGTGATCGCGATCGCTGCCTAGCCGCTGGTGCGACCGAATATTTGAGTAAGCCGGTCCGGCTGAAGCAACTGGTCGAGAGCATTCAGACGCTAATCCTGCCGGATCGCCACCCAAGCATTCCCGATAACTGACAGCCCGCAGCCGAAACCTAGCCCCTAAAGCCCCCAGCAGGGTCGCCGTATCGATGCCGCAATTACGCTCAATCCCTTGGTCACCCACTTAGTAAAATCCCATGGACTTACTTCCCCCTGAATCTCACACTCTCCTAGTAGTGGATGATGAACCCGACAATTTCGATGTGATTGAGAGCATGCTCCGGAATCAGGGCTACACCCTGCACTACGTTGCCAACGGCCAGACTGCCCTAGACTGCCTCAACACCGTACGGCCCGATCTGATTTTGCTGGACGTGATGATGCCTGGGCTCGACGGTATGGCGGTGTGTCGGCAGATCAAAGCCTTACCCCAGGGGCTCGGGGTGCCCATCATCATGGTGACGGCTCTCGACTCTAAGCAAGATCTCAGCCGCTGCCTGGAGGCCGGAGCCGATGACTTTCTCAGCAAGCCCATCAACTGGGTAGAACTATTGGCCCGAGTTCGCTCCATGCTGCGCATTCGCCAGCAATACCAACAGCTGATGAACTTCAATGCTGAGCTTGAAACCCTGGTGCAGCAGCGCACCGCTCAGCTCCAGGCAATGATTGACAGAGATGCCCTGACCCAGCTGCCCAGTCGCACCCGGTTGTTGCAAGCGACGTCGATGGCGTTGCAGTCTGCGAAAAGCTCTAAAGAGGGGGCCGAAGAGAGGGCGATCGATACCCCTGCCTCTTCCTATAACGTTGCTCTCGCCCATCTAGACTGCGACCACTTTAAGTTGGTGAATGGAGCCTTTGGCTATGACGTCGGCAATGACCTACTCAAAGCCATTGCCCAGCGGCTACAGCAGCAGCTGCGCCCTGGGGATATGCTGGCCCGGATGGGAGGCGATGAGTTTTGCTTTCTCTTGCATCATCTCGATCGCCCAGCCATGCTAGAAAGCTGGACCCAAACTGTATTTGATAGCTTTGCTAAACCCTTTCGGGTGGCCAACTGTGACTTTTTTGTGTCGGTTTGTATGGGGGTGGCGCTGACCGATACGGCCACGGCCCAGCCAGAGACTCTGCTCCAGGCGGCAGATACTGCCATGCATCGGGCTAAGCAGCAGGGCAAGGGCAGCTACCAGCTATTTGATGCCCAGTTGACTACCGCCACTCGCGATCGTCTTGCCCTAGAAACCGACCTGCAACGGGCGTTGGAACATCAAGAATTTGTCACTTACTATCAACCGATTGTTCGGCTGGCCACCGGCCAGGTGGTCGGCTTTGAAGCCTTGGTGCGTTGGCGGCACCCCGAACGGCAGTTGGTGTCACCGGCGGAATTCATTCCCTGTATGGAAGAGACCGGGCTGGTAGTGCAGGTGGGGCTGGTGGTGTTGCAGCAAGCCTGCGAGCAACTGCAGACCTGGCACCAGCAGGGTGCCCCCGACTTAACGGTGAGCGTTAACCTCTCGGTGCGACAGTTTGACAGCCCCACCCTGCTGGCCGACATTGACCAGGTGTTGGCCGCCACCGGGGTGAATCCGGCTTGCCTGAAGCTGGAAATTACAGAGAGCGCCCTGATGCAAGATGCCGAAGCAGCGATTGCGGTGATGGAACAACTGCGATCGCGCCAGATTCAAATCAGCCTAGATGACTTTGGCACGGGTTACTCTTCCCTGGGCTACCTGCATCGCTTTCCCATCGACACCTTAAAAATCGACCGCTCCTTCGTGCAGCAGATCCACACCGGTCACCGCAACCACCAGGTAATTAACACCATCATTGCCCTTAGCAGTCAGCTATCGCTGTCCGTGATTGCCGAAGGCATCGAAACCTCAGAACAACTCCAGTTTCTACAAGTGTTGGGATGTGAATTTGGCCAGGGCTACCTGTTTGACAAACCTCAACCCGCCTCAGAAATTTCGCTAAAACGGCCTCCATCCTATGCCGACTTGGCGGTGTCACTGTTGGAGGCCCCAACGGTGCCAACCTAAGCCGAGCTGATCTCACAGCTGGTATGGGGACAAACGCTAGCTGGGAATAGTTTTGGGTAGTGGGAAATGGGTATCGGATATCGACCTGATACCTAACACTTGACCACCACCACCCTTACAACCAATACCCCTCCCCCTATAACTTCTAACTTCCCCACCTATCCCTAATCGTGACCTGCCAGTCACAATCATCAAGGGCTTTTTGGGCAGCGGCAAAACTATCCTAACCAACCGGCAGAATCTCAAGATACCGGTCTTAGTTAGTGACGCTCGAATTTGGGGTGAAAGTAGCTGGGGAAGCTGAGGTGCTCTACGTTACCAGGCCTTAAACTGGCGAAGCTGCTATTTCGGCCCATTTAGTTCTCTTGTATTGTCGTGATAGTTGCGCGCGCAGGCAACTATTCAACCCACCCTGCCCTCAACGCGCTTAAGTCCTCTGCAGACCGCTGCCTCCGTAGAAGCGATGATAGTCAGCGGCCCGGTGGAACCCTTCTAGCAAACCCGGATTTCGCTGGCCTAAAGCCAATGTGCGATGAGCATGAGCTGATTGATAGGCTGGGGCAATCGCTCTAGCCTATCTCTCGGATTCGCTAGAGGTTTATCCCTAGACCGTCTGGGGCTGTTCGGCGGGGCCGAAGATTCTATCAGTAAATTTCACGTACCAGGCGGCGGCCTGCACTTGAATGATATAGGCCATAGCGATGATCAGGGCGATTTCTGACCCCTGTTCGCCCCCAAATGCGGTGATGGCGATCGCCAGCGCGATAGACAGATTACGCATGACGGTGCCGTAGACGAGGGCGATCGCATCTCCCCGCTTAAACAACAGCTTGCCTACCAGCGTGCTCAGGGCAAAATTGCCGATGTACAAAATTGCCAGCGGCACCAAAAATGACACCAAAATCATGGGTTTGCTCACAATGGCCTCAGCCTTCAGCGCCATCGCCACAAACACCACTCCCAAAACCCCTAGGGTCGAAAATGCGGGGAACTTTTGCTTCAGACTCTTGTTATATTTGTCTGCGCCCACGACGCGAATCAGCAGCAGGCGAGTGGCTATGCCCAACAGCATAGGCAGAAACACAATCACAATGATCTGTCGAAAAATATCGGCTAGAGGAATCTCAATCGCCGCACCCATAAGCCATTTGGCATAGAAAGGGGTAGCAATTGACCCCAAAATCAGGCCGATTACGGTCATCTTAACTGCTGCGTTAAGGTTGCCTTTGGCAAAGCCTGTCCAAGAAATGGTCATACCGCTGGTGGGCAAGAGTGAGGCCAGTAATAAACCCAGGGCGACCAGGGGTTGATCGGCAAAAAACAGCTTCCCCATACCAAAGGCAAAGAAGGGAACAATCGCAAAATTGATTAGCTGAGTGACTAATTGGAGTTTGTAATCCTGCCCAGAAAAGACTTTCTGAACTTGTAGGTTAATCATCATGGGGTACACCATGAGAAAGGTGAGCGGAATGATCAGCGCTTTCAGCGGCGCGGGATTAGTGCTGTACCCGACGACAATGCCTAAAATCATTGAGGCTGGGATTGCCCAGGTCAAGTTTTTCTGAATTAGCTCCAACAGCTTCCACATCAAAAAACATCCTTATAAAAGGTAAAAAAATAGGAACCTAGGGACTGATGGCCGATTGAATAGATTGCTGCACTTCGGGAATAAAGACGGCGTACATGCCGCGCAGATCGCCGACGTTAAAGTCGTAGGCTAAATCTTGGGGATAGCCATCTTTAACAAACTGGGGACGCCGATTTTGCTGGCCATGACAGGCAAGGCAACTGGCCTCGACATTGATGCGGCGGTAGTAGCGATTGCCAACTTGGTCATCAATGGTCGCTTTTTCCCAAAAGCCCATGAGTTCGGGTTGTTGCTCAAATTGAGCGAGGGCCATACGGGAGTGGGGCGTGTCAGGAGAATGGGCTGGATTGCGATATTTGGTGGCAATTTGTTTGACCTGCCAACCGTTTTCTTTACTCAGCTCCATCGCTTTCATGCCCACAGGGCGGCAGACTTCTTTCATGGTCTCCTTCGTGGGCACTTCGGTCTGGCCTTCTAAGGTTGACGCCAGGCCGGAGCGGAGCATGTCTAACTGTTCGATCGCTTGGACAGCTTTGGCCAGTTCAGTGGGGTTGACGTCGGCCCAGGCGGAGGTGGGCTGGAGGAGGATCAGCGCGATCGCCATGCCAATACAAACCGCCATTCGATAAAGTTGCGTCACGGGTTAATCTCCTGAATCGGGTTTAGACTTACGCACTAACCGGAGTCTCTTGGGGAGAGGCAGCGATCGGTTTGACTAAATCGACGCCAAAGATTGCCCGCAGTCCCAGCCGCTCGTACCAGGGCACGGCGGCCCCCAGGCGCATTTTGGTCATGAAGTATTGCTCAAACAGGGCCTTACCCCAGACCACCCATTTCCCCTGCACGGCATAGGAGTAGCGGCGTTTGCCTGTAGCCGGGTCGGGCAAGACTGGAGCGGCCACGTAGAGAATGCCGGTGTCGCCAAATTCGGCAAAGCAAATGGCTTCCAGGGTTGGGGTTTGCAGCGGCTTTTGCAGGGCTCCTAACTGCACGGCAATATTGTGGGAAACGGCCATACCCATGGCTTCGGTCATTTGCCCGCTTTTGGGCAGGCCAATCGGCACGCGGAACTGCTCGGGCTGAGAAAGACTGACGCCAACTCCTAAGGCATAAACCGAGGGAAAGTCGGGGTGCTGGTAGGAGGGCAATACCGGAATGAACCCCCTTTCGTTGCCTAGCCCCGGAGTATTTTGAATGAACGACGCGCCTCGAAAGGCGGGGAGCACCATGGCGTACTGCTGGGACAGGGCACGGCCATCGTCGAGGGTAATGCTGTCGGGGGAGATGGCGGTAATCGCGGCGTTGGCGATCACGTCAACGCCGCGTTTCCGTAGTAGGGCTGTGGTGAGTCGTTCGGCATTTTTAACGCCGCTGACGCCCAGATGTCCCACGTAGGGTTCGGGGGTGACCAAGGTGAGGGTAGCGCGATCGCGTAATCCTTTCTTCCGCAAAATCTGCTCCGCCATCAGAATAAATTCGTAGGCTGGGCCAAAACAGCCTGCGCCAGGGGCGGCCCCCACCACTAACGAGCCAGGGGTTTCTAAAAACTGGAGCCACGCCTCTCTGGCATGGAGCGCATGGCTGGGAGAGCAGATGGAGTGAGTGTAGCCGCCGTGGGGGCCAAGGCCTGGTATGGCGTCAAAGGCAAAGCTAGGCCCAGTGGCGATCGCCACATAGTCGTAGTCAAGCGTTTCACCATTTTCCAGGGTGATGCGCCGGGCCTGGGGATCGAGGGCAGTGACTTTGCTCTTCACTAGGGCGACATTGTGGCGCTGGGCCAGGGGCACTAGGTCGAGCTGAAAATGGTCGAGCGGATCGACATCCAGCCCGACGCGCACCAGCCCCGGAATAAAGGTGAATTTGGGCTGGTCAGAAATCAGCGTCACCTGGTGCTGAGGCGGCAACAACTGCCGCAGCTCGTAGGCGGTGGGCAGCCCGCCCAATCCTGCACCAATCACAACAACGTGAGCCATAGAAAAAGCCTCAATGCGATTTCTGATTAATTTGTGCGACGGCAGCAAATGTCTCTGCCTAATTTCCCAGCAGGCTTCTCAGCATCCAGGCGGTTTTTTCATGCACCTGCATGCGTTGGGTGAGCAGGTCTGCGGTGGGTTCATCATGGGCTTGATCCACTGTGGCAAAGAGCGATCGCGCCGTGCGCACCACTGCCTCTTGCCCCTCCACCAGCTTGCGAATCATGTCTTCTGCACTGGGCACGCCCTCTTCTTCGCCAATGGACGACAGTGCTACAAACTCCCGGTAGGTGCCAGGGGCCGGAAACCCCAGCGCTCGAATGCGTTCAGCAATTAGGTCTACCGCCAGCGCCAGCTCGTTGTACTGCTCTTCAAACATCAGGTGCAGGGTGCGAAACATGGGGCCGGTGACGTTCCAGTGGAAGTTGTGGGTCTTGAGATACAGGGTGTAGGTGTCGGCCAACAGCTTAGACAGCCCCTGGGCGATCGCGTGGCGATCGGGTTCGGCCATGCCAATATTGATGGGCATCGTCTGCATAGCGGTGGTCTCCTAAAAAGCTGGTGAATGGCTACTTGTGTGATGGGGGGCCTCTGATGCTGCGCCAGGCTTCATCGCCTGGAGGCCTTCCATGGTTTGCGCTTTTGCCTAGACCTGTCTGCCAACCAGATCTGGCAAAGGAATTCGCTCCTATAAATCACTTTACCACTCAATAGCTATTAAGTTATATTATTGAGGGAGATTACACTCCTGCCACCGCAATCCCTGACAGAGAGGCTGAGCCAGGAGTTGACATCCATTCATTCATTCTTGGAGATAATTGCTATGCAAACGAATGTTGGTGCCGTCGATCGCGCCGTGCGCCTGGTCTTGGCCGCAGTGCTCTTCTACTTGGGTCTGGTGCTCTACAGCGGCTCTGCCCTGGGCGTGGGCCTGGTGGTGGCGGGGGCCGTGTTGCTGGTCACCGGGCTGGTGGGCTTCTGCGGTCTATATAGCCTGCTGGGGCTGCACACGAACCAGTCCCAAAAATTGTAGTAGACGCATTCATTGGGAGATTCCCCGCCTGCGCTATTCAGCGTTTGTAGCTGCCTTAGATTGGGCAATGCCCACCACTGGAGAAACTGTTTTCCAGAAATTGCCTTGCTTATTCATTTACGTTGAAAAATCACCATGACTTACCACTTCAGCAAAGTTGTTGACGCCTCCTTTGATCAGGCGATCGCCCAAGTGACCGAATCGCTCCAGCAGGACGGCTTTGGCATATTGACCGAAATTGACGCCCAGGCCGCTTTTAAGAAAAAACTCAACGCCGAGTTCCGCCCCTACAAAATCTTGGGGGCCTGCCACCCGCAAATTGCCTACGACATGCTGCACCTCGACGACAAAGCTGGGGTGCTATACCCCTGCAATGTAGTGGTTCAAGAGCACGCCGATGGCCGGGTCGAAGTCTCCGCCATTGATCCACTGAGTATGTTTTTGCCGGTCGATAGTCCGAAGGCAAAGGAAATTGCGATCGCCGCCAGCGAGAAAATGCAGCGGGTGATCGATCGCCTCCCCGCCGCCCAGATCCATGAGCACGCCATCTAGATTGCAAGGATTTTTCCAATGGACACAAGTCTTCCAATCGAAGGGCCATCCCTATCGCGGCGACAGTTGCTTAACTTTCTAACCGGAGCCACCGTTGCCGCCACCGCTGGCTCTGCCCTGTATGTCGCGGGTAACGTCTTGGTTCCCCCAGCCGAGAAAACAGGGCCGGGAGGAGCAATTCTGGCTAGAGATGCGTTGGGAAATCTCATTCCCGCCTCTCAGCTTCTGGTAGAGCCACCGGGAACGCGTGCCCTAGTCGCCGGTTTGGCTGGAGAGCCGACCTACTTAATCGTCACTGAAGACAGAACTCTAGACAGTATCGGCATTGTCGATAACTGCACCCACCTGGGCTGCACCTTTCCCTGGAACCCGCTGGATCAAGAGTTTCAGTGTCCTTGCCATGGGTCGCTCTATGCCCCCGACGGCTCGGTGGTGCGGGGGCCTGCGCCTTTACCGCTCAAGATTGTGCAGGTCAACGTCAGTGATAACAACATTTTGATCTCCCCCTGGAGCGCGACCGATCCGCGCACCGGCGCAAAGCCCTGGTGGGTTTAGCTGCAAGCTCAAAAGCACCCTACTCCAAGGTTTCGCTCGCCTATCATTTCAAACTTACACAAAGCTTAAATCTCATGAAAATTGCGGTTTCCAGCCAAAATCAAACCCAGGTGACTGGCCACCTGGGGCGCTGTCAAAAATTCTGGATCTATGACGTGGAGGACAATACCATCCAGGGAAAAAAGCCCCTCCAAATTACCAAAGACCAAAGCTTTCACGAGAGTTCGCCGAAAGATTCTCACCCCCTAGATACGGTGCAGGTGCTGATTAGTGGAGGCATGGGACGGGGATTAGCCCGTCGTCTGGAGTCTAAAGGCATTCAGCCGCTGATTACCCCCGAAACCGATCTCGATGCGGCGGTCATAGCCTACCTGGCCGGTACCCTCGCCACCCTCACCCCTGAGGAGCATCACCAGCGAGAACATGGCGATGACCCTGATCATCATCACGGCAACGGTCACCCCGATCCTGCATAACGTCCAGCCTATTTCCCTCGACCCTATTTCTATGCCTATCCCATCTCCCTTAGACCAAACTGTGGTCAATCTCTCCCCCACAGAGCTAGTCCAGTTGCCAAATACACCCCTGCTGATCGATGTTCGCAGCGGGCTTGAGTACCGCACTGGCCACGCCCCAGGAGCCAGGAATCTGAGCCTACCGCGCCTGCTGCTGGGCTTGGGGATAGCGCGCTGGGTTTTACCGCCATGGTTTCGAGACCTGCCGCCGGATCAGCCCATTGCGGTGGTTTGCTTAACCGCCCACCGTAGCCCCATTGCCGCTCAGCAACTGGTGAAATTGGGCTTCACAGCGATTTATAACGTGACCGGCGGCATGGTCGAATGGCGTCGCTTGGGTTTGGCGATCGCGGCGAAGGCCCAAGCGGGTTAACCTTTGATTTCCTGGGGGATAGACATCGCCGTGCAACTTTCACACCGTGGACAATCGCCCTACTCGCGGCGAGGACTGGTTCCCCAAGGAGTTTTGCAATTGTCCAATGCTGGCGCTTGGCACTCCTACTGGCGCGATCCATACCACCTGCTGCTGACCATTCCCTGGCCGGGGTTTTTCCTGCTGATGGTGCTGGTCTATGGCCTCTTAAATGCCCTGTTTGCCCTGGCTTATTTGGCGGGGGGCGATGGCATTGCCCAGGCTCAGCCCGGATCGTTTTGGGATGCCTTCTTTTTTAGTGTGCAAACCCTGGCCTCCATTGGTTACGGGGCCATGTACCCCCAAACCCTGTATGCCAATGCGGTGGTCACCGTTGAAGCCCTGGTGGGGTTACTGGGGCTCGCCGTGGTCACCGGGCTGGTGTTTACTCGGTTTGCCCAATCGACTGCCCGGATTCTGTTTAGTCGGGTAGTGGTAGTTACCCCCTATAACGGTGTTCCAGCCCTGATGTTTCGGTCGGCCAACCAGCGGGGAAACCCGGTGATAGAGGCGCAAATGCGGGTCTATCTGCTGAGGGATGAAGTTAGCCTGGAAGGTCAGGTGATGCGACGCCTGTATCCCTTGAATCTGTTGCGAGGCGAAACACCGAGCTTCCCGCTGACCTGGACGGCCATTCATCCGATTGATGCTGACAGCCCGTTGTGGCAGCAAACCACCGAATCGTTAGCTCAGCTCAGGGCACAAATGATTGTGTCTCTCAGCGGCATTGATGAAACCGTAACCCAGGCGGTGCATGCCCGCCATGTTTACCAGGCCCACGACATCCTCTGGGATCATCGCTTCATCGATATCATCCATGAGATCCAAGGGGGCGATCGCTACATTGACTTTAGTCATTTTCACGACGTAGTCGCCAGTTCTTAATGTAAGGCCCATCAATAGGGTGTTTTATGAAAAAAGCGTTTTCCTGGTTGTTATGGTTGGCAGCCTTAATCCTCGGAATCTGGCTCGGATTAGGACTCTTCAACCCTCCCAGCGCAGCGGCGGCGATTCGCCAACTGGAGGAAGCCCCAGGGCAGGTGGTCTATCAGTCGCGGCAAACCTTGAAAGATCAGCATGGGAATAGCTGGCAGGCGATCGCCTTCAAACGCATTCTCTCCGACGGCAGTACCAGCGTTGCTCTGCGCCTGGTGGGCTTTCCCGGCGTAGCGGCGATTGACCGCAGCCAACCCCTGACCCTGACCGATTCCCTCGGTAAAACCCTGACGGCGGCGGATGACTCCGGCCAAATCTTTACCGATGCAGCTGCCCCAGAACCCAATGTTGGCCAGTACGACTTGCAGCCGATCTTGCCCCAACTCCAGGCCGAGATCCCGCTCCGGTTGACCCTGCCCACGATGGACGGCGATACCATTGTCCTGAAGGTGCCCTCGGCCCTGATTGCAGAATGGCAAACGGTGGCCAGTCAGACTTAACCCTTGACCTTATACCTGGGTATAAGCAGTAAGATTCGACCAGGTCAATGTAGTGGAGCCAGGGCGATGTTCCAAGTCGGTGAAGTCTCGCAACGATTAGGGCTAAACCCGCAAACGCTCTATTTCTACGAGCGCATTGGGCTGATGCCCAGCCCCCAGCGCACGGCGGCGGGCTATCGCCTCTATGACCAGCCCGCCCTCGATCGCCTGACCTTTATTACCCAAGCCAAAGCCCTGGGGCTCAGCCTGGATGACATTAAAGACCTGCTGGCCCTGCAAGATGGGCAGCAGCTTTCATGCCAACAGGTCCACAGCCGCCTGCTCAAAAAGGTCGAGCACATTGACGAAACCATCGCAAAGCTGCAAACCCTGCGTGCCCAGTTAGCGCCCTTGCTTGACCAGTGTCAGGCGGGTACCGCCGCCGCGCAGCCGGGGCAGCAGTGCGTGGTGTTTGACACCAACCCGATCACGGCTTCGGCATAACCGTTCCATACCCTACCGCTTCAAACAAGGATGACAACGATGACGACACTTAAGGTTGAGATTTTGGGCACCGGCTGCAAAAAATGCCACCAGCTAGAGGCCAACGCGAAAACGGCGATCGCCACCCGCCACCTAGATGCTGACGTGGCCCACATCACCGACACGATGGAAATTGTCAAACGCGGGGTGATGAAAACCCCAGCCCTGGTGGTCGATGGCAAAGTGTTGAGCCAGGGCAAGGTGCTAGAACCCGCTGACATTGCGGCTCTCTTGCCCGTCTAGGATACCTGGGCACTAGACCTCTGAGTTCTTTTCGGGGATGCAAAGGCATCCTAGGTTAGCAATAAAGAACTCGGAGGTCTGACCGGGCATGACGGCTTAGTTTTATTCCCATTACATCTCCCCGATCGCATCGGAGAGGAGGGTAGTTTATGCATTTTTGGAAGTCGGAATGGAAACCGCTGCTGTGGATTGTGGCGGGGTTTCTGGTGTGCTTTTATCTGCCGGTGGAGGCGATTCAAACCTCTGAGCGGTTGCGCAATGCCGTCTTTGAATCACTCTATTTGGTGCGCTGGTATGCCCAGGAGCATGTGTTGCTGTGCCTGATTCCAGCATTCTTTATTGCCGGCGCGATCGCAGTTTTCATCTCCCAAGACTCGGTGATGAAATACCTGGGGGCCAACGCGAACAAAGTGCTCGCCTACAGTGTGGCCTCGGTGTCGGGCACCATTCTGGCGGTGTGTTCTTGCACTGTGCTGCCCCTATTTGCGGGCATTTATCGCATGGGGGCGGGCCTGGGACCAGCGACGGCCTTTCTCTACTCTGGCCCAGCGATCAACGTGCTGGCGATTATTCTCACGGCGCGGGTTTTGGGCCTACAGTTGGGCATCGCTCGGGCCATTGGGGCGATTCTCTTTAGCGTGGTGATTGGGCTGCTGATGGCCTTTATTTTCCGCAAGGAGGAGCTGGAGAAGATTGAAGCCCAGGCCGGATTGCCCGAGCCGGAGGTGGCCCGCCCGCTGTGGCAAAACGCCCTGTTCTTCGGGGTGATGGTGGGTATTTTGGTATTCGCCAACTGGGCTAAACCCGCTGAGATGGTGGGCACCTGGGCCGCCATCTACGCTGCCAAATGGTGGATTACTGGAGCCTTGGGTATTGCCCTGGCAGTCATTCTAGTGCATTGGTTTGAGCTGACTGTGGGCAAGGTTGTGCTCGTTACTAGCGTCACCGCCGTGCTGGCTTTTCAGTTTGCCGCCCAGCCGATGATTGCCTTTGCGGCAGGGGTGATTGGCCTTTCGTGGCTGACCAGCACCAACAAAGACGAGGCTGGCGAATGGTTTGAGACCTCCTGGGACTATGCCAAGCAAATTTTGCCGCTGCTCTTTTTTGGCGTAGTGGTGGCGGGGGCTTTGCTCGGTCGTCCCGGCCATGAAGCGCTGATTCCCTCCCAGTGGATTGTCTGGGCGGTGGGCGGCAATTCGATGTTCTCCAATTTCTTTGCGGCGCTGGCGGGGGCGTTTATGTATTTTGCCACTTTGACCGAGGTGCCGATTTTGCAGGGGCTGATTGGCAATGGCATGGGGCAGGGGCCAGCGCTATCGCTGCTGCTGGCGGGGCCAGCCCTGTCGCTGCCGAATATGCTGGTGATTCGCAGCATTATGGGTACCAAAAAGACCGCCGTGTTTGTGGCTTTGGTGGTGGTGATGGCGACAATCTCCGGCATATTCTTTGGTGCAATTTGGGGATGAGCATTGGTTTGACAGGCTTGTATAGGTAGGAAAAATTATGGTGTTCAAGCAACTAAATCGAGTTTTTCAAAGTCTATTTCTCGAATTTTTTCTGTCAGTCTCTCTGCTGCTGGGGGTAGGGCACAACCTCGCTATAGCAGCACCCCTGACCGGCCCAAGGGCGATCGCTCAGGTGGTCGAACCTTCAGTTTCTGACGCATCTCTTGACCTCAAGGCGGCAGTCGATCGCACCCTGACCGCCATACCCGCTGGCTACTACAAGATCGACGATGTGGCGGGGCTAAAGCGCTTGCAGGCCAACTCCAAAGCCCTCCTGGTGGATGTGCGCGAACCGGCGGAGTACGGGGCCGGCCACATCCCTGGGGCGATCAACATGCCGCTGCGCACCTTGGCCCAGCACCTCGATGAAATTGAGCGCGATCGCCCCGTGGTACTCTACTGCTCCTCGGGCTATCGCTCGGCCATGGGCGTGGTGAGTCTTCACCTGCTGGGCTACGACAATGTCCAGGGTTTTCCGCCTAGCTTTGCCGGGTGGAAAAAGGCTGGGGAAAGGATTGCCAAGTAATCGTCCAACTTACACCTACAGCAAAGCCCCCATTGACTAACTTGGTAGAGTTCCGGACAGCTCATAAACTGCCAGAATCGCGGGAAATTGGGGCTAAATGTTGTCTTTTATGTTGAGGCTAGCGCGGCATAAGTAGACAAGAGAGAAAATAGACTATGGCTGAGCCAGTGGGGATATAGCGGTAGGGAGATGTCGATCCTGGCCGCATTGAGGCAGCCGAAGTTGGCACTATGGATTGTGAAACAGATTCCCAAAACCCATTTCAGCCTGAGCCGACCAGCTCAGATGAGACCTTGCCACTGATCGCAGGCAAGGTTCAGAGTGCTGAGGAGATTGCAGATTGCCAAACCTGGCTCAGTTTCCATCGCCTGTGGGGGCAGTTACCTGCCGAGGCTCTGGCGGCGATCGCCCAGGCCCTGCATCCCTTTCGCGCAGAAGCTCAAACCCTGATCTACCAGGAAGGCCATCCCGCCACGGGGCTCTACATCCTCAAATGGGGAGCGGTGGAGATTTATCGGCTCTCCCCCATTGGTAAATCGCTGATTCGCCAGCGCAGTGCTGGGGATTTGTTTGGCTATGTGTCGCTGATGGCCCAGGGCGATCGCGGCCAGCACCAGACCCAGGCGATCGCCCTGACGGCCTGTGAGCTGTGGTTTTTGCCCCAAGCTCAGTTTCGACAGTTGATGCAGCAGTATGCCGAAATTGAGCATTTGTTTAATGGCCTGCTGGCTCAGGATCTCAATGCTTTTAGTGCCCGCATTGCCCAAGAACAACGCCGCATTCAGGGGTTGCGAGATTACATCCATGCGGTGCCCACTGGAGAAGCAATCCTCGGCAGCAGCAAGTTCAGCCAGAAGCTGAAGGACAGCGTTGATCAGGCTACCGCGACGATCCAACCCGTCATCCTGCAGGGGCCACCGGGCACCGGCAAGATCTTTTTAGCCGGTCTGATCCACAGCCGCTCTGGCCTGGCCGACCAACCTTTTGCGAAGCTAGATTGCGCTCAACTCCCTCGCACAGGGGACGGTAGCCTGGATACCGACCTCCTTTTTGGCCGACTCGGTAGCGCACCGGGGCTGATCGAACTGCTGGAGCGAGGGACGTTGCTACTGAGCAATCTTCAGGTGCTCAGTGGAGAAGATCGCGATCGCCTAGCTCACTACTGCAACACCAGGACTATTCTGCTCAATGCCGCGTCTAGTGAACCCCCTAAAGCAGTCCAGTCTTGGGTGCGCTTAATATTGGCATCTCCTGAAAAGCTGGTGCTACCAGGGGTAAAGGCTGTTGCCATCAAGCTGTTCAGCCTGCCTCAGCGCAAGGCCGACATTCCCGACTTTGCCCAATTTTTTCTGGCCCGCTTTTGCCAGGAGCAAAGCCGCCCCCCGCTAAGCCTCGACCAGGCCGATCTGCGCCGTCTGATTAGCTACGATTATCCCGGCAACCTAGGCGAACTAGCGGAGATTTTGCATCGGGCGGTGATCATGACGCCCCCTGGCCAGACGGTGATTCCCGAGCAGGCGCTGTGGTCGGTGCAGTCGGCCAAAAATGCCTTCCGGGTCGATTTGCTGACCCAGTTGCCCTGGCTGCGGCGAATCTTGCTCAGCCGCTGGTACCCCGAAGGACTATGGATCGTGATGATGGCGGTGTTTGTGCCCGTCACCTTGGCCGGGTTCCTGGGGCCGCAGACCCGAGACAGCAGCGTCACGCTCAATTTCTTTTGGGCCTGGTGGTGGCCCGGTTATCTGCTGCTGTTTGC
Source organism: Nodosilinea sp. LEGE 07298 (assembly GCF_015207265.1). GTDB lineage: Bacteria > Cyanobacteriota > Cyanobacteriia > Phormidesmidales > Phormidesmidaceae > Nodosilinea. The sequence goes on along the minus strand of NZ_JADEXE010000035.1, from coordinate 1,309 downwards.
CTTTATTGGGCGGCTGTGGTGTGCCGTCTGTCCCTTTATGATTACGGCGGAATGGCTGCGCCGGTTCTCCCTCTGGCTGTTTCCTCGCCAGCAGCTCCCCTGGCCGACTCGGTGGCTCAACCGCTGGGGAGCGTGGGTGCTCTTTGGCGGCTTTGTGGTGATTTATCTCTGGGAGAAGCTGTGGGACTTGCCTCACCACGCCTATCTTTCGGCCTGGCTACTGCTGGCGATTACCGCAGGGGCCGTGATTTTTAGCCTGATCTACGAGCGGCGGCTGTGGTGCCGCTACCTCTGCCCCATCGGCGGCATGAACGGCATGTTTGCCAAGCTCTCCATGGTAGAGCTGCGATCGACCCAGCAGGTGTGCGGTAGCCAGTGCAGCACCTTTGGTTGTTACAAGGGCAGTGATGCGACCCCCGTCACCTTTGCCGATGCCCTGCCCACCGAAGGGCAGGCGACCGGGGGCTGTCCGCTCTATTCGCACCCGGCGCAGCTGCCAGATAACCGCGACTGTGTACTGTGCATGACCTGCCTCAAGGCGTGCCCCCATCGTTCGGTGCAACTCAACCTGCGCTTCCCCGCCTCGGACCTGTTGGACAACCATCAGGGCAATGGGGCCGAAGCGGCGCTGCTCCTGCTCCTACTGGGGGGCGTGTTCATGCACCACAGCCAGCAAATTTTAGGGTGGCTAGGGTTCAGCGGTGTGGCGATGGATGCTGGCCACCTGGGAATCAGTACCCCGATCGCCCTGGCTCTCCTGAGTATTCCGGCGGGGCTAACGTACTTAACCCACGCGATCGCCCGCCGCCTTGATCCGGCTCAGCCTGCCTATCTCACGGTCATCTATGCCTATCTGCCCTTTACCCTGGCGGCCAACCTGGCCCACTACATTCCTGCCGCCATGACTGAGGCTGGTCAGATTCTCCCCGTTCTAGCCCGCACCCTGGGCTACAGCGGGGCGGGTTTGCCCACCCTTACCTGGAGTGCCGATGTGGCGCAGTTTCTTCAGGGGGTGACGCTGCTGTCAGCGCTGGTCTTTAGCCCCTATCCGCTCCTGCGCATTACCCAGCGCTCCCTACTCAGCAATCTTCCCCATCTAGTCCTGATGGCTGGGCTCAGTCTTCTATTCTTTATGCTGCTGATCTGACGGCACGAGGTGACCATGCCCATTCATCACGACATTAAGTAGCTAGGCGCATTTAAACATAAAACGTTCTAGCTGATAATTTCCAGCTTTACTACGCGCTTCCATGCCGTCAATGACGGTCATGGCCAAGTCATATTCGTTATCAAACATCTGACCGGCAAT
>NZ_JADEXE010000348.1 GCF_015207265.1 Nodosilinea sp. LEGE 07298 | reverse complement strand
CCCCCATCCACCACCACTACCCCCTGGGCCACACTGCAAAACGGCTCCGACATTCGCGGCGTTGCCCTAGAGGGTGTCGCGGGCGAAGCGGTCAACCTCACCGCCGAGGTAGTCACCACCCTGGGTAAAGCCTTTGCCGCCTGGCTATCAGCAGAGCTAGAGCGGCCTGTAGACGAGCTGACCATTGCCATCGGGCGCGACAGTCGGCTGTCTGGGCCTGAGCTGATGGGGGCTGCGATCGCAGGCATGGCCTCCCTAGGCTGTCGAGTGCTGGATGTGGGCATGGCCTCGACCCCGGCCATGTTTATGAGCACGGTGCTGCCCGAGTTTGCCTGCCACGGCGCAATTATGATGACCGCCAGCCACCTCCCCTTCAACCGCAACGGCCTGAAGTTTTTCACCCGCCGGGGCGGCCTCGGCAAAACAGATATTTCGCGCATTTTAGATCTGGCTGAGCAGGGTAGCTTCGCTGCCGCCGCTCCCGGCTCTGTCGAACACCACGACCTGATTGCCGCCTACGCCGCAGGCCTGGTGCAAAACATTCGCCAGTCGGTCAACCATCCCGACCATTTTGACCAGCCGCTGCAAGGGCTCAAAATTATTGTCGATGCAGGCAATGGGGCAGGCGGCTTTTTCGCCAGCCAGGTGCTCGAACCCTTGGGGGCCGACACCACCGGCAGCCAGTTCCTCGACCCCGATGGCACCTTTCCCAACCACGTACCCAACCCCGAAAATGCGGTAGCAATGGCCTCAATCTGCCAGGCCGTGGTGGCTCAGGGGGCCGACTTTGGCCTAATTTTCGATACCGATGTCGATCGCGGTGCCGCCGTTGACCACGACGGGCGCGAACTCAACCGCAACCGGCTGATCGCGCTGATTTCGGCGATCGTGCTGCAAGAGCACCCCGGCACCACCATCGTCACCGACTCCACCACCTCCGATGGGCTGACCCGGTTTATTGAAGACGACCTGGGGGGCGTTCACCATCGCTTTCGCCGGGGCTACAAGAATGTGATCAACGAGGCGATTCGACTAAATGAAGTGGGCCAGCCCAGCTGGCTTGCGATCGAGGCTTCAGGCCACGGGGCGATGAAAGAAAACTACTTTTTAGACGATGGCGCTTACCTGGTCAGCAAGCTGCTGGTCGAACTAGCCAAAGCTCGCTTGGCTGGCAAGCGGTTCAGCGATTTGATTGCCACCCTGCAAGACCCCCACGATAGCCAGGAGTATCGGCTGACGATTTTAGCTCCCGAGGCTCAGGCCCACGGTGCCGAGGTGATGAATCAGCTGAAAGCCTTTGTCGATACTCAGCCCGACTGGTCGGTTGTGCCCAGCTACGAAGGGGTACGCGTCGCCTGTTCAAAGCCGGATGAAAACGGCTGGTTCATGATGCGGATGTCGCTACACGATCCGGTACTACCGCTCTATATTGAGTCGAACGTGGCGGGTGGAGTGGCTAAAATCGGCGATCGCCTGAGGGCATTTCTAACAACCCTGACCGATCTCGATATCTCGGCTCTGGAAACGTAATGCTTGACAAACTCAACAAGATTTTTAGCTTTGGCGTCATCCTACTTCTACATCTTATTAAGCAAGTCGCAGAGGAGCGCACGACCCGCTTTTGGGAAACCTCTATTCTCAATGCCGTCAAACAAATTCAGCGCACCAACCAACGACGTAAAGCCGGGGGCATGTACTTGACCCTGCAGGAACTTCAAGACACCCTGGAAGATGCCTACGACTCTGCCCTACGGCAGGCAGCATTAGAAGCGTTTGAAGGTCGCTATGATGCAGCGGAGTTGAAGCAGAGGGTCAATCAAAAGGCCGTGATTAACCAGGCGATCGCGCTAATTGTAGGCTCTGAAACAGATCTAGCGATTGGCTAAGGCTCTGCGGTTATCAGGATTTAGAATCATTGGTTGAGGATAGTGTAGATTTGCCGTGATCTTGGCCCTGTGTCAACTATCAGGCGATCGCGTTTACTCTAGAGCCGTGAGGCACACTCACAACCGTCAAGGCTATGAACTTATGGTTACTTTTTCAAACCTGCCCAGGTGGGCGATCGCAGGCCTGGCCTTCCCCTTAATCTGCCTCAACGGCTGGCTGCTGTATCGGCTGGCAGGAATTTTTCAGCCCGCTACCAGCATAGTGATCACCGCCACTCTGATCGCCTTTCTGCTCGACTATCCCATTGACTGGTTAGAAAGACGGGGCTTAGCCCGCAGCCTAGCGGTGCTGCTGGCGGTGCTGCTGGCAGCTGTGGTCACCTCTGTTTTAGTTATTTTTCTAGGCCCGCAGCTGTGGCAGCAGCTCAACGACTTTGCCGAACGCCTGCCGGGATGGATCGATCGCGCCAAAACCCAGCTGCTGCTGCTCGAAGATCGAACCATCTTCCAAAATTTGCCTTTCAACCTCGATCAGCTGACGGTGGAAGCGGCTAATCAGCTTACGAACGCCCTGCAAGCAACCACTACCCAAGCCATCAGCGTTACCCTCAGCACCCTTGACAGTGCTATCAACCTGCTGATTACAGCCGTTTTGGCCATTCTGTTAGTCATTAACGGTGACCCGCTGTGGGAAGGCCTGCTGAGCTGGTTGCCAGCCCCCTGGCAAGCACAAATTCGCAGCTCGCTCAGGCCCAGCTTCCAGGGCTACTTTTCAGGACAAGCCACCCTGGCACTGATTTTGGCGGTGGCCCAATCGACCGCCCTGATTTTGCTCAACGTGCCCTTTGGTTTGCTGTTTGGCCTGGTGATTGGCCTGGTCAGCATTATTCCCTTTGGCGGTACGGTAGCGGTGCTGGGGGTGAGCACTCTGCTGGCGTTTCAAGACATTTGGCTGGGCCTCAAGGTACTGGGGGTCGCGATCGTGCTGGGGCAAATCAACGACAACTTGGTGGCCCCGCGCCTGATGGGCGGCATCACCGGGCTCAACCCGGCGATTATTATCCTGGCCCTGTTGGTTGGGGCCAAGTTTGCCGGTTTTTTGGGCCTTCTGCTGGCCGTACCCACTGCCAGCTTCATTAAAAAAGTCGCCGACAACGTGCGTGAGCCGGGGCGCGAGCCGGAGATAGAGCCCCTTCAGAGCGGTGTTCTAGAGTCTAAGCCGCTCTAGGGACACCTGATAATTCACGACTACTAACTCTCTTTGTCAACGCTACTAATGTCCCCTAGCCCCTTTGGGGCAGCTTCGCCAATGACTCTGCTTAGGGAACGCTGGCTGAGCGAAGTCGAAGCCAATGATAGGTGACATCAATCGGGAGAATTGCCCTAAAGATAGCCGTCCCTAGCCCCTTTGGGGCGGCTTCACCAACGACTTCGCTCAGGGAACGGCTATGACGCTTCGCTAGCTTTCAACTTTTGCCCGAGCCGCCTTCAAAATACTGTCGAGCAAGCCCGGAAACGCCGCGTCTAGATCGTCGCGGCGCAGGGAGTTCATGTGCTGTGTACCCTGCTTGCGGCAGTGCAGCACCCCGGCCTCGCGCAAAATTTTGAAGTGGTGGGAGAGGGTCGACTTCGCCACCCCCAAATCGAGATCAGAGCAAGATAGCTCATCGTTAGCGGCTAGCCGCTGCACAATTTCGAGCCGCACAGGGTCGCCCAAGGCATACAAAACCCCATCCAGGGCAATGTCTTGGCAGTTGGGATGATGAATAGGTCGCATAGTTGCATTATGCCACAGGGAGCGCTATAGTTTAATTGTTCGAGTTTTTCGAATAATTGAAATTCGCCCAATCGGCGGAGGTGTGCCAATGTCCGTAGTTGCAGATATTACCCAAGAGACGTTTCAAACCGAAGTGCTGAAAAGTGATGTGCCCGTGCTGGTCGACTTTTGGGCTCCGTGGTGCGGTCCCTGTCGCATGGTAGCCCGCGTGGTTGATGAGGTAGCACAGCAGTACGAAGGCCAGCTCAAGGTGGTTAAGGTCAACACCGACGAGCAGCCCGGCATTGCTTCCCACTACGGCATTCGCAGCATTCCCACGCTGATGGTGTTTATGGGGGGCGAAAAAATGGAGCAGATGGTTGGGGCTGTGTCTAAGGACACCCTCTCCAAAGCCGTTGAACCGTTTCTGAGCTAACCAGTAGGGGCAAACGGTCGTTTGCCCCTACCCAACCCATGCCGTTATTTAGATTCTTCTTGGCTTCAATTCAATGAGGGCAAATGGCATTTGCCCCTACCTGGGTTATGTCGCTAGGCCGCCATCCCTAGGTTTTGCCTCAGTTCCTATCAGGGCGAATGCCATTCGCCCCTACATGACCTATACGATTTTGCGGAATTCCTTAGCACTGAGCATCTTAAAGGAGATCATCATGTCCACTGAAAAGAATCTGTTTACGCCTATTCAATTGGGTGCGTACGAGCTACCCAACCGGATTGTGATGGCTCCCCTCACCCGCAACCGAGCAGGAGAAGGCAATGTGCCTCAGCCGTTGAATGTGACCTACTACGAGCAGCGGGCATCGGCTGGGTTAATCATTACCGAGGCCAGCCAGATCTCTCCCCAGGGAATGGGCTATCCCGCTACCCCCGGCATCCACAGTGCCGAACAGATTGCTGGGTGGCAAAAGATTACCCAGGCGGTTCATGCCAGGGGCGGGCGCATTTTCCTCCAGTTGTGGCATGTGGGTCGCATTTCGCACCCGTCTTTGCAGCCCGACGGGGCAACGCCAGTCGCTCCCAGCGCCATTCAGCCCCAGGGCGACGCTATGACCTATGAGGGCATGCAGCGCTTTGTCACGCCGAGGGCTTTGGAGCTAGACGAAATTCCCGGCATTGTGAACCAGTATCGCCAGGCGGCCAAGAATGCTCTAGAGGCAGGCTTCGATGGGGTTGAGGTGCACGGGGCCAACGGCTACCTGCTCGACCAGTTTTTGCGCGATGGCAGCAACCACCGCACCGATGCCTACGGCGGCCCGGTTGAAAATCGCGCCCGCCTGCTGCTGGAGGTGACCGAGGCTGTGGCGGGCGTGTGGGGTGGAGACCGCGTCGGCGTGCGGCTGTCGCCCAGCAGCACCTTCAACGACATGACCGACTCTGACCCCAGGGCCACCTTTGGCTACGCCATTCAAGCGCTGAATCAGTTCAACCTGGCCTACCTGCACCTGCTCGAACCCAGCGAATCTGATCTGCGGCACGGCGGCACGGCCATTTCCACCAAAGAGTTTCGCCCGCTATACGACGGTCTATTGATGGTGAACTGGGACTACGACCAGGAGGCTGGTAATCGAGCGATCGCCAGCGGTGATGCCGACTTAGTCTCCTACGGCAAGCTCTTCATCGCCAATCCCGACCTGCCCCAGCGCTTTGCAAAGAACGCACCGCTCAACGAGCCCAACCCCGACACCTTCTACGGCGGCGGGGCCGAAGGGTACATTGATTACCCTGCGCTTGAGGCGGTGGCCTAGTCGGTTCTATGCCAGCGAATATTTTGCTATAGGCACATCAGTCTGGGGTGAGCCAGGGCTTACCCAAGAACTTGACTCACCTTGTGGGTTCTATGGCTAAAGCCCTTGGGCCACAGGGGTCGCGACCAGACCACCAAAGCGCCTTTGCCGCTGCTGGTACCACTGCAAAGCCTGGTGAAAAGCGGCGCGATCGAACTCTGGCCAGAGCACATCGGTAAAGTACAGCTCGGTGTAGGCCAATTGCCAGGGCAAAAAGTTGCTTAGCCGCTGTTCGCCGCTGGTGCGAATCAGCAGATCTGGGTCAGGCAGCGGATAGGTCAGCAGCGCGCGCGATAGAGTCTCTTCGTCTATCTGCTCAAAGGATAGGGCACCGCAGGCCACCTGCTGAGCAATCTGCCGAGTAGCTGCTACCAGTTCCTGACGGCCACCGTAGTTGACCGCCACATTAAACTGTACGCGCTGATTGGAGCGGGTTACAGTCATGGCCTCTTGCATGAGGTCTTGCAATCGTTCTGGCAGGGGCGACAGGTCGCCCAAGAACTGAATGTGCACGCCCTCGCGCTGCATTTCAGCCAGTTCGCGGCGCAGCAGCCGGTCGAACAAACGCAATAAAAAGGTGACTTCTGTCATCGGTCGCCGCCAGTTTTCGGTTGAAAATGCATAGACTGTTAGCGCTCCAATGCCCCAGTCTTTGCAACAGCGCAGCAGGTCTTTTACGGTTTTGGCCCCCTGGCGGTGACCCGCCACTCGCGGCAGCCCCTGCTGGGTAGCCCAACGACCGTTGCCATCCATAATCACCGCCACGTGGGCAGGCAAGGCTTCGGGATGGATGTCTGCTGGCAGGGTTGAATAATTGATGGGTTGAATCATAGGTTGAACCTCCTTAAAAACATAGGCATCGGTAGGGTGCATTCGCGGCCTTCGGCAACCTCAGCAAATTCTCAGAATCTGTTTGGGGCCGCAATGCACCGGAGAGATATTCCCCCGTGCGTAGGATGTATTCGCGGCCCGGTAACCCCAGGGATATTTATGCGGTGAGTGGTGCATTGCGGCTCAGCAGTTAGAGGGTAGGCGGCAGAGGTTTCTTGGCCGCGAATGCACCCTACGGGTGGGTGGGGTT
>NZ_JADEXE010000347.1 GCF_015207265.1 Nodosilinea sp. LEGE 07298 | reverse complement strand
AGCTAGGGGTATGGATGAGGAGGCCAGTGAGGAGCCATCCTGCGATCGCAAAATTACCCGCGCATCCAGCGATAGCAGACCGTTGGGGGAAGCCAGCAGCGGGTTGATGTCAATCGATTCAATCGCGGGTTGCTCGGCGACGAGCTGGCTAAACTGCACTAGCAACTGCTCTAGGGCATCGAGATCGATGGCCTGGCGACCCCGCACGCCCTGAAGCGCTTTATAGATTAAGGTGTTTTCCATCAGGCGGCGGGCCAGGGTGCTGTTCAAGGGGGGCAGCGCGATCGCACTATCCTGAAACACCTCCACTAGTTGGCCGCCAGTGCCAAACACCAGCACCGGGCCAAACTGAGGGTCTTGGCTGCTGCCCAAAATCAGCTCGTAGCCATCGACCCGGATCATCGGCTGCACGGTAACGCCCTGGAAGTGCTCGGCCCCCGCCTTTTCGGTAACGCTGGTGAGAATGCGATCGAAGGCCCGAGCGACGGCATGGCTGCTGTCGAGGTTGAGCTGCACACCCCCAACGTCGGTTTTGTGAGTGAGGGTGTGGCTGTAGAGCTTGAGCACCACGGGGTAGCCGATGGTGTCGGCGGCGGCGATCGCCTCCTCTACCGTCGCCGCAATTTGCGTTGGCACCACCGGAATGCCGTAGGCCGCCAGCACCGCCTTTGACTCGGTCTCGGTGAGCAGGTCGCGTTTTTCGGTCTGGGCCACTTGCAGAATGGTGGCGACGGTAGCGCGATCGATGCCGTGGTTGGTAGTCAAAGCCGGGGTTTCGTAAAGCCCTTTGAGGGCGTAGCTGTGCTGCCACAGCAGCCCAAACAGCCGCGCCGCCTGATCGGGGTAGCGATAGGTGGGTATCCCCGCTCGGTTGAGAATATCCTCCCCCTCATCCACCTCAGCCCCGCCCATCCAGCTGGCCAAAATCGGTTGGGTTGAGCCGCTGGCCCGCCAGGTATCCACCACCGCCTGGGCGGTTTTTGTCGGGTCGGTCATGGCCTGGGGGGTGAGCACCACCAGGCAGCCGTCGCTATCGGGGTCAGCCAAAATGGTTTTTAGCGCCTGGGCAAACCGGGCCGGTTCAGCATCGCCCAAAATATCAATGGGGTTGTGGTGGCTCCAGTGTGCAGGTAGCGCCCCATTCAGAGCCTCAGCGCTAGCGGCAGACAGCTCCGCCAGAGTACCCCCGGCGCGAATCAGGGCGTCGGTGGCCAACACCCCAGGGCCACCCGCATTGGTAATAATGCTGAGGCGATCGCCCCGGGGGCGCGGCTGCTTGGCCAGCACTTCAGCGGTGTCAAACAGCTCTTCGATGTGGTCAACCCGCAGCACGCCGCAGCGGCGAAAAGCGGCATCCAGCACCGCATCGCTGCCGGTCAACGATCCGGTGTGAGAGGCCGCCGCCTGGGCCGCCGCCTCGGTGCGCCCCGCTTTAATCACAATGATCGGCTTGCTCAAGGCCACCTCCCGCGCCGCCGACAGAAACGCCCTAGCATCCCCGATCGACTCCATATAGATGACGATGCTGTGGGTGTGGGGGTCATCGCCCAGGTAGTCGATCAGGTCGCCCCAGCCCACATCCAGCATTGACCCCAGGGAGATAAAGGCGCTAAACCCGACGTTTTCCCGCAGGCTCCAGTCCAAAATCGAGGTGCACAGCGCCCCGCTCTGGCTGATGAACCCCACATTGCCGCGCCGCGCCACCTGGCTGGCAAAAGTCGCGTTGAGCCCGGTTAGCGGGTTTTGAATGCCCAAACAGTTGGGACCAATTAGGCGCAGGCGACCCTGGGCGATCGCCTTAATTTGCCGCTCCAGCTCAATGCCCTCGGCACCAGTTTCTTTGAACCCCGCCGAGAGAATGATCGCCCCCTTCACCCCGGCATCGACGCAGTCCTGCACCACCTCGGGTACACCTGAGGCCGGAATGGCGATGATGGCCAAATCGGGCGCTTCGGGCAGGGAGGCGATCCGATCAAACGCCTGAATGCCCAGCACGTTGCGCCGCTTGGGATTGATCGGGTACACTGTGCCGCCGAAGGGATGGCTGATCAAATTCCACAGCACCGTGCGGCCGACGCTGCCGGGGCGCTCAGTAGCGCCAATTACCGCCACTGACCGGGGCGCAAAGATCGGATCGAGGGGATGAATCCCAGTTTTCCAAAGATCCGTCACCGGATCGGGGCAGCTCAGCATGGTTAAATCCTCGCGAGAATTCACGGTCTCATGGGGGTTCGATAGGAGCCTTTCCCCCTTTATAGAGGGGGTACAGCGTCAACGTTATCTATACGACTAGGCGAATCGAAACGTAGTCATCCATCTGCGTAGGGTGGGCACTGCCCACCTTTATCCTGGGGTGTAGACCCTAGACCTTGGTGGACGTGGATTGAGGTGTAGGCATTAGACTTTGGTGGGCAATGCCCACCCTACGGCTGGCACTACGATTGCTACACCGTGGTCAGTTCGGGGGCCAGGTCGGGCTGGTGATACAGGGTGGCATCCACCCGGCAGCCGCCGTAGGCCAGCGTGTACAGCTCCTTCATGTCGCGAATCAGCGGGTAGCGGGGGTTTGCTCCGGTGCACTGGTCGTCGAAGGCCTGCTCCGACATCAGCTCCAGGTGGTCGTAGAAGTCCTGCTCCGAGGCATTCAGCGTTTCGCGAATGGTGAGCGGAATTTCTACCTGCTGTTTGAGATCTTCGATCGCATCCACCAGCAACAGCACCTTCTCGTCGTCGGTGATGCCCCCCAGCCCCAGGTGGTCGGCAATTTCTGCATAGCGGTGTTTGGCATTGGGGAACCGATACTGCGGGAAGATCGCCTGCTTAAAGGGCGCATCGGTGGCGTTGTAGCGGATGACGTGGCTGATCATCAGCGCGTTGGCCAGACCGTGGGGCACGTGGAAGGTAGACCCCAGCTTGTGGGCCAGGGAGTGGCATACGCCCAAAAAGGCGTTGGCAAAGGCCATACCCGCGATCGTGGCGGCATAGTGGACTTTTTCTCGCGCTTCGGGGTCTGCCGCGCCGTTTTTGTAGGCGCGGGGCAGATACTCCATCAGCAGCTTAATCGCCTGCAGCGCCAGCCCGTCAGTAAAGTCGCTGGCCATGATCGACACGTAGGCCTCCAGGGCGTGGGTCAGCGCGTCGATGCCGCCAAAGGCGGTGAGGCTGCGGGGCATGTGCAGGGTCAACGCCGGGTCAACGATCGCCACATTCGGCGTCAGGGCATAGTCCGCCAGGGGATACTTGATGCCGACGCGATCGTCGGTCACCACCGCAAAGGGGGTCACCTCAGAGCCCGTCCCCGAGGTGGTGGGAACGCAGATCAGCTGCGCCTTTTGGCCCAGGGCGGGCAGCTCGTACACTCGCTTGCGGATATCCATAAATCGCATGGCCAGCCCCTCGAACTCGATCTGGGGCTGCTCGTACATTAGCCACATCACCTTGGCGGCATCCATGGGCGAGCCGCCGCCGATGGCAATCAGAACGTCAGGCTCAAACCGCCGCAGCCGCTCCAGGCCCTGGTTCACGTTGCTCAGGGTCGGGTCGGGCTCCACATCATGGAACACATCCCACTCGACGCCCACTTCGTCGAGCACCTGGGTAATCGAGTGCAGCATGCCCAGGTCAAACAGCGGCTTGTCAGTAATCAAAAAGGCTCGCTTTTTCCCCTCCAGCTCCCGCAGGGCCACCGGCAGACAGCCCGACTTAAAGTAAATCTTTGGCGGCACCCGGAACCACAGCATATTTTCCCGCCGCTGGGAAACGGTTTTGATGTTGAGCAAATGGTGGGGGCCAACATTTTCCGACACTGAGTTGCCGCCCCAGCTGCCGCAGCCCAACGTCAGCGACGGGTCGAGCTTGAAGTTATACAGATCGCCGATCGCCCCCTGGGATGAGGGCGTATTGATCAGCACCCGCGAGGTTTGCAGGGCGTTCTCAAAAGTGGCAATGTCGTCGCGGTTGGCGGGGTCGGTGTAGAGCACTGAGGTGTGGCCCTTGCCGCCAAACTGCACCAGCTGAGAGGCTATATCGACAGCGGCATAGAAGTCTTTGGCGCGGTAAAAGCCCAGAATGGGGCACAGCTTTTCGTAGGAAAAAGGTTCCTCGGTGCCCACGGCTTCCACCTCGCCCATCAGCACTTTGATCCCTTCGGGTACCGTAAAGCCCGCCAGGGCAGCAATGCTCTCCACCGACTGGCCGACAATGCCCGCATTCAGCCGCCCATCCTTGAGAATGATCTGCCGCACGGCCTCGGTTTCCTCTGGGCTGAGCACATAGGCACCTCGGGCCAAAAATTCGACCTTGGCCTGCTCGTAGATGGCATCTACCACCACAACGGACTGCTCTGAGGCGCAGATCATGCCGTTGTCAAAGGTTTTGCTGATCAAAATGGAGCTTACCGCCATCGGTAAATCGGCGCTGGCGTCGATCACCGCTGGGGTGTTGCCCGCCCCCACCCCCAAGGAGGGGTTGCCCGAGGAGTAGGCCGCTTTCACCATGCCGGGGCCGCCTGTGGCGAGAATCAGCTTGATGTCGGGGTGCTGCATCAGCGCCTGGGAGAGGGCCACCGTGGGTTCATCGATCCAGCCAATCAGCCCGGCGGGGGCACCGGCAGCCTCAGCGGCATCGCGCACGATTTTGGCGGCGGCAATGCTGCACTGCTTGGCCCGAGGGTGGGGCGAAAAGATGATGGCGTTGCGGGTTTTGAGGGCGATCAGCGCTTTGAAGAGAGCAGTAGATGTGGGGTTGGTAGTGGGTACAACGCCAGCGAGAATCCCCACGGGTTCGGCAATTTTTTCAATGCCAAAGCCCTCATCCTTTTCGAGGGTGCCGCAGGTCTTTTCGTGCTTGTACTTGTTGTAGATATATTCTGAGGCAAAGTGGTTTTTGATCACCTTGTCTTCGACCACGCCCATGCCGGTTTCGGCCACCGCCATTTTGGCTAGGGGAATGCGCTGGGCATTGGCAGCCAGGGCGGCAGCGCGAAAGATGTGATCGACCTGTTCTTGGGTAAAGGTGGCGTACTGCGCCTGGGCGGCTTTGACCTGCTGAATCAGGGTTTCGAGTTCGGTCAGATTGGTTGTGGACATAGTCTCTTCCTGAGATGGGCTGGAGATAAAAAAGGCGGAGGGATGAAAAGGGCTTGCTAATTAGATGACATCTACGATGGAGAGAAATGATTTACGCCTAGCATCGATCCCCCTACATTCTTGCTGTAACAGATTCCTTGTTGCCTCACTTACTGAGGGGGGCAGGAGGAATCGTGTGAGGCAGTATTGTGAACAGGAAAAACTCATTTTTCTAAAATGGCTTAATGGTGGGCAGTGCCCACCCTACGGTGAGGCTTTCATGTCGCAATTTATTCCGCGATCGCAGGCGATAAAACCTCAGTCGTTATTGTCGGCGGATGGGTGAGGGTGTTGTGAATAATGCAGGCATCTACCGCTCGCTCTAGCCCCTTCTGGTGACGGGGTTCAATGGGCATCGAAGACTTAACTTGAATATGGATATGGTCGATCCGCAGGGGATCGGTGACCTTGTCAGCGGTGACAGCGATCTCCAATCCGCTGGTGGCTAGGTGGCGAGCTTCGAGATATTTCACAGCATAGAACCCAACGCAGGCCCCTAGGGATGAGAGAAACCATTCTGGCGGAGTCATGCCTTCATCTTGACCGTAGCTATCTAGGGACTGATCACTCAGAATTTGGTGCCCTCGACAGCTAGCCTGAAATTTTACACCATTTTGATAAGTAACTTGAACGTCCATAAAAACCTCTTCAAGAGAGCATGGAATGAAAGCTTAAACAGCAGTTAATCCGTGGTCTCGAAATATTTGAATGACATGCTCAACCCGTTCTGGTGTAGGTGGCTGAGTGTCGCCTAGGACATAGGGCAAACTCAATTGCTGCCATTTATATTCTCCCATCTTATGAAAGGGCAAAACCTCTACCCGTTCAACATTATCTAGATTGCCCACAAATTCTGCCAAACCCACTACGTTTTCTTCGGGATCGGTGAGGCCGGGAACCAACACAAATCGTATCCAGGCGGGCTTGTTAATTTTGGCTAAATATCGTGCAAAATTTAGCGTGGGTTCGATAGAAACGCTGGTAACTTTATGAAACAAATCGGAATTGTAAGATTTGATATCTAATAAAACTAAATCGGTATTTTCTAATACCGGTTCTGCTGCTTCAATGTGGACATAGCCGGAGGTATCTAGTGCGGTGTGCAGCCCCATTGCGTGGCAGCGACGAAAGATTTCGGCCACAAACTCAGGCTGCATGAGGGGTTCGCCACCGCTGACGGTGACGCCGCCGTTGCGCAGGTAGGTTTTGGTGTGCTCAATTTGAGCCATGATCTCGTCCACCGTCATCACCGTGCCGCCGTGGATCTCCTGGCAGTCGGGATTGTGGCAGTAGAGGCAGCGCAGGGGGCAGCCTTGAGTAAACACCACAAACCGAATGCCGGGGCCATCGACGGTGCCACAGGTTTCGATGGAGTGGACGCGGCCCGTTTGGGTGCAGGTGGGGGCGGGGG
>NZ_JADEXE010000346.1 GCF_015207265.1 Nodosilinea sp. LEGE 07298 | reverse complement strand
ACAGCTCTCGTATCAGAGCGTCTTTCTCCCCAGAACTGAGGCCTTCTAACGGCGGCAGGTCTTGCATGGCAAAAGTTTACCACCCTCTCTTATTCGCCGCTACCCGTCAACCTAGTTGAGCAATTACCATCATTCTTTAATGAGCTGGAAGCATTCTGTTCTGGCTCATTTTTGTGCGTGAAATTAACTTGCTGTTTTGTATAAGCCCATTTTCTTCGCCGTCGGCAGCTCTCCCCAATGGGTCGTGGAGCACTGGGAGAAATACTCTGACCGTATGGCCCAAATAGGCTTGAGACCCACCGCCCCAAACTTGACGAATACCCATTGTCTTAAGCTTGGCTTTGAGGTGGCGGCCAATGCCCCATACTTCTCCCACATCAAGGCTGGCCAGCACAGCGTCTGAGTCGGGCAGCATTTCAAAACGGTCCTGTGAGACTGTCTCGCTGGTTAAGGTGAACAGCTTAAGACAGCATTCAAAGGGTCAAAACCCTCTAATCGACTATCTAGATACTCCTAAAATTACACCCGGCAGAAACAAGTACCCATCAATGAGAATGCTGTATACGCTTCGAGGTGTCGTCGGTTTGACTAAGCTCAGCGCGATTAAGTTAACGGCAATGCAGGGAAGCGCGATCGCGGGTTCTGGCACCTGTAGCGATTGGATCCATCCCCAAGCAACGGCGGCGAGGGCCAAACCGTTCAGCACAAACCAAATACGACGGTTGCCAGTAACCCCAACCAATCCTGGCAGTGTTTGTACCCCGGCTTTTTTATCTGACTGGAGATCGCGTACGTCAAATAAGTGGGAATTAGTACCTACAAAAATCAGCAAAAATAGGCTGGTGATACCGGCCGGCAACGTGAAAGGTTGCTCTGCATAGGCTAGAGGTACAGCAATGACGGCATAGGTAATAACGCTGGTCACAATCCAAGCTTTAGTTGCAGGTATGTCCTTGAGACGAAACCATTGCCAGCGATCGCTCTCACGCCAGGGCAGGATCGGCAATCCATAGATGAAGGGAATCAAGCCCACTAAACTGACCATGACAACCTGCTGATTAGCGCGATACAGCAGCATAACCGTAGCGATAATAGCCAGCGACAAAATGCCCCAGCCCCAGCCCCGACGAAAGTAGTCTTGAGCTTGAGGATCAGGAATTTCTTGAAAATAGCTATCGGCAATGCGATCAACATTGTAAGGAATGAGCGCTGTAGCAAAAATAAGCAGTACTGGTGCCCAGTCAAAAGCGAGGTTTAAGGTATATTGCACAAACGGAACTAGCGAGGCGATCGCCGCTGCAACCCAAAGATTGGGATAAACCAGTGTCCATAGAAAGATGCGATGACTAGCCGCCGCCGCACGAAAAAAGTTGGAGAGGGGTACCAAGGGTTAATAAGAATTACAACATTCGAAATCAATCGACAATTAGCCATCAGCGTTGAACATTCACTCGTGATGGCGATCGCCTATTTTGCGAGAGCATTTGTTCAGTGTTAACCGCAGCAAGAAAAAGCCTGCGCTGAAACGACAGCTCAAATATGATTCTACTTATCAAAAGTTAACATAGTCGGATATGTTTATCCTCTACCTGCCGACACGGCTTATACGACTGCGCCAACTAGCCGCTTTATGCTCTTAAGAACAACAACGGCGCTCTTAACCACGGGCGACAGCGGAGTTTTTGATGGCTTAAACCTTACGGATCAGGGCGGTCACTACGCCCTAAACCTCTATATCTGGCGTTTGCTCTGGTGTCCAGCCTGTAGCAGGTACTAGCTTGCTGTGGTACTGCTGAAGTCTGAGGACTTAGAGAGTACCCGCAATCGCCGCCACGACCAGAGAACCATCCTGGGCTGTTTAAGAGCGATCGACCACCAGCAAATCCCCCGGCTGCATCTCCTGGGCAGCCGCTATATCCTTCTCCACCCGCATGAAGAAGGTGGCGGCGGGGCCGTGAATCAGGTGCTGCTGAGGTCTAGGCTTTGCTCAATGGCATCGCCAGGGATGGGGAAGGACATAGTAGAAGAGAGACAAGTCTGTCCATGCTATTTGCCTTGGGGCGGGGTTGTCTCGTTGTCTCGTGAGACTGTCTCGCCTCGTTAGCAGTCGCCCCAGCAAGAGCAGGCAGGCGACTCCTAGCAGCGGGGTAGAAATGGCTACTACACGAGCCGAGAGCCAGGGCGGTAGATAGATGTCTTGAATGGCTTGCCCTGCGGGGGTAAGGTTTTCAGCCCAAGTTCTCAAGGGGCAGCGAAAGCCGTTGCCAGCGTAGATCACCACCTTAATGCTACTGAGTCCAAAGGCGATCGCTGTCCATGGAGTGAGTGGATTAGTCAGGCCGCAATATAGCAAGAAGAGAATGCTGGTGAACATCACCACAAAGACAATGGTATGAAACAGCTCACCTTTTCCTCCTCCCTCCACGAGGTTTCAACCCTTTCACCCACTTCTGTCAGGTAGTCAGGTCAGACACTTCAAGCGATTCACTGGCAAGCCCTTAAGCAGATTCACCAACACCATAAGAATCTGAAAGAAACCGAACCTTGGAACTCATTACATTTAAGTTAAATCCAGACAAGAACAAGACTCTGAAGCAGTATTCACAGGAGATTACAATGCCTTACGTTACTGTCGGCCAAGAAAATTCTGCAACCATTGATCTTTACTACGAAGATCTTGGGACAGGTCAACCAATTGTCCTCATTCATGGATTTCCCCTCAACGGACATTCCTGGGAGAAGCAGGTTTTAGTGCTGCTGGATGCTGGATATCGAGTGATTACCTACGATCGCCGAGGGTTTGGTGCTTCTAGCCAGCCGTCGTTTGGCTATGACTACGATACCTTTGCAGCAGATTTGAATGTGCTGATGACCAAACTTGACTTGCAGGACACGGTGCTGGTCGGCTTCTCGATGGGAACAGGTGAAGTTACGCGCTATCTCGGCAAATATGGCTCAGAGCGGGTGCAGAAAGCCGTGCTGATGGCTCCCGTACCGCCCTTTTTGCTGAAGACCGACGATAACCCCGAAGGCGTTGATCAAAGCGTTTTCGATGGCATTATGAAAGCGATCGTTGAAGACCGTCCAGCCTACTTTTCTGCATTTTTCAGGGAATTCTTTAATGTGGATGTGCTGCTGGGCGATCGCATCAGCAATGAGGCGATTCAGGCAAGCTGGAATGTGGCAGCAGGGGCTTCTGCTAAAGGGACTTTGGATTGCGTGCCGTCCTGGCTCACCGATTTCCGTGATGATCTGCCCCGCATTGACGTGCCAACCCTGATTATCCATGGCGATGCCGATCGCATTTTACCGCTGGAGTCCACCGCAGCAAGACTGCCAAAGTTAATTAAAAACAGTGAGCTTGTAGTGATTCCTGGCGGGCCGCACGCCATCAACTGGACTCACGCCGATCAGGTCAATCCCGCATTGCTGAACTTTCTTCAGCAGAAATAATAAATAACTCGGCGCATGTCTGAGTAGTTTCTACATGCCGCTTGAGCGCAAGATTCTGGTGGTTTGCGCCGCCGCTATCGCACGTGCCGTTGCCCAAGCGATGACCGAAGCTTGGACGGGCAAGTGTATCGAACTGCACGGCGCAGCAGATTATTCGCCAAACCATGTCGCCGCCGCTCTCGGACGCGATGTGCAGGACAACGAGGTGGCTGGCATGGTCTCTTATCTCGCCAGTCCTGAAGCCGCTTTTGTTACGGGCGCGAGCCTCAGAATGGATAGCGGCTTGAGTGCTTGAGCAAGACGTAATCAAACTTGCAATTCCTGAACTTGATTGGGAAAACACGATGGCGCAAAACTCTCAAGAAAAAGTGAGGTGGTCACAGCGGCACCAGCGGCATCAGTTTTGACCCTGCGGTTCACCTAACCTACCTTTAAAGCTTTTTCAATCAATAAGGAGCACATACGTGTTTAACTCCACAAATAGAAAGGGTGAAATACCAACCATGTTCAAGCGATCCTCTAAAGTCTCTGTCTTATTAGTTACAATTACAGCGTTGGTACTGGTTTGTTTACAATCTTTTGGAGCAAAACCTGCCCTATCTAAAACGTCTGTAGCTTCTCTAAACCAGTCAACGCTTGTTGCAACTGCTGCTCTTCCCCCTGACCTTGTTCAGGCTGTTTTAGGAGGCAGACCTGTTTACGTACTGAATGTAACCAGAACCGAAGACACCGTTCTAATCCGCTGCTATCCTGGCTGTGAACCCACGATCGCCGTTCGAGCAATGGGAAGCAATCCCAATGCCAGTGGCCCGAAGGAAGGCGTTATGACGTGTCGTTCTTCTGCTTAGAGGCAACTTGTATACCTCTTGCGTATTTGCATTCAGGCAGGTTTACCACTGAGATTCTCAGCAATCCATGTCTCCAGCACGGACTCCTCGATCCAGAAAGTCAAGCTTCTCCTCTACTTCAGTACAACCTTATACTCCGACCAGTTGCGGATGTGGTACTGAGGTTTCATGGCGTCAGTTTTGTGTGGTAACTGAAACCTACCATCTCCCTACCCTTCCGCAGCAACTCTTCATGCAACAAAGCCATCGTTTTATATAGAACCCGAAGCCATGTCACAACAGCTCAAAACAATCACGGATCGTCAGTGCCAAAATGCCCCTGCACAGTATAGTGACTTAAAAGCACTTTTTTTAAACTGCACACTCAATAGAACGCCAGTGTTATCCCATACACAAGGAGTTATCGATATTGCCAAGGCTATTTTCGAGGCCAATGGGGTAACCACTCAAGTCATTCGCCCGGTAGATTATGAGATAGCGGCTGGGCTAGGGTTAGATATGTCACAAACCGATGAGTGGCAGACAGACGAATGGCCCCAGATCCAGAAAGAAATTGATGCCACTGACATCTTAGTGCTGTGTACTTCAGTATGGTTGGGTGAAAAAAGCTCTGTTTGTAATCGAGTTTTAGAGCGAATGTATGGATATACTCATCTTTTGAATGAAAAAGGTCAGTACAGAGATTATGGGAAGGTTGGAGCAACCCTCATCACCGGGAATGAAGATGGTGTTAAACATTGCGCTATGAATATTTTGTTTTCCCTATCGCATATTGGCTATACGATCCCTCCCCAAGCAGATGCAGGCTGGCTAGGCGAAGTAGGCCCTGGGCCTTCCTATTTAGATCCAGAGTCTGGAGGGCCGGAGAACGAATTTACCAATCGCAATACCACCTTTTTAGCTTGGAACTGTATGCATATGGCCAGACTCCTCAAAGATAATGGAGGTATTCCTGCTCACGGAAACCAACCTGACGTTTGGGATGCAGGCTGTAAGACAGACTTCAAAAATCCTGAGCATAAACGCTAGCAGGGATAGTTTTTTAGGCGTTGCTGAATCGATAGATAATTTGCCCTCATCCCCGAGCTGGAACTCTTGTCTCTAGGGTGAGGGCAACTTTAGGCCTTCATATCTGTATACCCCAAGTTTGTAGGGGCATTGCACTGCAATGCCCCTACGAGGTATCGGTTTGTGTGACTCGGATGTGGGCAAAACCGCCGTTACTCCGGCTCTAGCACCGAGCGATAGTCGGCAAAGGCGAGGGGCTTTTCACTCCTCTATCTGAATTCAAAGGTTAAATTTTGAACGTCAATTGCTTAAGTTCCTCTTGATTCCAGTTGCCTAACCTGGCACCAGCTTCGTAGGTGCTTTGCAAGAACTCTAACAACGTCTGATCCGGTGATTCTGACTCGCGGACAGCATCATAGGGTAAGATAAACTCGCCCAACTCTTTACTGTAAAATGCAGCATCGGGACGGATTGCCGCCTGCTTAAACCCATCGGGTTCTGGGTAAGCATAGGAAAAAAACGCTGGGTATGATAATCCGGCTCCGGGCCAGAATCCGGCACTACTGACTTCCTGAGAATAGGCTTCCTTTGCTACAGTATCCGGCAAATGCGGCACCCCTCCCGGATGCTCTGGAGCCGATCGCCCCGAAAAGCGAGTCACCGCTAAATCAAAACTTCCCCAGAAAAAATGAACGGGGCTGACCTTGCCGGAAAAATGGGAGCGAAATTCTCGAAAGACGCGATCGCACTGTAGCAGCACTCGCCAGAATCGATTGGCATAGTCCGCATCATAGGCAGCATGGGTTTCATCCTGCTCAAATCGAATCGGATCGGGAACTTCGTTCGGTTTGGTGTTAATGGTGATATGAAGATCGAGTGCTCTAAGCGTTTCCATCACGTTCTGGTAGAAGTCAGCGACGGAGCGAGGATGGAGGGCGATCGCCCGTCTTGCCCCTTCGCTGGTTTGAATCAGCAGCTCATGATCAATGAAATCAAAGTCGATTTGAAAGATCCGGCTACCGTAGGGAATCGTGGACGTGGTCAGTCCCCGAACGGTTAAGTAGAGGGGAATATGCCAGGAATGATTAATCCACGGAGTTTGAGTCAATCGGATTTTGCCGATAAGTAGCTAGGCGCATTTAAACATAAAACGTTCTAGCTGATAATTTCCAGCTTTACTACGCGCTTCCATGCCGTCAATGACGGTCATGGCCAAGTCATATTCGTTATCAAACATCTGACCGGCAAT
>NZ_JADEXE010000345.1 GCF_015207265.1 Nodosilinea sp. LEGE 07298 | reverse complement strand
ATCAACACGCGTTTGAAGTTGATTAAGCGCTCTGGCTACGGATTCACTAATTTTGAGCGATTCCGCCTCCGATGCCTAATCTGCTGGCATTTTTCTCCAACCGCTGCATAGTGATCCCAGGAGAGCCTTACTTCATAGGCTTTAAGAGATGGATCAATATTATATTTCTCCGTGATCTTGTCTTTATCCTGCTCTGAACAAGTATCGTAGTTGAGCCGCATCAAAAGTCCCAGGTTTCGGCAAATTTCTCCATAGTCATATAATTCGTGCCGCTCAAGGAATAATTCTTCTTCCTGTGTTAGCGCAAAGTTTTGATCGAGTACCAAGCCAAAATCTGTAAGGTAGGTCTGTTCGCCATCGGTGAGAACGTTATGAAAGTGTGCATCAAAGTGGACAATTCTTTTCGTTCTTAAGAAGTCAATTGTGGTGCATAAGTCATTCCACAGCTGCTGAAGTTGGCTGGGGTGCTCCCCCAACCATGTTCCAAGAATGTGGGGTATGTACTCGAGAAATAGCACCAGTTCATGGTTAGCATTGGCTCGATCTACCGCATATTTGCCGACGTTTTTGTTGTTGCCCCAGCGCTCCAAATAGGTTCTTAGCTGCGCTCTATCCAAACCTGTTTGTGGCCCAGAAAAAGGGATGATGCGATAGTGGTACATCAGTGGGAAGGTAGCAATCTCTCCAGCCAAAATCCACTGAGTTGTTTTGATGTGGGTCAGCAACTCCCGAAAAATATTAAACCCGATAGAACCCAGACCATAGTTGCAGTAGGTTGGTAGGTGGTAGAGGTTTTTAGTAGACAACAGATGCTCATATTCGAGGTCTGTGACGGGTACCCGTTTAACAAAGATCTTAGATTGGTCAAAGGTGAGGGTTTGATTGGCACCCCAGCCTGAGCCAGGGGCTTTTGACTCATTCTGACTAAGCAAAGCGCGCAGTTGCTCGTTATCTAGCTGGGCGATGTCTGCACTGAGCTTGAAGTATGCTTGCCGTCTGCCTTCTGTAAAGGGGTTGGGCATCTATCGTACCGCGATCGACTGAGCCAAATCGTCGGGGCTGAGGTGATCGTTGAGCACTTCACCATCTTTGAACCAGATGATTCGCTGGCTGGAACGGGCTACATCGGGCTCGTGGGTAACCATGACGACAGTAATGCCAGCGGCGTGAAGGTCGGCAAAGATGGCCAGCACGTCTTGGGTGGTGTGAGTATCGAGTGCGCCTGTCGGTTCGTCGGCCAGCAAAAGCAAAGGATTGTTGACAATCGCCCGCGCGATCGCCACCCGCTGCTGCTGCCCGCCCGAAAGCTGAGTGGGCTTGTTGTTGATGCGATCGCCCAGTCCCACCCGCTGCAAGGCCTCCGTTGCCCGCTGATGGCGCACGTCGCTGCGCACCCCTGAGTAAATCATCGGTAGCTCCACATTTTCCCGCGCCGTCAGCTGGGGCAGCAGGTGAAACTGCTGAAACACAAAGCCAATTTTTTGGTTGCGAATGTGGGCCAGGGCATCGTCGTCCAGGGTAGCCACATTCTGGTTATCAAAGAAATACTCCCCAGAGGTGGGGCGATCGAGACAACCGATCATATTCATGGCGGTCGATTTGCCGGAGCCAGACGGCCCCATAATGGCGCAGTACTCGCCGGAATAGATAGCTAGGTCCACATTCCATAGCGCCCGCACCTCGGTGTTGCCCGAGCCGTAGACCTTTTGCAGCTGGCGAAATTCAATCAGGGAGGTGGGCATGAACGGGGAAAGTATCAACTAATCCCCATTGTAATCAGCGGCTCTAGCAATCAGGGCTCCAGCGCTGGAGCGATCGCACTGATCGCGACATAGAAAGAAATCGACGTTTTTCACCACCGCCCGCCATATCAGCTGATCGCACTGACGGATAACGATCGCTACAAGCGTGTTCCAACCAAATACTTTCCAGAGTTTTACGCTAACAGGCCCAATGGGCTGGGTTATGCGACATCCAAAGGAACGTTTGTTTAGACGGAATACGCTAAGACAATTAAACAGGTGGCTGGACAGCGCGAAGCTCTTTAGCAATGGGGAAGGTGAAGAAAAACGGACCTAGACAAGCGGGAATACACCGCTAAGCAGCTTGCCTAGCGGGTACTTTGTCTTGGGGCACAGCCCTAGTTACCAGGCTCTTGATTAGAAGGAACGACAATGCGATCGGTTCCTCTAATGACGGTGCCGTTGACGCGACGGTTGGGGGTGTCTGTCGTATCAATCGTAGGGTCTTGTGCCTCAGGAGTTGTGACTCGGGGTGGCTGAATTTGTGGAGTAGGTATCTGAGGCGTTTCGATTTCTCTAACTGGAATATCGAGACGATTTTCCTCAGTCCTGGGCTCGGTTCCAGCCTCGGTCCCAGTCTCGGTCGTGGCGTCGTTGACATCCGTAGGAGTGGTGGTAGTTCCTGGCGTGGCCTCCGGCAACCTCTCGGTGGTTCCTGGTATGGCCCCCGGCAATCTCTCAGCAGTTCCGGGTTGGTCTACGGCTGAACCAGCTGGATCGGCGCTAGAACCGGGGACGGCAGCAGGCCCTGTAATGGTGTAGCTTCTGACCCCAGATGAGGTTCCTCCTTGGGCCTCGGTGGCGGCCTCACCAACCCCCGAGGCTGCCGGTTGAGGCTGCACGGACTGAGAGTCATTGTTGCTCTGGCAGAGGTCGTCAAGGTTGACCACTTGACCATCAGAGTTAACTAAATAGCAATATCCCTGGGCACTGCTAGGGCTTGACCACAGCAGTGCAGCAGCAGCCAAACCCAGACCACCTGCATACTTTAAAACATTAGGTTTCATAAAATTTCACAGCCTCAGCGCAATAGAACGCAGTCGGAAAGGGCAAAACAGAAATATTGACATAGCCTATCAGCAGCTTAGAAGAGGCCATATCGTCCTTGTGGTAGAAACTTTTATCCCCATACCCGCATTTCTCACCAGCCCTGATTCAGGCCTCTCAATGAGGGTGAAATTGAGTTTAGACCGATGAGGTCGAGTGAGGGCGGGTGAGAAATGCGGACTTATATGTACTTACAGCTCAGTCAAATTTTGATTTGGTTGGCACGAATACGATTGACCCATCCAGGGTTTTAAGGCATCGTAGAGGCGGGAGTTTTTTCACAGCATTCGATGGTTTGAGTGGTATCTAATCTTAGAATGTTGGCTCCCGCTCAGGCTTTCCAAGTCGCTTAAACTCCCTAGTGTTAACCGTTTCAAGGACTTGACAAGCAACTTTTGTCAGTCAACCAGGTTTGAGGGTCACACCTCACGAGGGTTCGAATTCCTCCCTCTCCGTTGAAATCCAGCTCCCGTAACGATTTGCGTTGTTCCTCTTGCCTCACTCAGCTTAGAAAAATTAAGCTGAGCGTAGGTGATTTGTACTCTTTTGAGGAGATGGGGAGGAAAAGTCCGAACCAGAATGCGCCTGACCTCAAAGAACGGGGCAATCAGGTTAATCAGGGGCTTGAAAAGGTCCCAATTCGCGAAAAGTTCACTTTTTTGAGGTTAAGGTCACTCCAAATTCGCTGCCAAAAACGCCCACTTATCCGACACTTCCTCAATCACCTTCGCCGTGGGCTTGCCCGCCCCGTGGCCCGCCTTCGTCTCAATGCGAATCAGCACCGGAGCTTCACCTCCGTGAGCAGCCTGCAGCGCCGCCGCAAACTTAAAGCTGTGGGCCGGTACCACGCGATCGTCGTGGTCTGCTGTGGTAATCATCGTTGCCGGGTAGGCCGTCCCCGGTTTCAGGTTGTGTAATGGCGAATAGCCGTAGAGCACCTTAAACTCGTCCTCGTTTTGGGGTGAGCCATAGTCTGACTCCCAGGCCCAGCCGATGGTGAACTGGTTAAACCGCAGCATATCCATCACCCCCACCGCCGGTAGCGCCGCCGCAAACAGGTCTGGGCGCTGGGTCATGCAGGCCCCCACCAGCAGGCCGCCGTTGCTGCCGCCTGCGATCGCCAGCTTTTCCGCCGAGGTATAGCCCTCCGCGATCAGCCACTCCGCCGCCGCAACAAAGTCATCAAACACGTTTTGCTTGTTCAGCTTGGTACCGGCCAGGTGCCAGTCTTCGCCGTACTCGCCGCCGCCGCGCAGGTTGGGCATTGCATACACGCCCCCCATCTCCATCCACACCAGGTTGCTAACCGAAAACGACGGCGTCAGCGAAATGCTAAAGCCGCCGTAGCCGTAGAGCAGCGTCGGGTTTTGTCCGTTCAGCTCAATCCCTTTTTTGTGGGTGATAAACATCGGCACGCGGGTGCCGTCTTTGCTGGCGTAAAACACCTGGGTGGTCGCGTAGGCGTCGGGGTCAAAATCGACCTCGGGCTGGCGATACAGAGTGCTCTCGCCGGTCACCATGTCGTAGCGGTAGATGGCGGGCGGCACCGTGAAGCTGGTGAAGCTATAGAAGGTTTCAGTGTCTTCGCGCTTGCCGTCAAAGCCCCCCGCCGAGCCAATCCCCGGCAGCACCACCTGCCGCACCAGCTCACCCGTGAGCGAAAAAATGCGAATCGTCGTGTAGGCGTCTTTCAAATAGTCGGCTACGAACTGGTTATTCAGCAGGCCCACCCCCTCCAGGGTGTCGTCGCTTTCGGGAATAATTTCCTGCCAGTGTGACTTCTCTGGCTGGTCAATAGCGATCGCAATCAGCCGCCCCTTCGGTGCCTCCAGATCGGTCGTAAACCAAAACAGCGGCCCCTCGTTATCCACAAAGCTATAGCTAGCTTCAAACTCAGAAATTAGCTCCACTACTGGGCTTTCGGGGTCACTCAAATCTTTATAAAACACCAAATTGTTGGGGTCGGTTCCCTTCCACACCGAGATGATCAAATACCGCCCGTCTTCGGTGACGCCGCCGCCAAAGCCCCACTCCTTTTGGTCGGGCCGCTCGTAGACCAGCTCGTCCTCGCTCTGGGGGGTGCCGATGCGGTGGTAGTAGAGCTTTTGGTAGTAGTTGACCGCCTCCAGCTTGGTGGTTTCATCGGGTTCGTCGTAGCGACTGTAGAAAAAGCCCGCATGATCATGGCTCCAGGAGGCACCCGAAAACTTCACCCACTTCAGCAGGTCGTCGGTATCTTCCCCGGTGGCAATGTCGCGCACGCGCCACTCCACCCAGTCTGAACCCGCGCTCGACAGACCGTAGGCCAGGTAGGCCCCGTTCTCGCTCACCGCCATCCCGCTGAGTGAAACCGTACCGTCTTCTGAAAGGGTGTTGGGGTCGAGCAAGACTCGCGGCTCGGCCTCTAGGCTGGGCTGAGTATAGAGCACGCTCTGGTTTTGCAGCCCGTCGTTTTTGAAGTAAAAGTAGCGCCCGCCTCGCTTGAAGGGGGTGCTGTAGCGCTCGTAGTTCCAGATCTGGGTAAGGCGATCGCTGATCTCTCTCCGCTTTGGCAGCGTTTGTAGATAGCCATCGGTGACCGTGTTTTGCGCCGCTATCCACTCGCGGCTGGCAGGCGATTGGGGGTCTTCGAGCCAGCGATAGGGGTCGGGCACGGTCACGCCGTGGTAGGTATCGACCTGGTCGTGCTGGGGGCTGGGCGGGTAAGCAAAGGCGGAGGAGGTCATAGGAGTTGAAAGAGCTGAGGGCTAACAGTATTCATCCTAAAGGGGGCAGTCTACCCTGGCATTAAGCCTTTAAATGGGCAGACAACAGCTGTGTCTATCCTACAGTCTTGAATACAAAAGGCACACGTCTTTGCTATGCTTTGGCTATGCAAGCCTTTGCCTGGAACTCAGAAAAAAATGAGCGCCTCCGGCAGGAGCGAGGTATCACCTTTGAAGACATTGTTTTAAACATTCAGCTAGGCAACGAAATCGACATCTTTGATCACCCTAACCAAGAGCGGTATCCGGGGCAAAAAATCTCAGTCGTGCTAGTAGAAGGGTACGCGTATTTAGTTCCCTTTGTTGAAAGCGATGAGGAGATTTTTCTTAAAACGATTATTCCTAGCCGTAAAGCAACTAAGCAGTACCTAATTGATAGAGATGATGAGTAATTTCGATTCCGAAGAACAAGACATTCTAGATGCGTTCGAGGCTGGCCGACTCCAGCGACCAGAAAATCACGAAAAAGAGCTGGAATCGCATCGGGAGATTGCAGCAGCCACGTTCAAAAAAGATGCCCGAATCAATATTCGCCTGTCTTCAAAAGACCTCCGGGCACTACAGGCTCGGGCACTAAAAGAAGGCATACCTTATCAAACACTGGTATCTAGTGTTTTGCACAAATTTGTTGATGGTCAATTGGTTGAGAAATCAACCAGTTAATAGTCTTATCAACTATGGCAATCCTATGTGAATCGTGAAAATCCGTAGAGCAGGCTTCTCGCCTGCCGGGGCAAGATGCCTCAGAGGCACAGCAGCGCTACACTAGCCACCGGGCGATTTTAGAGAACCGAGCCATGAACCAGGCCGCAGACGACACCACCGCCGCCAGAGCACAGTCCCTCAGGACGCAGCTCCAGGCCGCCAGCTACGCCTACTACGTGCTCGACGCCCCCGACCTGCCCGACGAAGTCTACGATCGCCTCTACCGCGAGCTGCAAGACCTAGAGG
>NZ_JADEXE010000344.1 GCF_015207265.1 Nodosilinea sp. LEGE 07298 | reverse complement strand
GAGACAGTCCCTGGGTACCGTAATGGCTTCAGCATCAATGATGTCGATGGAGCCACCGAAGTGCTGAGCCGAATCTTGGGTGGTGTTTAAAGCCATAGCACGCTCAGAGAAGAGGATGAAGAACCGAGGAACCCTAGGCTGTTGCCTAATGAAAGACTGTCACCAGACCGTATGCCGACTGTACGCCTAAACTGTCCCCGTAAACTATTGTAACGGTCTAGCCTCCAATTCCCCGGTGGTAACCTCCCTACTTGCACCTAGAGAGGTATTTATTGCTTATCCCATGGCAGAGTTTTGCTTTGGGTAGGGTCAAACGGTTGTTTGCCCCTACGGGAGATACTGAATGTTTGACGTATACCTGTATTCAGCAGCGCTTGGCATCTTGGTTGGCAGGCTAAGCGGCGCGGCGGCGGGGGCGCTTGCGCTCAGACTTTTTCTTGTAGCCGATGGCCTGGGCCTCGTTGCTGTCGGAGCCGTAGACGCCCCGCACCAGCTCTTTCATCGCCAGCACGTTCTGGTGGAACTGCCACTCGGCTAGGCGAGCCTTGTCGGCGGCGGCTTTGGCCCGCACCATGATCGCGGTCTCTTCATCCTGGGCGGCAATCATCTCGGCGTAGCTGTTCTGGAGCCCGCCGAGGGTGGTCTCGGGGCGGGCGGAGGTGTAGTCTGCAATGGTGCGCGCACCGCGTAGTGAATCAACATCCTGCCCGATGTAGTCGGGCCGCAAACGGCGGCTGGTATCGGTACTGGGCATGGGTGTAGTGATCCTTGATGGCAGTACAAAAGGGTGGTTAGGAAATCGAGTTGGCGGCAAGGTTGAAGGGGGCTCGCCTATCGCTCAGGGCAATGTGCTCGCTGCGATCGCCGACCCGGAAGAAACGGCGCAGCTTTACGGAAGTATTATTGACGGGGGCTGCTGAATGAAGTGCAGATGATGGTGAAGCATAACCACCTCTGTGATTGCTTCGCGCTGGTCTGTACTTGCTTCGCGTCGGGGTGTGATTGCTTCGCGTGGGTCTGTACTTGCTTCGCGTTGGGGTGTGATTGCTTCGCGTGGGTCTGTACTTGCTTCGCGTTGGGCTGTAATTGCTTCGCGTGGGTCTGTACTTGCTTCGCGTTGGGCTGTACTTGCTTCGCGATGCTGGTGCCTAGGCTCCTGCCTGGGTATTAAGCCGGTGCGGCTCTGCCGCAGAAGCGGAGACGGAGCCTCGGGAGGGCATTCCCAGGCAGGAGCCTGGGAACGAGGAGCAGTAGGTATCTAGTGCCCAGGCTCTGCCTGGATATCAGTAGAGGCGGCTCTGTGGAGCCAGCTGGTGACGATTCCCACTTCGGGGATTTTGATTACCCCAGCGCAGGGGGAGGTATTTAGTCTGCTGCGGCGCGATGGTCCGAGGCTCGGAACGTAGACTACTGTAGGGCGGGCACTGCCCGCTTGTCACCTCTGCTATTGCAGGGCAAACCCATCGGTTGAGCATCGCCTACTTTGCACTGGCGCGTTAGCGAAGCTATCCGAAGGAATCGCTAGATGTTCGGGGTGGGCGGTGGGTGAATGGGTGAGGTGGTGGGCATTGCCCACCCTACGTTTGGAGGCGATCGCACGGGGAGATGTTGAAAGATCCTGACTACAACTGAGGTGTGTAAACTTAGGCATAGAACACTAATCGGTTTTGGGTGTGCTTGTCATGGAAGATTTTCGGGCCAAAACACTCAAAGAAGCCTTTCGGCTGTGTGATGTTAACCCGCTTTCTGGACAGGGGCTTAAGCGTTACTACGTTGACCTGGCCCCGGTACGCAAAACTGAGGCGATCGAAAGTGTCAACACGGTGCTCGATTTTCAGGAACCGGGAGAGTTTTGCACTATTCTCTTTACCGGGCATCGGGGCTGTGGCAAAAGCACTGAACTCCAGCGCATTCGCCGCCAGTGGGAGCAAGACTTCTGGGTGATTTACCTGGAGGCTAATGAAGAAACCGACACCAACGATGCCGAATATACTGACTTTTATCTAATCGTCATTAAGCAGATCGAGTTTGCTCTGAGGCAACGGGGGCTGCGGTTTGACACCAGATTGCAAAAAAGTGTCGAAGACTGGTTCAAAGAAATCACCCGCGAAGATGAGCGCACGGTTGAAACGTCAGTCAGTGTAGATGCCGAAGCAAGTTTGGGGGCTGAGGCTCCGTTTCTGGCCAAGCTGATGGTGAAGCTACTGGCTCAAATTAAAGGTGCCGACAAGCAAAAAACGGTGATTCGCCAGACCCTCCAGCGGGATATTTCGCGCCTGAAGGCGGATGTCAACTTGCTATTGTTGGATGCCTACAAAAAAATTAGGCCGCTCTATCCCAAAGGATTCTTAGTAATTTTCGACAACCTCGATCGCGTACCACCCCGAGTCGGTGATCATCTCTTTTTTGACTATGCGGCTCAGCTCCGAGAGTTGAACTGCACGATGATTTACACCGTGCCAATTTCGGTGCTGTGCTCACCCAAAAATATCGCCAATACCTTTGGTACAGACCCCCATATTGTTTCAATGGTGAATATTTACCAACTGGAGCGCCAGCGCTGCGACCTAGGCTACACCACCGAGGGCCTGACCCAGTTGGCCAAAATCATTCGGAGACGCGTGGATATCGACCTGCTGTTTGACTCCTACGAGCAGGTGTTGGACTTGGTAAAAGCCAGCGGTGGCCATGTGCGGCAGCTCATGCAGATGGTGCGTAGCGCCTGCCAAACGGCCAGTACCCGCAAGCACAGCAAAATTCAACCGGAGGATGTCGAGTACGCCGTTAAGCAGCAACAATTTAACTTTGAGCGGTTTGTCCCCGACGACCACTACCCGCTGCTGGCACGGGTCTGCCTGACCAAAAACATCACCAAGGATGAAGCCGGGCAGCTCATGCTGTTTAACACCTCAGTGCTGGAGTACAACGGCCTCGATCGCTGGAACTATCCCAACCCAGCCGTGCGCCAAAGCCAGTTATTTAAAACCGCGCTGGAGGAGGTAATGTCTCACGATGCCTGATGCCCCTCCCACAGCAAACAGTGAACTGGACGTTTCCTCAACTCAAACCGCTGCCCCAGCCCCCTACACCAGTGCTGCCCTGGTCGAGGCCAATCGGCAAGAATTTGCGGAGTTAATGACTTTTATCGACTTTGCCGAAGGGCTGACTATTGGCTTTGTGGAAGTTAACCAAGAGCGAGACAGACCGTTGCTAGCGGAGGCTTTGCGCCAGCACCTGGCTAATACCGACACCCACCTGGAGGTGATCAACTTTTCTCGCCAGCCCGACCTGCGCTATTTGCTAGATGCCCTGCGGCAGCGGCTGGCCAGCCTCAGTGCATCGTCTTCCAACGGCAACAAAAAACTGGTGCTCTTCATTCAAGGGCTAGAGGCGGCGATCGGCACCGATGGCATAGGGGCCTATCCACCCATGCTGCAAGACCTCAATTTTGTGCGCGATGCCTACCGGGAAAGGGTGCCCCACCCGCTACTGTTTGTGCTGCCCGACTACGCCCTCACCCGCATCAGCCAATATGCCCCCGATTTTTGGGCTTGGCAATCGGGCTTGTTTCGGTTCAAAACGCCTCTGCAAACGGTAGAACAGCTCAAGGCCGATATAGCTGATCGCCCCCTACCAACTATTGCGTCTGGCAACAATCTGGAGCAGATCGAGCAGCTCAAACGGCTTTTGATGGAACTCGCTCCATCAGGAAAACCCATTGCTCCTCAAGATCTCCCGCTGTGCTGCGAACTGTATTACAAAATCGGCTCTGCTTACCACACCCAGAAACAGCCGGCCAAAGCCAGCGACTATCTGCAAGCGGGGCTAAAGCTATTGGAACAGTACCCAAACCCCACTCTAGAGCGAGATTTTCACCGCAAACTGGGCCATGCCTACGCAGACCTGCGCCAGTTCGACACGGCCACTGCCGAGTACAACACCGCCCTGGAGAGCGCCAAAACCCACAACCAATTTGAATCGGTCCCCGCACTTTTGCAAGATTTGGGCGACGTTGCCCTAGAACAGCGTCAGTTTGACCGGGCAAATGCCTTCTACGAGCAAAGCCTTGCACTGAACGAGGCTCGCAACGATCGCTATTTGCAGGCAGGCACGTACCACCAGATGGGCAGGGTGGCGCAGGAGCAGCGAAACTATGAGCAGGCTCAGCAGTACTACCAACAGGCATTAGACCTCTATATTGAGTTTGGCGATCGCTACAACCAGGCCAGCACGTACCACCAGATGGGCCGAGTGGCGCAGGAGCAGCGGCGCTTTGAGCAGGCCCAGCAGTACTACCAACAGGCCTTAGACCTCTATATCGAGTTTGGCGATCGCTATTCCCAAGCGGGCACGCACCACAATATGGGCCGGGTGGCGCAGGCGCAGCGACGCTTTGAGCAGGCCCAGCAGTACTACCAACAGACCTTAGACCTGTATATCGAGTTTGGCGATCGCTATTCCCAGGCGGGCACGTATGACCAGATGGGCCGTGTGGCGCAGGAGCAGCGGCAGTTTGAGCAGGCCCAGCAGTACTACCAACAGGCCTTAGACCTCTACATCGAGTTTGGCGATCGCTATGGGCAGGCCAGCACGCACCACAATATGGGCAACGTGGCGTATTTACAGCGGCAGTTTGAGCAGGCCCAGCAGTACTACCAACAGGCCTTAGACCTCTACATCGAGTTTGGCGATCGCTATTCCCAGGCGGGCACATACCACCAGATGGGTAGGGTGGCGGAGTCGCAGCGACGCTATGAGCAGGCCCGGCAGTACTACCAACAGGCCTTAAACCTCTATATCGAGTTTGGCGATCGCTATGAGCAGGCCCGCACGTACTATCACCTTGGCCAGGTAGCCGAAGAAACTGGCGATCTGGATAACGCAAAAGCCCACTACTTAGAAGACTTGAGAATTACCGTCGAATTTAATGACGAGCACGGTTTGGGTATTTCCCTTGGCAATCTTGCCCGCTTCTATCAGTCAACACAAGACGAATCCCTGCTCAATGAAGCAGCCCAAATCCTCAACACCACTCCCGACGAACTCCGGCAAACGTTGGGATCTTCCGATGAGGCTGAGGAATAGCAACACACCCTCGCTAGAAATGCGCCCTACACCTTAGAGAGGCAGAGCCTCCGAGCCGCATTCCAACGCGGAGCATTCGAACGAGAGACAACGAATATGGCCTTGGCACTACCCGATTTCCTACCTGCAAAACGGGGAGCCTATTAAAACTTACGCATTTCAGCAGCGTATCCACGGGCCTTCCCATTAAAATACGTGGGTACTAGACTATTGCCTCCATGCTAACCGCCCTGCACATCGAGAACTTTGCGCTGATCGACCAGCTCGATCTGCGGCTTGAGGCCGGGCTCAACGTGCTCACGGGCGAGACTGGAGCGGGCAAATCCATCATTCTCGACGCTATTGATGCCGTCCTGGGCGGCAAGGCCAACCAGCGCCTGGTGCGCTCCGGTAGCCAAAAAGCCCTGGTAGAAGCCACCTTTGACGTACCCAGCGACATCCACACCTGGCTAGCCGAGCAGGAATTTTCCCCTTCTGAGGGTGCTCTAGTGCTGCGCCGCGAACTCACTCTGGGCAAAACCCTGCGCAGCCGCTCCTTTCTCAACGGCAGCCCCGCCACCCGGCCCCAGCTCGAAGGCCTGCGCCAAAAGCTGGTCGAAATCACCGCCCAGGGGCAAACGGTGCTGCTCGGTTCGGGCGATCGCCAGCGGGAGTGGCTCGACGGCTTTGGCGGTGCCCCCTTAGTCGCCCAGCGCCAGCAGGTAGCTAAGGCCTACGAGGCCGCCACCCAGGCCAAAAAACGCCTAGAAACCCGCCGCAAGGCCGACCAGCAGCGCCGCGACCAGCTAGAGCTGCTGCAAATGCACCGCCAAGACCTAGAGCAGGCCCAGCTCGACGACCCCGACGAACTCGACAAGCTCGCCCAAGAGCACGATCGCCTCAACCACAGCGTCGATTTACAGCAGAACAGCTACCAGGCCTACCAAATTCTCTACGAGAGTGAGGCGGGGGATAGCGCCTGCGCCGACCTGCTGGGCAAAGCAGAGGGAATTTTGATCGATATGGAGCGCTACGACCCGGCCATTACTTCGATTTTGGGCATGGTCAGCGAAGCCCTCACCCAGGTCGAAGAAGCGGGGCGAGCGATCAACGCCTACGGGGCCAGCGTCGAGGCCGACCCCCAGCGACTGGAGGAAGTGGAAGAGCGCATGCGCCAGCTCAAGGGGCTGTGCCGCCGCTTTAGCCGCACCTTGCCCGAGCTGGTGGCCTACCGCGATGAAGTGGTGCGATCGCTGGCCAAACTCTCCGGCGAAGGCCAGTCAATCGAGGCTCTAGAAGCCGAGGTCGAGAAGACCCAGGCCGCCCTGACGGATGCCTGCGACCAGCTCACTACCCTGCGCCAGGGCGTGGCCCAGCAGCTCGAAACCCGCCTGGTGAATGAACTCAAGCCCCTGGCCATGGAGCGGGTGCAGTTTGAGGTCGAACTCAAGCCTATTGCCCCCACCGCCACCGGGGCCGACGGCATTCGCTTTTTGTTTAGCCCCAACCCCGGCGAACCCCTGCAACCCC
>NZ_JADEXE010000343.1 GCF_015207265.1 Nodosilinea sp. LEGE 07298 | reverse complement strand
AGGAGAAACTGCCGCTTTATCTGGGGTTCTTTGAGTTCGTACACAATGCCCGTAAGCGAGGAAAGGCACTGCTGGGCAACCTATTGGAGACCTTGTTGAACTAGCTCCCCAAAATCCGTATTGAGCCTTAGAGAATAGCCACTGCTGTTACGACGTGAAATAGCAGACTCTGTGGCTCAACCGGCATGCCAGTATTGTACCAAATGCTTAAAGGAGCGTTTTTGGGTGGTTGTTAGGGAGGTGACGATGGCCCAGGCAAATGGAGTAGATCGGTCATCGGCCCATATTCTGATTGCAGATGACAATGCTGATACGCAGGACTTTGTGACCTTTCTGCTGTTGGAGCAGGGGTATACCGTTGAAGTGGTGGCCGATGGTGTGGCTGCCCTAGAGGCCATTCGCCACCGCCGGCCCAACTTGGTTTTGACAGATGTAA
Organism: Nodosilinea sp. LEGE 07298; assembly: GCF_015207265.1. GTDB lineage: Bacteria > Cyanobacteriota > Cyanobacteriia > Phormidesmidales > Phormidesmidaceae > Nodosilinea. The sequence continues at coordinate 6,170 of NZ_JADEXE010000343.1, read as the reverse complement.
TGATGCCTCGCCTGGATGGGTTGGAGTTGCTGCGATCGCTGCGGGCTGATGCCCAAACCCGCGAGTTGCCAATCATCTTGCTCTCAGCGCGGGCGGAGGAAGAGGCTCGTATTAATGGGCTAAAAGCGGGGGCCGATGCTTATCTGACCAAGCCTTTCTCTAATCGTGAGCTGCTAGTGCAGATTGAAACCTGCCTCAAACTAGCCACCATGCGGCGCGAGTCGGCTCAGCGAGAATATCAGCTCCGCACCATTGCTGAGGCCGCCCAGCAGGCTGCTGAGGCGTCTGCGACCCGATTGACCCAAATTTTAGAAAGTATGGGCGATGCGTTTGTGGCTCTAGACTGTGACTGGCGCATAACCTATCTAAATGCCGCTGGCGAACAAATTAACGGCAAGCCCCGCACCGACGTTTTGGGTAAAACCTGTTGGGAAGAATGGCCGGCGCTAGTCGGTTCATCTTTAGAAGCCCATTACCGTCGGGCAATGGCGGAGCAGGCCACTATTCATACAGAACACCATTATTTTGAGCCGCCCAAACACGACCTTTGGCTTGAGATTCGCGTCTATCCTGCGCCCGAGGGATTGTCTATTTTCTTTCGCGATATTAGCGAGAGAAAACGGCTAGAAGTTGAGCGCCAACGCATTGAGGCCAGTCTGCAAACCCAGCAGTTGCAGTTGCAGCAGCAGCTCGCTGAGATTGAAACCATTTATCAATCGGCTCCCATCGGGCTCAACGTGATCGATCGCGAGCTTCGTTTTGTGCGGGTCAACGAGCGGCTAGCGGAAATGAACGGACTACCCATAGAGGCACACCTGGGCCGTACTGTGCGGGAGTTGTTGCCCAATTTAGCTGACCAGGCCGAGGCCATGCTGCACCGCATTCTCGACACGGGGGAACCGCTTTTGAATATGGAAATTAGCGGTGAGACCCCTGCCCATCCTGGGATTCAGCGCACCTGGCTAGAAAGCTTTTGGCCGCTCAAAGATGGCGATCGCATTATCGGCATTAGCACCGTCTGCGAAGAAATTACCGAACGCAAACGTATTGAAGCAGAGCGCCAGCAGGCTGTAACTGCCCTGCACCAGTCCAAAGCCGAGCTCGAACAGCGGGTGGCCGAACGCACCGCCGACCTGCAACACATTAACGCCGACCTGCGCCAGCGAAAATCGATTTTGCGCAGCTTTTTTAACAGTGCTGCCATGCTCATGGGTGTTGTCGAACTGCATGACGACGATATTTTGCACATCTCTGACAACTGGGCCGCCGCGGAGTTTTTGGGCACTACGCCACCAGCGATGGAAAATCGGTTTGCCAGCGAGTTGGGCGTATCTACGGCCACCATTCGGCGCTGGATTGCTTACTATCGTCAGGCTGAGCACACCCAGGCTCCCGTGCAGTTTGAATACTGCCATGAGGCAGCTGAGGGCACCCGCTGGCTGGCGGGGAGTGTTTGCCCCATTGCCAACAGTCTCAGCAAACACCCTCGCTTTTCATACATTGTCGAAGATATAACCGAGCGCAAGCGGGCTGAGGTCACCCTGGCCCGCAGCGAAGAGCAGCTGCGGCTCACCCTTGAATTTACCCACATCGGCACCTGGGATTGGGACGTGCGGCAGAATAGGGTGATTTGGAATGACAACCACTTTAAGCTGCTCGGGTTAGATCCCAGAGCTACGGAAGATCCGTATCAGCGCTGGCGCAAGGCTATTCACCCCGACGATTTGGATCGGATCGAGCAGGCCTTACAAGATGCCCTGCACCAGCATACTGACTACGAGGCTGAGTACCGCGTGGTACACCCTGACGGCAGCCTGCGGTGGCTAGTGGGCCGGGGGCGAGGCCTATACGACTTGAACCAGGAGCCCATGCGCATGCTGGGGGTCATTATTGATATCAGCGATCGCAAACGCGGCGAAGCCGAACGCAAACAGGCGGAAAATATGCAGGCATTTCAAGCCGTTATCACCCGAAATATGGCCGAGGGCATCTGCGTGGTCAGAGCCGACAATGGGATGATTTGCTACGCCAACCGCAAATTTGAGCAGATGTTTGGCTATGGTCCTGGGGAGTTAGATGGGCAGCACGTTTCGATCGTCAACTATGCTAATGAGGACACCAGTGCCGAGGACGTTAATCAGTCGATTCGCCAGGCGGTATTAGCCAACCAGGAGGCCACCTACGAAGTCTACAATGTTAAAAAAGACGGCACGCCATTTTGGTGTAGTGCGACCACTTCAGTATTTGAGCACCCCGAGTACGGCATGGTGCTGGTGGCGGTGCAGCAGGATATTAGCGATCGCAAAGATTCTCAGGAAAAACTCCAGGCTTCTTTAAAGGAAAAAGAGCTGCTGCTGAAAGAGATTTATCACCGGGTTAAGAACAATTTGCAGGTGATCTACAGCCTGCTAAATCTACAATCGCGTAACGCATCCGACTCGGCAGCTCTATCAGTATTGCGAGATAGTCAAAGCCGTATTAAAGCCATGGCGCTGGTGCATGAGAAGCTGTATCAGTCCCAAGATCTCACCCGCATTGACCTAGCTGATTATATTCAAAATTTGGCCTACAGTTTGCTCGAAACTTATCAGTTTGACAGCCGCTACATCGCCTTGCAGCTTGAAATAGAGCCCTATAGCCTTGATATTGAGACGGCCCTGCCCTGCGGATTGATTCTGACTGAACTAATTTCTAATTCGCTTAAGTACGCTTTTCCCGATGGCCGAACCGGAAAAATCTCTATCACCTCTTGTCTTAGCTCTGACCATCGTTTGATGATCCGACTACAGGATGACGGTATTGGCTTGCCTGACGGGGTTAATCTTCAGCAGGTTTCCTCATTGGGGTTGAGTTTGGTAAAAAATCTAACTCAACAAATTAGGGGCAGGGTTGAAATCGTGCCGCAGCCCGTTGGGACTATTTTTCAAATCACCTTTCCAGCCTGACAATCGTTGCGGAGTAAAGACAAGGACTATGGAGAAAAAAACAGTTTTAGTTGTAGAAGATGAAGTGGTGATCGCAATGGATTTACAGGCGACCCTGATGGACATGGGTTATGAGGTGCCTGCGATTATTACCTCTGGTGAGGCAGCTATTCAAAAAGCCCTGGAGTTGTGCCCCGATCTAGTGCTGATGGATATTCATCTCAGCGCCGCTGTCGATGGCATTGCGGCGGCTGCCCAAATTACCCAGGCTTTAGATATTCCGGTTATCTATCTCACCGCCTACGCTGACGAAGACACCCTTAAACGAGCCAGCCTGACCACTCCCTTTGGCTATATTCTTAAGCCCTTTGAGGCCCGAGAGCTGCGTGCCAATATTGAAATTGCCTTCTACAAACACGGCCTTGAAAAAGAACTGAAAAAACACCGCCAGTGGCTGCTGGCCGTTTTAAACAGCATCGGCGAAGGGGTGACCGCTAGCGATACGGAGGGCTTAATTAAGTTTATGAACCCGGTGGCCGAAGCGTTGACCGGCTGGGCGGAGACCGAGGCCATTGGGCGATCGCCCGCCGAGGTGTTTCAGTTTGTTGATGCGGTCACCCGTACGCTGCTCGAAAACCCGCTGCTGCAATCCCTGCAGGCAGACAGCATCGTGTACCTCCCTGAGAACGTGCTGCTGCTGACCCGATCCGGGGATGAAACTCCGGTTTCTGATAGCGCTGCCCCCATTCGTAACGAGCGGGGCAAGACTGAGGGAGCGGTCATGGTGCTACGCGACAGTACCGAGCAGCGCCGCATGGAGGCCCGGCTTGAGCACAATGCCCTACACGATGCCCTGACCCAACTGCCCAATCGCACTCTGTTTTTAGATCGTTTGCAGCAGGCGGTCGATCGCGCCCAGCGATCGCCGGAATTCGGCTTTGTGGTCATGCTGCTCGATCTCGATCGCTTCAAAGTCATCAACGACACCCTTGGGCACCTACTCGGCGATCAGCTTTTAATGCAGGCCGCCCCTCGCTTGAGGTCCCATTTGCGCACCATAGATACCGTGGCCCGCTTTGGAGGAGACGAATTTGCCATTCTGCTAGAAGATGTCACCGATGTCACCGCGGCCTGCTACACCGCCGAAAGAATTCTCCACGATCTCAAACAGCCGTTTATCATCAACAACCACAAGCTGTTGATCAGTGCCAGCATCGGCATTGTGCAGAGTTCGATTCCTTACGAAAACACGGCCGATTTGCTGCGTGATGCCGACATTGCCATGTACCGAGCCAAGGAGCAGGGGCGCGGCGGCTACCAGGTATTCGATGCCGTTATGCACCATCAGGCAAGGGTGTTGATGCAGCGAGAACAGGCTCTCACCCAGGCGATCGCCCATAATGAATTGCTGGTTTACTATCAGCCCATTGTTGCCCTGACAACCCAAACCGTTGCCAGTCTGGAGGCCCTAGTCCGCTGGCAAAAACCAGGGGAGGGGCTAATCTACCCCGATCAATTCATTCCCCTAGCTGAAGATATGGGCGTCATTGCCACCATCGATCAGTGGGTATTGCGCCAGGCTTGCCAACAGCTAAAAGCCTGGCAGCAACTGGGCATAGGAGCCTGGATGATGACAGAGGGCCGTATGGTCATGTGCCCTCACCGCAACGAGCCATCCCCTACTGTGGCCATTAACGTCAACCTGTCGAGCAACCACTTCACTCAAAAAAATCTGGTCGACACCTTCGCAAGCATTCTGCAAGATACCAACCTCAGTGGTGATTACTTAAAGCTAGAAATTACTGAAAGCGTGTTTATTGAAAATGCCAAAGAGGCGATCGCAATGCTCAAGCAGCTCAAGCAGCTTGACGTTCAGATTTGCCTGGATGACTTTGGCACAGGCTACTCATCGCTTAGCTATCTGCATCAGTTCCCAATCGACATTGTTAAAATCGATCGCTCCTTCGTACAGGGCATGGACACCGATGCCGAAAAGCTAGAGATTGTGCGCGCCATCGTTGCTCTCTGCCATACCCTGGGTATGGCGGTAACCGCCGAAGGTATTGAAACCCAGCAGCAGCAAGATATTTTGCTCGATTTGGGCTGTGAGTATGGCCAGGGCTACCTGTTTGCCAGGGCCACCGATGGCGCAACCATTACCCAAAGCCTGTGCCTTTGACGGTCTAGGCTCCAGGCTTGAGGCTTAGCTGCCAAGCCCCATCGGTAGCAGCACCAATCTCACCCACTAGAGCCGCCGCTTCGTAGCCCTGACGATGCAGCGCCGCCAGACAGAGTTGGGCCTGGGCAGCGGGTACGGTGGCCAGTAGACCGCCAGCGGTTTGAGGGTCAAACAGCAGCGGGTAAAGGGGATGGCTGCTGCCAGCGGGGTCGATGAACTCGGCGGCCTGTAGGTTTTGGGGATGGAGGGTGCTGACAATGCCTGTGGCCAGGGTTTCAGCAGCACCAGCGAGAATAGGGAGCGCGTCGAGGTTTAGGGCTGCTGTCACCCCGGAGGCGCGCACCATTTCGAGCAGGTGCCCGGCCAGGCCAAAGCCCGTCACATCGGTGCAGGCCGTGGCCCCGTGGGCGCGAAAGATATCGGCGGCGGCCCGGTTGGGGGTGAGCATGTGGGCGATCGCGCCCTCAATCCACCGTCCCTTGGCCTTGCCCTGCATGTCGGCAGCAAACAGGGTGCCGGTGCCCAGCGGCTGGGTCAAAATCAGCGCATCGCCAGACTGCATGCCGCCCTTGCGCAGCAGCTTTGCCGGATCGGCTACACCATTGCAGGCAAAGCCCAGAGCCAGCTGGGGGCCAACCACAGTATGTCCACCCACCAATGGGGCATCGCTGGCAAAGAGCCCCTTAGAGGTGCCCGCCAGAATTTGGTACAGCATTTCTGCCTGTTTGGCGGGGGTGGCGTAGGGCACCTGCACCAAAGCCAGCACCGTATGGGGAGTCGCGCCCATGGCGTACAAATCGCTAAGGCAGTGCTTGAGGCAAATCTGGGCAAAAACAAACGGGTCATCGACCAGGGCGGTGAAATAATCGACGGTGTGCACCATTACCTGACCAGGCGGAACGGTGACGACGGCGGCATCATCGGGGGCCTCCAGACCCACCAGCACCGCCTCGCTTGGCAGCTGAGGGAAATCTTGCCGCACCCGGCGCAGGGCCTCAGACAGAGCAGTGCTGCCGACCTTCGATCCACAGCCGGCGCAGGGAGGGGAAGGGGGAGAGGTAGAGGGA
>NZ_JADEXE010000342.1 GCF_015207265.1 Nodosilinea sp. LEGE 07298 | reverse complement strand
CGGGGGAACTGGTGATTCAGACGCTGAAAAACCAGCCTAACTTTGGCCTTAAGCCCGTGGCCGTGCTAGACGACGATCGCGATCGCAGCGATACGATCTGTGGCGTGCCGGTGGTAGGGCCACTGTCGATCGCGCCTCTCCTAGCCCGCAAGCACGACATTCATTATGCCATTGTGGCCATGCCGGGGGTGCAGCGGGAAAAGTTGTTGAGGATATTGGAGCGCTATGGCCGCACCTTTCCGCACCTGATGATGATCCCCGATTTGTTTGGAGTGGCCAGTCTTTGGGTAAGCTCAAAAGACTTGGGGGGAATTTTGGGCTTGGAAATTCGCCAGCAGCTCCTACTGCCGGGGCCTCGTTTGATTAAAGCGCTGCTCGATATGGGCCTTACGGTGGTGATAGGCATTGTAGTTCTGCCGCTGCTGGCCCTAATTGCAGTTTTGGTCAAGCTCGATTCGCCAGGGCCAATTTTCTACGGCCATCCGCGTCTGGGGCAAAACAACATTCCTTTTATCGCCTGGAAGTTTCGCTCCATGGTGTCTAATGCCGACCATGTGTTAGAGCGCTACTTTGAGGCCAATCCGACCCTGCGATCGCAGTGGGAGCTTGACCACAAGCTTCGCTACGATCCTCGCATTACCCGGTTGGGGAATTTTTTGCGGCGCACCAGCCTCGACGAACTGCCCCAGCTGTGGAACGTGCTGCGGGGAGAAATGAGCCTGGTGGGGCCTCGACCAATTGTTAAGGAAGAAATCTTTCGCTACGCCGACAAGTACAGCCTTTACACTCAGGTGTTACCAGGCCTCACAGGGCTGTGGCAGGTTTCGGGGCGCAACAATGTGTCCTACGACGAGCGGGTTAACCTCGACGCCTACTACGTCAGGAACTGGTCGGTTTGGCTAGACATTTACATTTTGCTGAAAACAATTTGGGTGGTTATGCTTGGCGATGGAGCCTACTAAAGAAAACGGGTTTGGGGTTAGCAGTTTAGCGCTAGAGCGGTTGGTGTTAGCCAGTTTGGTGGTGCTGCCTTACGTGGTCTATGGGGCGATCGCGACCTTAGGCAGCTTTTTAATCGTCAGCCTGCACCGCTGGCATCGGCAGATTTGGCAGCTGCTTTATACCCATGGCTGGGTATGGCTGGCCTTGGGGTTTGGCGTTGGGGTAGTGCTATCTGAAGCGCCTGCTGAGTCGGCCCTACAGACGCTCAATTTTATACCGTTTTTTATTTTTTATGCCGCGATCGCGATCGCTGTACCCACCTTTAGGCAGCCCTTAAAAACCCTCCACAGTTGGGCCGTAACGCTGCTAGTGTCGACCATTCCCATTAATCTGGCGGCGGTTGTCGAGATCTATCTGCGATCGCCGAGCGGCCTCAGCCGCTGGGGCAGCTCTCCGTGGCTGCAGTGGTTGTACCTCAAGACTAGCTATGGGGCTCGGGCCAGCACCGTGTTTGGCCATCCCAATGCCTTTGCCAACTACATGGTGATCGTGTTCGGTCTGGGGCTAGGCCTTTGCGCCTACTACCTCAGCCGCCGAGATCTCAGGGCTAAAAGCCCGTGGATATGTGGAGCGACCGCCCTGGTGTTGGTCGGCATTTTTTGCTCTGGCTCTCGTAATGGGCTTTTAATTGCCGGGCTGCAGCTGCTGCTATTTGGCGGGCTGCTGCGGCCCTACCGCTATATTTTTTGGGCTGGGCTGGGGGCGATCGCGCTCATGGTCATCAGCGCGCTCATTTGGGGCATAGGCGGACGCACCCTGCCAGAAGCCCTCGCTACCGCTTCGCTGCGGCTTAGCGTCTGGCGCTTAGCCCTTGATATGATTCCTCATCACCCCTGGTTTGGCAGTGGCCTGGGCACCTTCAAGCTGCTCTACGACCCGGCCGATTTTCCAGTGGCAGACGATTTTTTGCCCCACGCCCACAATCTCTGGCTCATGCTCGCTGCCGAAGCCGGATTGCCGGTGGCCCTTGGGTTTACTGGTCTAGTGGGATGGGTCGTGGGGCGCAGTACCTACACGGTGATATGCGCCCCACTCCCGGCCGATACCCTGGCTCTGCTCGGCGGCTACCTGGCTGGCTTTGGCGGCACTACAGCCTTTGCCGTCTTTGATCTAGCCTTTTACGATGGCCGCATCAACATTTTGGGCTGGTTGTTGTTAGGCAGCCTTCAGGCCATTACCTACCTAGCGCCAAAGTTAGGGGCTAAGTCAACCCCATCTAAATCAGCTTAGTCAGGCGCAGGCCAAAGTACAGCCCCATGGCAGTGCCCACCATGACCGACAAAAACACTACATAGGCTACTACACCACCCATAACGCTCTCTCCACAACAGCTACGACTCTATATTGAACCACGGTGAGGGATGTGTGGGGAGAGGATGGGTGGATGGGTGGATGGGTGAATGGGTGAATGGGTGGATGGGTGGATGAATGCAAAGTTCAAAACTGAGAGTTCAAAATTTTGAAGAACCTTGAACCTTGAACCTTGAACCTTGAACCTTGAACTCCCCCCTCCTCATCACCCCCACCTTCCGTCGCCCAAAGCGGCTAAAGTTTTTAAACAACCCTATCCGTCGCCTGGCTATCTCCATGAAATCCGTCATTCCTGTGCCGCTGCCAAACAATCCCTACAGTGTGGTGGTGGCCACGGGGGGCATTGACCATTTGGGCAGCTGGTTAGCAAACGAAGAAACGCCGCTAGTCAAGCGGGGGCAGAAGCTGCTGCTGGTATCGAATCCGGCGATTTTTAAGCAGTATGGCGATCGCGCCCTCGCCTCTCTCACCCAGGCTGGCTATGCCGTGCAGACCTGCCTGCTGCCCGCCGGAGAACGCTACAAAACTCTCACCTCAATTCAAAAAATCTACGCTGCGGCCCTGGACTTTCATCTGGAGCGCAAGTCAGCTATGGTCGCCTTGGGGGGCGGGGTGATTGGCGATATGACTGGCTTTGCCGCTGCCACCTGGTTGCGGGGGCTGAGCGTGGTGCAGGTGCCAACCTCGCTACTGGCCATGGTCGATGCCTCGATCGGCGGCAAAACTGGGGTTAACCATCCCCAGGGCAAAAACCTAATTGGTGCCTTTCATCAGCCCCGGCTGGTTATGATCGACCCGCTGGTACTCAAGACTCTGCCGCCACGTGAATTTCGGGCAGGGATGGCTGAGGTGATTAAATACGGTGTGATTTGGGATCAGGAGCTGTTTGAAACCCTGGAGGCCGCTCCCCGCCTTGACCAGTACCGCTATCTGGGGGACGCGCTGCTGCACACTATTCTGACGCGATCGTGCCAGGCCAAGGCCGATGTGGTCTCTCAAGATGAAAAAGAGGCGGGGCTGCGGGCCATTCTCAACTACGGCCATACGATTGGTCACACGGTTGAAAGCCTGATGCACTATCGCGGGGTCAACCACGGTGAAGCGGTGGCGATCGGTATGGTAGCGGCAGGCAAAATCGCTACGGCCCTCAACTATTGGACAGCAGCTGAAGAAACCCGACAGCTCAAGCTGATCGAAAAAGCAGGGCTACCTACTCAAATCCCGTCGCAGATCCAGACTAACGATATTCTTGATCTGCTCCAGGGCGATAAAAAAGTCGAGGATGGCCAGGTGCGCTTTGTGATGCCCAAGGAATTAGGATCTGCCTTCGTAACAGGCGATATCACCCGTGAGACCATCCTGGCTGCTTTGTAGGCGACTCGCAAATTAATAATTAAAGTACCAATGTCCATTCTCGCGCAGGCGGGAATCCACCGTGAGATAGCTGTTTTAGCTGACACTTGATTTTGAGGCGAATCTCTAAGCGATCGCGTCCGGCCTCGTCATCGCGACCTGGCACATATGTGCACACACTGCCAGCTACTTGCCCTAGTGCTCGACGGCTGAAATATGCTCACCATTCCGAATTACTTGGCTCCCTAGCCCCCCTGCTCCCTAGCCCCCGGAGAATAGTATCTAGATTTGCGCCACAGAGTACTAGTGTAGGCACTCTAAAGGACTGCGGCGGCGCTGCTGTCACACCGATCGCACCTTTGGCTATTCATTAAGAAAGATTAATTTATCTTCCCAAAGCAAACTCTTGCCAACGCCTAAAACCCCTACTGCGACGGAGCTTAAAGGCTTTGCAGGCCTCTAGACTGGTGGGTTCAAGCGTATACAGAGATACTAACCATGGCAAAAGGCAATTCGGATTTGGGAGAACAGGCGCTCAGCAAAGCTGTCGAAATGGGGCTCTCAACTCAGCTCGACTCAGCGGAAACCCTGGAAGCCGAAATTCATACCGATCCAGGTGCCCTAATGCAAGGGGAAGTGGAGTCGGCCGATATTCAGGGGCAGGGTTTAGTGATCAAAAATGACCTGCGCACCGAAGAACTGAAGGTGCGAACCGACGGTATGGCCATTGACCCCATCAAAGCGGCCTTTGGCAACATTGAACTGACGCGCCCCACCAATGCCGCTATGGCCGTTAAGCTGACCGAGGCCGACATCGAGCGGGCCTGTAATTCTGACTACATTCAGCGAAAGCTGCAAAAGCTGGAGGTAAAACTCGACGATCGCCCGGTGCAAATGAAGGTTCAGCAGGTACAGATTTCGCTGCCAGGGGAAGGACGGGTGGCGATCGCAACGGATATCCTGCTGGACTCGGGGGAACAGCAGCACGTCGCCTTTAGCGCGGCCCCAGTCGTAGATTCCCAGGGGTATCAGCTAATGCTCAACGATGTGCAGATGGAACCGAACAACACATCGGAACCGCTCACCCAAAGCCTGCTCGCGGCGGCGAACGACCTGTTCGATCTGCGCCAGTTTAGCCTCAGCGGTATGACCTTTCAAGTTGAGCGCCTTGATGTGCAGAAAGAGCACATGACCCTGCAAGCCAAGGCCCATCTCGAAAAGTTTCCCGGCAGCTAGGGAGCATTAGTTTTGGTGGATGGGTGGATGGGTAGGCGGGGGTCCCTGAGCGGAGTCGTTCGCGCTAGCGTCTCCCGTAGGGAGAAAGGGAGTGGATGGGTAGTTGGGTGAAACAACTGCAGTATCCAATCTGCGGGTATTGTGGTTGAAATTTTACGCTGTGTCGTTGGAGGAGCGATCGCAATCGCTTTGCTGGTTCAGCGGTCGTTTATGATCAGAGCTTTAACCCGTTAAACTGCCATGCAAACCCAAGATCGTCCCCTAGCGGCCCCCAACGCCAGTCTCACTTACCCCAGCCGCAGTGCCAGCGTTAGCCGCACGACCGGCGAAACCGATGTGCGGGTGAGCCTAACCCTAGACGGCACCGGACAGTGCAATGCCAAAACCGGCATTCCCTTTCTGGACCATATGCTGCACCAGATTGCCTCCCACGGGTTGTTTGATCTGGAGGTGCAGGCCACTGGAGATATTGAAATCGACGACCACCACACCAACGAAGATGTGGGCATTACCCTGGGTATGGCGCTGCACCAGGCTTTGGGCGATCGCAAGGGCATTACCCGGTTTGGCCATTTCGTTGCCCCCCTTGACGAAGCGCTGGTGCAGGTGGCGCTCGACTTCTCGGGCCGCCCCCACCTTAGCTACGGCTTGGAGATTCCGACCCAGCGGGTGGGTACCTACGACACCCAGCTGGTGCGCGAATTTTTTGTCGCCGTGGTCAACCATAGTCAAATGACCCTGCACATTCGCCAACTCGACGGCATCAACTCGCACCACATTATCGAAGCTACCTTCAAAGCCTTTGCCCGATCTATGCGTATGGCCACAGAGGTAGATCCTCGCCGGGCGCATTTGATTCCTAGCTCTAAGGGAGTTATTTAGGCAAATCTGGATATCTCCACAATCGGCCCTGCAGCTGAACGATATTTAGACCCGTCGTGCCGAGTATCTCAAGCCGCCGTATACAAATCCTTTCCTATAAACAAGAGGCGCAGCTGGTGCTACGCCTCTTATTGGTTGGGCCTCGTATCGGTTGGGCGGGGTGCCGTGGGTCTAAGCCACTTCCATCCAGTCATAGATTTGCTCTAGTTGCTCTAGGGTCACTAAACCGTACTGCCAAAGAATCATGGGCAATGGCCCAGGATCTTGCTCGCTGTGCTTCAGGGCAACCTGGATAGAGGCTGTCGAAATAGCTAAATCATCCTGTAAAAACCGAATTAAATTGGGTTGAACACTAACCGTCATCAAGTCTCACCTCCTTAAGGGCGCTGGGGCGCAAAGATATTGCTCACGATTTTACACAAGGATGCCTCGGTGGCAACATTAATTTCGGGCGGGTTTGAACGAACTTTTATCACATCTATACGGACGGACAAACAGCACCGATTCATAGGCGACCTCCCCTCGATCCTTAAAGCAGAGGTTAGGTCGGACATCGCTAGCGGCGATCGGTTCAGGGGCAGCTCAGGGGCGGCTCAGTAATCATCACCCTTGGCTGCAATAAAAGATACCCAGCTTTAGCCCAAAACATCAGGTGATGCTAGCTGGAATGTTGAAACCCTTAACATTTGATCAAAAAATTTTACGCCAGTAGGAGTACGCCAGTAGGAGACGAGGTCCTTCCTTTCGCTCCTAGTACTCGATGGCTGAAATATGCCCACCATTCCGAATTGCTTGGCTCCCTAGCCCCCCTGCTCCCTAGCCC
>NZ_JADEXE010000341.1 GCF_015207265.1 Nodosilinea sp. LEGE 07298 | reverse complement strand
GTTAGGGCTGGCGGCGGGGCCGTAGGCGCAGCCTCAATAACCGTGGGCATTGGAGTTGCCGCCTCAGCCGGGGCAGAATTTTCACCGGGGGAATTTTCACCGGGAACAGTGTCGATGCGGTCTGGCAGGGGCGATCGCGGCAGGCTCAGCTCGGTAGGCACGGGGGCCGGGGCGACAGGCAGCGCCTCTGTCGCTGGCATCGTGTCTGCGGAGGTCTCTGCGCCAGGGGTTTCACTCTCAGGATCGCTCTCCACTGGGTCAGCGATCGCGGCCCGACGGGCAGCCGCCTCCTGAAGGGCGCGCAGGCGAGCGCGCTCGGCGGCGGCAATCTCTCCCTGCCACTCGGCGATCGCGGCTTTGGCCTCATCGTAGAGGGCGCGACCTGCTCGAATGCCGCTGGCTTCGGCAATGGCCTGGGAGAGGTTGCCCTGGGCTGCCAGCGATCGCGCTCGGTTGAGCAGCGGACTATCCTCCATCACCTGCAGCTCATTGGTCCAAATGTAGACCCAGCTCTGGGCTTCGCCGCGCAGGGCACGGGGCAGGGCAATGGCATTGGCGGCTTGAATCGCCGCCTGTAGACCCTCAAAGGTTTTGGCCCTGGCCAGTGTGTGGGCTTCGACCAGGTAGGGGCGGTCTTCTAGGCGTTCAATCTCTTGCCGCCAGTGGGCTACCAGGGTTTGGGCCTGCACCCGCCGGGGGTGGCCCATCGGCACCTTAGCCGCCTGGTCGATCGCGACCTTAATCGCCTCTATGTCGCGCACTTGCCCGATCGCCTGGGCGGTTTGCAGGCGGGTCAGCTCGCTCAGGTGGGTGCGCCAGGTCGCCACGCTTGACTGGGCTTGGGCATAGTAGGGGCTGTCGGCGGGCAGTCGATTGGCCAGCAGCATAGCCCGGTAGAGCGTTACCAGTTGATCTGGAGCGGTGCGCCAGGTGGTCAGGCTCTGCTGGGCCATCTGGCGCGCCTGACTAATCCAAATCAGCTCCTGGGCTGGCTTGGCGCGGCTGGGGTTGAGGGCGGCACTCCGGCCCAAGGCGATCGCCGCGTCTAGATCAGAGGCGTACCACTTGTCTTGCCCTAGCGTTAGCAACAGATCGCTCCAGCGATCGAGGTAGGGTTGGGCCTGCTGACGGGTGTAGGTACCCTCGTCGATTTTGCTGGCGGTGCGCAAGGCTGACCCCAGGCGATCGCTGCCGCCAGGGGCAGCGGTAGCCACAGCCTGAGCCAGTAGTTCTCGGGCCTGACGCTCTTGGCGAATCTGGCGAGAGAGCGTCGACACCTGCTCTACGCGCCAGTGAGAATTTTTCAGCTCAGCTAGGGCCAGTGTTTGCTTAGAGGCCGTGGCCCAGTCCTGCTTTTGCAGCGCCGCCTGGGCCGTAGCCAAAATGGCTTCGCCCTGATCCCACTCAGATTGCCAAGTTTGGATAGTCTCTTGAGCGGTGGCAAATACTGGGCTATCAACTGGAATGTGGCTGACCAAAGACTGAGCCTCGGCCATGCTGCCGTTGCTGCGCAGCTCTTGCTCAGCGGCTTTTAGCGCCACCCACGACCACTGCTCTACCAGGGGCTGCACCTCGTAGTGGAGCGGGTGCTCCGACGTCCAGCCGCCCACTAGATCGAGGGCAGCCAGCACGTCGGTCAATTCGCCCGAGCCAGCAGCGGTTTGGGCACAAAACAGCTGAGCGCGATCGGTGGTAGCGGTGGCCGTATTTTCGCAGTTGGCGGTAGGCGGTAGGTTAATTAGCCAGAGAAATGCGCCAAAGGCCGCCGCACTGGCTGCACCACAGCTCAGCAAAGAGATCAGTAGCAGTCGCCACGACTGGCCGCCGCCCTGGGCAATAGGAGGAATAACCTCAGGTAAGGCCAGGGCTGGCTCAGAACCATCAATGACTAAACTAAAGTCCTTGGCGACTCCGACAACTCCGTCGGGCCGGGGCTCGCCTCGCTGGGGGCCAGATGGCTGTTGTTGGCTCAGCATATTCTCGCAAACTCCCGTGCAACCACCTACTCTCACTCTACCTAGAATTTATGGAAGACGGAAAGTGCTCATTATGATTTCTTAGCGAGAATAGGAAAATTCGCGCCGATATATCTGCAAACCCTGAGATTCGTAGTTCTAGTCAGCCAAACTCCACCAGCCCAGCCCAGGGCCAACAAACCGCAGCGTAATCCAGAAGGCAATCACCAAAATGATGCCGCCCCAGGCACCGCGAGTTGTCCACTTTACAAACTGCTGCGACTGATCTTTGGTAATGGGCAGCCAGGGCAGGATGGGTTCTGCCTGACCATATTTTTCGCCTAGCTGCTCTTTGCGTCGTTTTGATTCGCCCATGGGTCTAGGTTGCTACGTTCAGTACTACTCCATCTTTAATCATAGGACGGCATGTGTGGAGGGGATGTGAAAGGTGGTGAGGCAGCGTTCTGACAACCCCTCAACCCCTTAAACTCTTAACCCCGCTAGCGTCTTGCGCCCCAGTCCGACGGCAGCGATCGCGTGCAGGCAGCCGGGCTGAGGGCCTCTAAAATTTGTGCGCCATAGCTGCGGTAGTGGACGCGGGTATCGAGCAGGGCCACGGTGCCCTGGTGCTGCCGCGAGGGGGCGATCGCGCGCTGTAGTTCGGTAACTGCGGTTGGAAATAGATACAGCCGAAACCAGTCTTGCCGCCGCCGCTTGTGAAAGGCTACCCGCCCTGCCACCATGGGGTTTTCTAAAGACGGTAGGGGGAGCGTGGCCACAATCAGCAGGTCTGGGGGCGGCAATAGAGCCCGATGCTGCCGCCAAAACTCCCAGCCGCTGACCAAAATACCGTTGCTGCCGACAGCCGCCTGCTCAACCTGCACCCGCGAGCCAAACTCCCCGGCCAGGGCCGCCCCTAGCTGACCCTTGAGGGGCAAATCATCGAGCAAAATCACGGTAAAGCCGGGGCGAGGCGCAAAGCTTTCAAAAACCGTTTCGGAGCAATTGTCGGTGTTGGCATCGCGGCTCAGCAAGCGGCGAATTTCTTGATGCAGCACGCCCTGAAACTGAGGCGTGTTGGGCAGCGGCAGATGGTTAGGCAGGTAGAGCTGGATCGCGTCGTTTTGACGATTGGGGGTGAACTGGAGACAGGTCAGGTCGCCCAGCCCCAGCCGCTGGCGAAAATGGTCGGCGGCTGGTTCGGGGTCTAGGGCTGCCCCCAGCAGTACCACCGGCTGCCGAGACCACACTGGGGCCAGGGCCGGGGCCAGGTCTACCGGGGCGCAGTGTAGGGTCATCTGACCGCGATCGCGATCGACGGCAAACCACAGCAGGTGGTCAGGCGGGTTGAACTGCTGCCAAAACCGCGCCCACTGAGGCGGCATTGGTCCCTCAGGCTGGGGGGTGCGGCTGGCGGTCAGTACCTGGAACAGACGCTGGAGCTGGTGACAGTCGTTTTCTTCGAGTAAGTAGCGATGGTAGGGGTTAGCCGGGCGCTGAAAGGCCGCGTGGGTGAGGGCCACATGGGTATCTTGAATCAGCCTCTGGTGGTCGGGGTAGGCCAGAGCCAGGTGGTTCCAGTCGAGGGGAACGAGGTCAGCGGTGAGCTGCTGTCGCACCCACAGTTCTAAATTGTCGGCATCGTCAATCAGGGTGGGAATGCCGTCTGGGAAATGGCTTGTACCAGTGAGGCGATCGCTTAGCCAGGCTTCTGGGGTAGTAATCAACAGACCGTTAAACCCACTACCGGGCCAGCGATCGCCCCGGTGCACTGACTTTTGCAGCCGCAGCTTTTCTTGCAGGCGCGGCAGATCGGCCATCAGCAATCGCTGGGCAGTCGGTTCAGGGGCCACCACAATGGCCGGTCCAGGCCACATCATCAGGGCAATGAGATAGCTAAGCCGGTACTCACCCTGGTAAGCCGATAGACCACCCACCTGCAACAAAGCGCTTCGCCCCAGCCGCAAGGCCCGCGCCACGAGCCGCGCCAGCGTCAGGTGATGGGGCCAGCTTGGCTCTCCCCATTCCCGCAGCAGGGCGCGCAGTTGTTGGTGTACTTGGGCCTCGATCAAGGTAATGGCATCCAGATGAAGGAGCGGTTGAGAGAATCAGTCGGAATGGTTGACGATGGTGTTGACCTTGGGGTTGCCGTAGAACCAGACCGCTCTACAGGCAAGAGCTATAAGTGTTCATTGTCGCATAGAAGATTCGTCGGGGCTGCTGGGTAACCTCCCCCTCGATATGCTGGTAAAAACCACTGTGGGCAAAGAGCTAGAGACTATGGAACGCATCGCCATTATTGGCCTGGGGTTGATTGGGGGTTCGCTGGGGCTAGACCTGACCCGACAGGGCCACCCGGTTGTGGGCATTGCCCGCCGCGTAGAAACGGCTAAGGCGGCTCTAGCGATGGGGGCCGCCACCGAAGCGGGTACCGATTTAGCCCTGGTCGCGGGGGCCGAGGTGGTGTTTATCTGCACCCCCATTGATGCCGTTGTCGCGACCGCTGAGGCGATCGCGCCCTACCTGTCAGCGGGAGCCATAGTGACCGATGTGGCCTCGGTAAAGGGGGAGCTTGTGCCTGCGATCGAGGCACTGTGGCCCGATTTTGTCGGCGGGCACCCAATGGCGGGTAAGGCCGAGGCGGGGCTGGCGGTGGCGGAGATGGGTCTGTTTCAGGGTCGCCCCTACGTGCTCACCCCCACTGCGGCGACAAATCCAGCGGCTTTGGAGCGGGTAAGGGCGATCGCCACCCGCCTCGGAGTCAACCTCTGCCAGTGCAGCCCCGCCCAGCACGATCGCGCCGTGGCGTGGATCTCGCACCTGCCGGTGATGGTCAGCAGCAGTTTGATTCTCGCTTGCCAGGGGGAAAATGACCCGGCCATTCTTGCGATCGCGCAGACCTTAGCTAGCTCGGGCTTTCAAGACACCAGCCGCGTCGGCGGTGGGGTACCTGACCTCGGCACCCTCATGGCCCGCCACAACCGCGCGGCGTTGCTGGAGGCGCTGACCGGTTACCAGCACCAGCTAGAGCAGATTAAAGCGCTGGTTGAAACGGAGAATTGGGAGCTTTTGCACAGCCAGTTAACCCAGTCGCAAGAAGCCCGACCGGCCTATCTGAGCTAGTAGAAACCGGATTAGCGATCGCGAGCCGCTTCTTTCTATCTGCAAAGTTTGTAAAGAATGCGTTTGGAACCTGGCAGTTAGCAAGGTGACGGATGGTCAACGGGCGGGGGTTAACGGGGTGGCAGAATAAATATTGAGAGCATTCGGGAAAAACGCGCTGAGGAATATGTCAAATAAGGGCCTAACCAGTGCGCAATATTAAATGCAGGATCTGCGGTAGCGACGATCGCGAAGAACGGTCGAATCACGTATCTGTATAGCCATCAAGGGCAATACCTGATCGTCCCCAATACCCCTGTGGAGATTTGCAGCAATTGCGGCACAGTCTATTACAGCGCTGAAGTTCTAAAGAACATTGAGCGTCAGTTTTTTGCGAGCCGCAACAATACTGAAGCACCCGACCAATATCTCCAGGTACCTGTAAAAGCCCTATGAAACCTGCGAATCATCCGCTGGAATTCTTTCATGAATGCCAGCATGCAGATTACTTCGGAGGGTACACGGGTTCTTTGTCGATCACCACTGGTTCTTGATATAGCAGGGCCGTAAAGGTCACCGTCGAGCCTAGCCCTTCGCCCATGCTGATGAACTGCACCACGCCGCCCATCGCCTCTACCAGGCGCTGAGAAATGGCCAACCCTAGGCCAGTACCGCCGTACTGGCGGGTGCGATCGCCATCTACCTGACTAAAGCTTTGAAACAGCCGATCCTGCTTCTCTAGCGACACGCCAATGCCCGTATCGGCGACGCTAATTTTGACCAGGCCGGGCCAGGTTTTGCCCTGGCGCTCAATTTTTTGCGGCTTCACCTCGGCGCTTATGGTCACGCCCCCTTCGTGGGTGAACTTGATCGCATTGCCCACCAGATTCATCAGCACCTGGAGCAGTCGCTGATAGTTACCGTTGACGGTGATGTCATCGCGGGTGGCGGGCAGCAAAATTTCGAAATTCAACCCCTTTTGGTCGGCCTGGTGGCGCATAAAGTTTTCGAGGTCGGCCAGCAGCTCTTTAAGGCTGATTGGCCCCATTTCGATCTGCATTTTGCCCGCTTCAATTTTGGCGATGTCGAGCACATCGTTGATCAATTGCAGCAGGTGAATGGCTGACTTGTGGGCTTCTTCAATGAATTCTTCCTGCTCGGCGGGGTCATCGGCCATGCCGTCGAGCACCAGCTTGAGAAAGCCGATCATGCCGTTGAGGGGGGTACGCAGCTCGTGGGAGGTGTTGGCCAAAAATTCGCTCTTCAGGCGGGAGGCTTCTTCGGCTTGGCGGCGGGCTTCTTCGGCCTGGCGGCGGGCCTCTTGAAACTCGCGCTGCTTGTCCATCAGGCTGGCGTTGGCCTGCTGAAGTTTAATGGCTAGGGCGTGGCTTTCGCTGAATAGGGTGGCGTGGGCGATCGCGGTACCGACCTGATCGGCCAAGTCGGTAAGCAAATTTAGCTCCACCTCTGACCAGGGGCGATCGGGGCGATCGTGGAGCACGATGAAGCCGTTGATGGTGTTTTGATAGCGGGTGGCAACGGCGACAGTGGCGGGGTC
>NZ_JADEXE010000340.1 GCF_015207265.1 Nodosilinea sp. LEGE 07298 | reverse complement strand
CCCCTTGCCCCTCCCTGGAGGGGATGGCGAAGCGAATATCTCAAAATCTGAGCTTATTCCGAAATCAGCTTAAAACTTTTTTTCTCCCATCAATTTAAGGTGAGCAACCCATGGCAACCGTCACGTTAAGAGACATCCATAAAACCTACGTCGATCACGAGGTGATCAAAGGCGTCGATTTAGACATCAACGACCAGGAGTTTGTCGTCTTTGTCGGCCCCTCTGGCTGCGGTAAATCGACGCTGCTGCGGATGATCGCGGGGCTGGAAGACATTACCTCCGGCGACCTGCTGGTGGATGGCGATCGCATGAACGATGTACCGCCCGACAAGCGAGGACTGGCGATGGTGTTCCAAACCTACGCCCTGTACCCGCACATGACCGTGGCCGAAAATATGGCCTTCAGCCTGCGCCTGGCAGGGGTTTCCAAAGAGCGCCGCATGGAGCGAGCGCGGGATGTAGCGCGGATTTTACAGCTGGAGCCCTTGCTCGATCGCAAGCCGGGCAAGCTCTCGGGGGGGCAACGGCAGCGGGTCGCGATCGGTCGAGCCTTAGTCCGCAATCCGAAGGTGTTCCTGTTCGATGAACCGCTCTCTAACTTGGACGCCGCCCTACGGGTGCAGATGCGCCTTGAGCTGTCGGGCCTCCACGAAAGCCTGCAGTCCACCATGATCTATGTCACCCACGACCAGGTCGAGGCCATGACCCTGGCCGACAAAATTGTGGTGCTTCAGGGCGGCGTGGTCGAGCAGGTGGGCTCGCCGCTGGAGCTGTACCACCATCCCCGTAACCTGTTTGTGGCCGGGTTTATCGGTTCCCCAAAGATGAACTTCATGTCGGTGCAGACCGTCGGCGTTCAGGATAGTGGCACCACCGTGCGGCTGCCCGGCGATGCCACTATCACAGTCCCTGTGCAGCCCCGGAGCCTATCGGCAGGCGATCGCGCTACCCTCGGCGTCCGCCCCGAACACCTCCGCATCGATGCCAACAACCCCACCCTGATGGGCGAAGTGCTGGTGGTCGAGCGGCTGGGTGGCGAGACCTACCTCTACGTCAAGATTGCCGGGGGTGACACCTTTATCGTGCAGGCCGATGGCGACAGTCGGGCCAACGTACGCGATCGCGTCCCCATCACCATCGATGGCAACCTGTGCCACCTGTTCGACCCCTCAGGGCTGGCGATTCCCAAGGCCGAGCGCCATCACCTCATCACTGTGCAGCACCACCCTGAAGTATCGCTAAAGCAAACCGAAGCACCGCTAGAGCAGACCTATGAACAGCAAAACCAACCCCACCCAATCCCTCGTCAAGCTGAATGAGCGCAACCTTTCTCAGTTGCCCGACTCGGTGCGGGTGCCCCGGTACGATCGCAGCGCCGTCACTCCCGGCATCGTCCACATTGGCGTGGGCGGCTTTCACCGAGCGCACCAGGCCCTATATATGGACAACTACCTGGAGCAGCACCCCGGCAGCGACTGGGCCATCTGCGGCGTCGGCCTGCTGGAGTTCGACCAGAAAATGCGCGATGCCCTCCATTCCCAGGACTGTCTCTATACCCTAGTGGAGCGATCGCCTGCTGGGGATGATGCCCGCGTAATCGGCTCCATCACCCAGTACCTGTTCGCGCCGGACGATCGCGAGGTCGCGATCGCCACCCTGGCTGACCCCCAGTGCCGCATCGTCACGTTGACCATCACCGAAGGCGGCTACTACGTGGTCGAGGGTACGGGCGAGTTCGACATCAACCACCCGACAATTCAGCACGATTTGCAGAATCCGGACCAGCCCTACGGCGTCTACGGCTTTCTCACCGCAGCGCTGGATCGGCGGCGGCAGCAGGGCATCGCGCCCTTTACCGTGCTCTCCTGCGACAATATCCAGGGTAACGGCGATATGGTGGGCCGCATGTTGACCAGCTTCGCCAAGCTGCAAAACTCTGACCTGGGCAACTGGATCGAGGAGAACGTCGCCTTCCCCAACTGCATGGTGGACCGGATTACCCCGGCGACCACCCCCGGCGATTTGGAGATGGTCGCCGATCAGTTCGAGCTTGACGACGCCTGGCCCGTGGTGGCAGAACCCTTCACTCAGTGGGTAGTCGAAGATCGCTTTTGCAACGATCGCCCCGACCTGGAATCGGTAGGGGTGCAGATGACCGACGATGTCCATCCCTACGAGATGATGAAGATCCGGCTGCTCAATACCAGCCACCTGCTGCTCGGCTATCTCGGTTCCCTCAAAGGCTACACCTACGCCCACGAGGCAATGGCCGACGACCAGAT
Source organism: Nodosilinea sp. LEGE 07298 (assembly GCF_015207265.1). Classification (GTDB taxonomy): domain Bacteria; phylum Cyanobacteriota; class Cyanobacteriia; order Phormidesmidales; family Phormidesmidaceae; genus Nodosilinea. The sequence continues at coordinate 4,426 of NZ_JADEXE010000340.1, read as the reverse complement.
TCGCCAGGCGATCGCGCGACTGATGGATGAAGTCACCCCTACCCTGCACCCCGTTCCCGGCATCGACGTCAGCGAGTACAAGCAAACCTTGGTGGAACGGTTCTCAAATCCCAAAATTCGCGATCAGCTGGCCCGGCTCTGCCTCAACAGTTCTGCCAAGCTGCCTAAGTGGGCGCTGGAGTCGGTGCGCGATCAGCTCGAACGGGATGGCGCGATCGATTACCTCAGCCTCACCATTGCCGCCTGGTTCCGCTACCTCAACGGCAAGGATGACCAGGGCCAGGAGATGCCCGTCGATGACCCGATGGCCAGTACCTTGACGGAACGAGCACAATCCGGAGGCAAAGACCCCATGCCGCTGCTCAACCTGACGGAGATTTTCGGTGACCTGCCGCAATCCTCACGGTTTGTCGAAGCGGTGACGAATTATCTGCACCAGCTCTACGAATCTGGCACCCGGAAAACCCTGGATCAGCTGCTGGCGGTCGATCCCTAGTACTCGACGGCTGAAATATGCCCACCATTCCGACCCGCTTGGCTCCCTAGCTCCCCTGCTCCCTCGCGATTGGCAATAGTCGTCACACTTATGCCGCTGTCTACTAGTCCAATCAATGGAGATACGCTCTAGTGCAGTGTCAAAACTAAAAATGAGGATTCTTGTAGGTCGGGTGCAGCGGAGCGAAACCCAACAACAGTAAGCTTTGTCGGGTTCTGCTATCGCGCCACCAACCTACAAATTTAGGGTTGATGGGCCACTAGCCTGTCATTGAATGAATGCTTTACCTCTAAGGGGGCAGCCAAGGCTGTACCCCTTATGCTTTATGTAGCGAAAGTCTCAACGGCAAGCTATTTGGGGAGTAAGGCGATGTCGCAACGAAAACACTATTTAGAATCTAAATCTGAATCTGAATCTGAATCTGAGGTTCAGGCGACGGCCCATTCGCCCCATAGACCTGGACAATCAGGCGGTTCAGAGCTAGTTGGCCTTTCTGGTCCCCACTGCAACATCTCTTCCCCTGACCCTGGCAACCATGGTGATCACGACGCTATGTTTGAATACAGCTATTCACCCCCCGGCGCGCTTCCCGGCACATTGCGGATTCCCCCCGATGCCCTGCCCACAGAGCTATTTTTAATTGACTACGGCCCCGATGCCGTGCGCACCGCCACCATCGACCACCCCCAGGAGTGTAATGCCCTGGGGGTGAGTGACAGCGTGACCTGGCTCGATGCTCGCGGGCTGGGCACCGAGAAAACGATCCTCGAAATGGGCCAGACCTTTGACCTGCATCCGCTGCTGCTCGAAGACATTGTCAACGTTCCCCACCGACCCAAAATCGACTTCTACGACGACAAGATTTTAATCATTATGCAGATGGTGCGCTCCAAGCATACGGGCACTGGAGTGGGCAGCGAGCAGGTCAGCTTTGTGCTGGGTAAGGAATTTTTAATCACCTTTCAGGAAGAACCCGAGTGGGATTCCTTTGGTCCGGTGCGCGATCGCATTCGTCGGGGTACCGGCACCATTCGCCGCCAAAATGCCGCCTACCTGGCCTATGCCCTGCTTGATACCATTGTTGACAGCTTTTTCCCGGTGCTAGAGGTGATTGGCGAAACTCTGGAAGAACTGGAAGAAGAAGTAGTGGCAAATCCGACCAGCGCCACGATCGAAAAAATTCACCGCATGCGCCGGGGGCTAATGAAGCTGCGCCGCTACATCTGGCCCCAGCGCAGCGTGATCAACAGCCTCATCCGCGACAGCGACGAACTGGTGAGCCAGGAGGTGCGGGTCTACCTGCAAGACGTGTACGACCATATTGTGCAGGTGGTCGATATCATCGAAAACTATCGCGAAATTGCCTCCAGCCTGATGGATGTTTACCTGTCTTCCATCAACAACCGCATGAACGAAGTGATGAAGCTGCTGACGGTGATCTCCTCAATTTTCATCCCACTTACCTTCATCGCCGGGGTCTACGGCATGAACTTTAATACCGAAGCCTCACCATTTAATATGCCTGAGCTGGGCTGGTACTGGGGCTATGTGATCTGCCTGGGGGTAATGGGGGCGATCGCCGTGCTGCAAATCTACTTCTTCTGGAAACGCGGCTGGTTTGATAATTTCTCAGCGACACGCCGGTGATACCATAACAACGCCCATAACCCCGCACCCCAATGGATCTCAAAGCCCACATCCGCGACATTCCCGACTTCCCTCAGCCCGGCATTTTGTTCCGCGACATTACGCCGCTGCTGGGCAACCCCACCGCCATGCAGTACAGCATCGATGTGTTTGCTGAAAAGGTAGCCGAGTACCGCCCCGACTACATCGTCGGAATTGAATCGCGGGGCTTTATGTTTGGAATGCCGCTGGCCTACAAGCTCGGGGTAGGGTTTGCCCCAGTGCGTAAACCCGGCAAGCTGCCCGCCGCCGTCTACCAAGCTAGCTACGCCCTGGAGTACGGCAACGACACCTTAGAACTGCACCAAGACGCGTTTCCATCGGGTAGCCGAGTGCTAATTATTGACGACCTGATCGCTACCGGTGGCACCGCCGCCGCCACCGCCCAACTGATTGAGAAAACTGGCTGCACCGTAGCCGGGTTTGGCTTTGTCGTTGAGCTAGTCGGGTTAGACGGGCGGGCCAAGCTGCCCGATGTGCCCATCACCGTCTTGTTGCAGTATTAAATCGCCCCCAATTCGGTAGGACAACTGCCTTTTACCCTACAGGTTGGCCTTTATGGAATCAGGGTTGTGTGATTCGAGTTGGGTATCAGCACTGAATCATACTCGGCTGGTTGGTGAGGAGATGGGGGGATGGGAAGATGGATGAATTCAAAATTCTGAACTTTGAATTTTGCACTCTCCCTTCCTCACCTTCCTCATCTCATCACCTACAAGGGTCACAATCTTTGTAAGATAAGGTTTCACGGCAACCATTGAGGTGGCGAACAGTTCATGCAGGATGTGTTGGTCATTGGCGCAGGGCCAGCGGGGTTATCGCTGGTGGCAGCTCTGGCAGAAGCGGGGCTGGCGGTACAGGGGTTGGCCCTGAACGACCCGGCGCAGCCCTGGCCCAACACCTACGGCATTTGGGTTGACGAACTCGAAGATCTGGGTCTGGTGCAGTTTTTAGAGCACCGCTGGAAAGATTGCGTGGTGCATGTCAACAGCGGTAAGCTGCCGCTGCACCGCGAGTATGGCCTGCTAGACAGAGACCGTCTGCAAACCCACTGGCTAACCCAGAGCAACCAGCACCAGGTGAGCTGGCATCAGGGTAAAGCCTGTCAGGTCGAACACTTTCCCACCCATACTCAAATTACCACCGAGGCTGGAGACACTCTTTCGGCCCGTTTAGTGGTCGATGCCAGCGGGCATCGGGCGGCGCTGGTGCAGCGTCCGGAGGCGTCGGAGGTAGCCTTTCAGGCGGCTTACGGTATTGTAGGACGATTTTCCAAGCCCCCCACCGATCCTCAGCAGATGGTGTTCATGGACTTTCGCGACGACTACCTGCCCCCACGCGATCGCCAGGAGCCGCCTACCTTTCTCTATGCTATGGATCTGGGCGACGACGTATATTTTGTCGAAGAGACTTCCCTGGCTCACCACCCGGCGCTCCCAATGGAGACTCTAAAGCAGCGACTGTATCAGCGCCTGCGCCATCGGGGTATTGAGATTACAGACATTCACCACGTTGAGCAATGCCTGTTTCCGATGAATCAGCCGCTGCCCGATTTTACCCAGCGGGTGGTGGGCTTTGGTGGCGCGGCCAGTATGGTGCATCCGGCCTCGGGCTATATGGTGGGGGCACTGCTGCGGCGTGGTCCGGGGCTGGCCAAGGCGATCGCCGCCGCGCTCAGCTCACCCCAGACCACCTCGACCCAGGCCGCCCGCCAGGCTTGGGAAGCGCTATGGCCAGCCGAACGCGTCCGCAAGCACTATCTCTATCTCTTTGGCCTCGAAAACCTGATGGCCTTTGACGCGCCCCAGCTGCACCAGTTTTTTGCCGCTTTCTTTAGCCTGCCCATCGACGACTGGGCGGGCTTTTTGGCCGATAGTATGACCTTGCCCGAGGTGGTGCAGGCCATGATCGGGCTGTTTGGCCGCGCCCCCAACCCGGTGCGCCTGGGGCTGATGCGATCGGTATTTAGCCACGGCCACCTGTTGGGGCGCACCCTGATGAGCTAGTTAGAGAGATGACGTATACTCAGGGGTTATAACCAGTTCTACTAAGACTGCTAATAGTTATGAATTTGTTGTGGGCTGCTAAGGTATAGCCGGAGAGAACGAATCGGCTAACTTCTGAACCTAATGTGGGCAACCTGACTGTATTCCACGGGTAGCCGCGCCGTCTTTACCCGACTGTTGTACCTGTCGCTGTTGAGTCCATTATGGAGAATCCTTTCATGGCTGAGTTACCTAACGC
>NZ_JADEXE010000339.1 GCF_015207265.1 Nodosilinea sp. LEGE 07298 | reverse complement strand
CAGCTACTCCCCAGACAACGCCGCCGCCCCAGGCGACTCCGGCTCCTCCCTCCCCAAACGTCATGGCCTTAGAGCCGCTGCCCTCAGAGCCGCCACCGCTCACCCTAGACGATCGCCTGCGCGACCCGGCCCAGTACCAGTTCAACCAGCAGGCTAAATCGCTGAGCACCGACGACGTGAATTTTCATTTGGCCGTTGTGCCTCAGTGGCTAGAAGCCGAAAGTCAGGGCCTCAGCGATCGCGAAGTGCCGGTACTAGGTCGCAAACTCGCTCCTCTGCGGGTTCCCTATCCAATCAACACCTGCCTAGATCCGGTCCCGGCTGAGGGGCTGGTGGGTGTGATTGTATCGGCTACCGGAGAACTGGTGAAAGAGCCAATGCTGCTCGACAGTACCGGCTATACAGTGCTAGATGAAAAGGCGTTAGAGCTGGCGCTACAGCAGACCTTCGAAGCCCAGAGTGGGGCGTTGCCCAACCCGCAGGCTCACTGGCTGCCGGTGCAGGTACAGTACAACGGTGCCAATTGCACCCCTTAAGGAATCTTTAGCCCCCCCTCAGGGTAGAGGCATCTGGGCGCAGACCTTGTCATAGTGGCATCTAAGTCGATTGCCGCTACTGATGTTCCCATGGCTCAAGCTATTTCTACCTCTAGCAATTCTGTTCAGGCATATCTGAAGGAAATTGGCCGCATTCCCAGGCTAACTCGTGATGAAGAAATTTCTCTAGGCAAGCGGGTGCAGCGGTTAAACCAGCTCAATGCGATCGCCGCCAAGCTTGTCAAATCATCGGGCGACGAACCCTCGGTAGCTGAATGGGCCACTGCCGCTAACCTGTCGGTGGATGACTTAAATCAGGAGCTAGAGGCTGGTGAGGCGGCCCGTCGTCGCATGGTAGAGGCCAACCTGCGCCTGGTGGTCTCGATCGCGAAGAAGTACACTAAACGCAACCTCGACCTGATGGATCTGGTGCAGGAGGGTACCCTGGGCCTGCAGCGGGGCGTAGAAAAGTTTGACCCCACCAAGGGCTTTCGCTTTAGCACCTACGCCTACTGGTGGATTCGCCAGGCGGTCACCCGGGCGATCGCCGAAAAGAGCCGCGCCATTCGCCTGCCCATTCACATTTTTGAAAAGCTAACCAAAATCAAGCGCGCCCAGCGCCACCTGGCTCAGGAGCTAGGCCGCACGGCTACTCTCGAAGAAGTGGCCAACCATTTGGACATGCCGATTACTCAGGTGCGTCAGTTTTTGTCGCAGTCGCAGCAGCCGATGTCGCTCAACGCCATGGTGGGCGACAAGGGCGATACCGAACTGGCCGACATGCTCGAAGACGACCAGGGGCGATCGCCCGAAGACTACGCTGCCCAACACAGCCTGCAGCAAGATATCTTCCGCATTCTCGATCGCCTGACGCCGCAGCAGCGTGAGGTACTGGTGCTGCGCTTTGGCCTGGGCACGGGCGAGGGCTTATCGCTCTCAAAGGTGGGCCAGCAGCTCAACGTTAGCCGCGAACGGGTGCGCCAGATTGAGCGCGATGCCATCAAGAAACTGCGCTACGCCCGCAACGATTTGAAGGCGTATTTAGTTAGCTAAGGGACGCACTTCAAAACAAAGCCCCTGACCCCTTGTTTCCTGCCTGCTATACGTCAACTTTCTCTATAAGCTGATAAATCACCCATAGGTTAAATGCCCCCGTCTTTAGCAAATCCCATGCCGATGTAAGCGGCCCCTGACTTTGTCGGTAGCGGAGCAGGTGCTCAATCCGCCAGGAATTCATGCCTGGTAGACTAGCTAGCTGATTGGCATTGGCTGTGTTTAAGTTGAGTTTTGCGGGGGCAGCTGCCTCACCGACTGTAGCAGCAGCAGGTTCAGGCAAAGCGTTTAAAGACACGGCATGAAGTGCGGCGCGAGCATCAATCAAACCACTTCCCAGCGCTTGGGCTGCGATGGCATTTAGAGGTTGTGCCGTTTGTTTAATTAGGTCAATAGCGGCGGTGGCACTTAGCTGTCGGTTGAGCGAAAACATTAGCGCCAGTAGGCCAGTCACATGGGGAGCGGCGAACGAGGTACCCCAAACATAGGCATGTTGGCCAATGGGCGTAGCTGCATAGAGGGCAATTCCAGCCTGCCCTGATTCCCCTCCAGGCGCGGCCACCGTCACGCTGCTTGAACCGAAATAAGAATAGGCTGCTCTTGTATTGCTTGCGGTAGTGGCACCGACGCTACAGAGAGACTTGAGATAGGGGTAGTGGTGAGCATAGGCAGAAGGATAGTGAAGTTTGTCGGCTTGCTGAGGCTCACCGAGCTGATAGTTACCAGCGGAGGTCACAATGGCAAAGCCCTGACGATCAGCTTCTATGAGCGCTTCGCGAATGCCAATGTGCTCGCCTTGAATACGCCAGCTGAGGTTAATAATGCCGCGATCGCCAGCTGGTAATAGCGCGATCGCCTGAAGAATCGCCGCTGCCCTGAGGCCATAGCCTAAGGAGCCCGAAATTTTGATGGGGAGCACGGTGCACCCCGGTGCAATACCTCGCACAACATGCGTCTCTGACTCAGATTCTGAGCTGCTGTTAGAGAGGCGTGCGCCCTGACCGCTGACAATACTGGCAACCTGCGTACCGTGAGTGACGCCAGTCTCGTGGGGGGAAAGAGCACTCTCAGGGAGTCCCACAGCGAAGTTGAGATCTACAGCAGGCCAGTCTTGCCGCAGGCCGGTGGCCAAAGCAGGGTGCTCGGTTTCGAGACCGCTATCCACAATGAAGACTGTAACATGGGGAGACCCTGTTGTCAGCTGATGGGCCGCTGCTAGATGAATAGCGTGATGGTTCCAGTATTGGTGACTCGATTCAAAGTCGCTATCTTGGGCAAACTGGGCGTTGTCAGGCGGAAAATCTGCTGGGCCAATCTGTTCGGGCTCGGCAAAGCGCAGCTCTGAGTATTGCTGAGCGTGCTGAATGACCTCTAAAACCGCCCTGAGCGGATCGGTATCAATCGGGCAGCCAGGAATCTGCGCACGAATGTAGCCCAAATCGCTCAGGCTAGCCGTTTGGTCAGGCGTAATTTGTAAGTTGAGGGTGGTAAGAATGGTATCAATGCGATCGCAGCTAGTTGCGGGATCAAACCACAGATCAACCGATAGGGGCACAACGTATCGTACGATACCTGCTGCATCCCGCAACGCCGGGCAAATTCGTCCGGTCAGCGCATGCTTGAGTGGCGTGGGCTGTGGCGCTGCCGAGGGGGAAGGCGCTACTACAGCAATTTGCTGAGTGCCCATAGACAGCGTGCGGCCCGTAAACCCAGTCAGCGCATCTATAGAGACGGTTTCAAAGTCGGAAGACTGTGTAATTGCGCTGTAGAGCCCCGGCACAGGCGTAACAGCGACGGTTTCTCCTTTGGGTTTATCGAACCAGCTGTAGTCTGGTAGTTCTAACAGAGTTTCGAGAACGTCGAGGGGTAGCTGTGAAACCTGAGCAAACTCGATGAGCGAGAAGAACGGTCGATTCTCTCGAAGCAGCGGCAGTCTGTCGAGATTTAATCCGGGGAGCCGCTGTAGCTGAGCCGGGCTCATCTGGTTTGGGTTAAGGCGATAATCTTGCAGATTTTCGGGCTGAAGTAGCCAGGGAAGCAGCGTATCTAAAGGGAAATGGCTTTGCCGATGGGCCTGCTGCAAATCATCGAGCGTGCCCTGATGGTGGGCAATGCGCTCAGCGGCTGTTAAGTCTATCCCTAAAACAACGCTGAGTTTGGTTGCAAGTGAAAGCTGAGGCATAGTATTTAGAGCCGATACGTAGATAGAAAGTGGTTTAGCTACCTCTGGCTATGGAGAGGGCTAGGCTTGCGATCGCAGCCGCAATCACAGTGGCAGGCGAAGAGCCCGTCAAAACCTCAGCAGGTCTACCCTCCGTACTATTTGTCGGCGACAACAACGAGGTGACCTGGCCGAGAGTAATCCAGTCTGCTGTTTCAAAATCTGTGCACTCTGGCAGTTTTTGCCCCCTGATATCTGCCCCAGTAATTGCCATCACACCCGGTAAACTAGCCGGAAACAACAGCCGGTCAGCGCCGCGATTGCCTGCTGCTGCAAAGATACGAATACCGTTGGCAAGGGCCATCTCAATCGACTGCGCCACCGCTCGCGACGGGCGAGATCGGCCTAACGGCAAAGCGAGAATGTCGACCTGCTGACCAATGGCCCACCGAATACCTTTGGCTAGAAAATACTCGGTATGGGCAGACGGCGAGCCTTTAAAGACTTTGCCAAACACCAGTTTGGCGTCAGGGACGAGCCCCCCTTGACCCACCAACAAAGCGGCCATTTGCGTCCCGTGCCCGGTAGAATCCGCTAGCGAACCGCTGCCGGTAAAGTTTTTGGCCTGTAAATCTGAGCCCGTCAGGCTAGGATGCAGCCAGTCTAAACCACTGTCTAATAATGCAATTCGAATGCCTTGACCAGTAGATTGGTAGAAGTCAGGCTGCCATCGCAGCGCATTAGGCTGAGTACTAACCCGTGAAAATTCTGCTATCTGTTGATGAACAGAGGAAAAAATATCGCTGATAGAACCGGTGGAATGATCGTAAAACGCTGTCATAAGGGTTACCTAAAGCCGTAAGCGATGTTGGGCAAGAGGTAACTCATGCCCAATCCGAACTCAAAAACGGTATCCCGCAGGGGCAAACGACCGTTTGCCCCTACCAATCGAGGGTATGCAACCAGGATTTGTATCACCCAACATCGCAGCAATGACTCAACCACTACGCATAGAGATGCCACTGGTAGTCGAGCCTGTAGCGACCGCCAAACCCGCTAAAGCGAACCGTGCGAATCGGCGACCAGGGATTGCCCCACTGACCATTGGGATAGTTCCAGCGGGCTCCAAAAGAAGGCACCGTAACCCAGGCGGTGTAGGGCTTGAAGATGTCATCTTTCAAGAGCTTGATGAGCCAGCCCGCCAGCTTGTCTACCACCCAGGCCACTAGCTGACCAACCGCTCTGCCGATAGCTGCGCCGATTTCAGCAGAGCCAAAAATAGCTCCAACCGCTCCACCCGCAGCTTCAATAGCTTTCGCGATCGCAGCTTTCACTTTGTCTCGAATTCGCGTCCAGAGATTGTTGAGAAAAGTAGAAAGACCGCCATTGTCCTTTTCGGCCAAGATGAATGTTACGCCATATTTTTTGGGCCAATAGCGACCTTCGCGCATACCAAACATGTGGTAGCGCCAGCTGCTATAGTTTTTCTCCTTGCCATCTTTAAAGCCACCGCCAATATAGCGCTCATTAATCTTCTTGGTGTCGCCATCCTCGTCGGTAGAAACCCCGGCTAGGGCAATCTCGTCATCGCCTAACCATTCAGGGTTAGTTTCGTCTTCGCACTTAATTTTTCGCACGTACAAACCGAGTTTGTCAGTTGTAGACTGGCCTTCAAAGTCATCTTCAGGAGAGTCCATTGGGCTGTAAGGATCGCCATCATAAACTTCTCCCCAAACCTGACTGAACCGGTTGCTATCTAGCACGCCTGACTCAATCGCTGCCGTTTGAGAATTGTGCACTGCGCTTTCAAAATCAGCCGCAGGAACCCGTAAATTGGCCTGAGGAATCAGTAACCCGCCATCAGTAGCCGTTATGTCAGAAAGCGAAACTGAAATCCGTGCCTCCGGTAATCCCAGCAGTTTTGGGCTGACCTTTAAAGGCGTAAGACCCTGATCTATCCGCTCAAAGCCGCTGTTCAAAACGGCTTGTGAAGGCAGTTGTCCATAGCGACCAAATACGGTTTGTCGTACAGTGGGTGAGGCCTTTACTAGCTCTGCGGCCTGGATTCTCGCTTGAGAAAGCATCTCCGGCTTTACAGACTTCAATGCCCCTTTAAAGTCGGCGGCTAAACTATCGGGCTGCACCTGCGCATCTTGCTCGGCAGCGACTGCGGTCACCGTATATTTAGCCGCATTGAAAACGTCCTCTGCAATTTTGAGCAGTTCACCGTCAAGTTCTTCAACCGAGGGATCTTCTGTAATGGTGGGCTTGATGTTAAGTAGACCGGGGCGAAACTGAAGCTGCTCTAGCTGTAGATTAGTACTAACAGGCATGACCAAACATCCTATTACTAAAAAAATGTACGTATTCAGCTCGGCTGACGTCTCCAAAGACTATAGAAAACAAGTTTGTGCTTGTGTTTTTGCTTAATATTCGGAGATGAAAGATGATCTGAAGTTTCTATAGCAGATTGCATAACTATGGAGCACGCCTGAATCCCTGAAGCCTTTGCCTGAAGAGGTTTTTGGCTAACTTCGTAACCATGAATCTTGCTATATGTATCGACTATAACAATTAGGTTAGGCTAACTGAGGTACCCGCGAGGGTAATCTTTTCCCGTTTTCTCTTGTTAAAAAATAGTTGCAGATATTGCTTGCACGCTATTTAAAATTTTGGTCAAATTCTCTTTATTTTTCTCTTTAGGCTATTTTTTAGTCTAGTGATGTGATGATTGTTGCTGTAGTGCTATGGCGCAGCGACAGATAAACTCAAAGTCCCAACGTCATTCCCGCGCAGGCAGAAATCCATTATGGAGTAGCTACTCTAGCTGGTACTTTATTTTGAGGCGCAGTCCTAATCTGTACTCCCATGATGACTTGAGGGTTTAAAGCACGCTCTAGTACTCGACGGTTGAAATATGCCACTATTCCGAATTGCTTGCCTCCCTAGCCCCCCCTGCTC
>NZ_JADEXE010000034.1 GCF_015207265.1 Nodosilinea sp. LEGE 07298 | reverse complement strand
CCTCCCCCCATAGATCACTCTGCTCTCAGCGGGGTGAGTTACCTTAGGGGCATCTGCACTGGGTAACTGTCGCCGCCAGCTATGGGCCGTCATGAGAATTAGAACGCTATTGCCAGTAAGTAGATATGGCCCCAGCGGCGGTTATGCGGTGGCCCTGGCCCTGGGCGCAGGTCTATCGTTGGGCCTATCCGCTTGGTCAAGCACCGATGCCGTGCTGCTGGCGGCTCAAGGGGATGACGCTATTGCTCAGGCCGATGTTCAAACCCCCAACCCGGTGCTGCTGCAGCCTGGTACAGAGGGTGACGAGGTAATACTGCTACAGCGGCAGATGCGGCTACTGGGCCTTTATCAGGGGCCGGTGGATGGTAGCTATGGAGAGGTGATTAAGGATGCGATCGCATCCTTTCAAACCAGCGCTGGGCTACCTGCCACAGGCATCCTCGACCAGGTTACCTGGCAGCGCATGAGCAACCCCCAACTGCTCGTTGAGGATGTCCCAGCGGCAGCAGACCCGCCAGTGTTGTTACCCAGCGCCGAGACCCTTGAATCAGCGTCGCCTTCTGGGGCCTCAGCCAGCACAGAACCGGCTGAGGCCCCAGCGGCCCTTGACCCGACTATCAATGCCCCGGTCCGTTCTAATCGCCGCCTGGGCTGGTTTATGTTAGGCAGTCTAGGGCTAGCGGCCTGCCTCGGGGGGTGGCTATGGTTTGGTAAAGGGAAAAAACGCCCATCTGCCGACAGTTTGGCGGCTGCGCCGCTCGGAAACGATCGACCACAGCCTACTGACACCCGAGAAGATACGGTTGAATCGCCCTCTCTCCAGTTTCAGCGCCATGCCCCTACCGAAGCTGATCTGCCCCTAGAAGCCACTACTCGCCTTAGCCCGGTGGATATCGTGGATTCTCTGGTGCATGAGCTAGACAGCGCCGATGGCTCAGTGCGTCGCCACGCCATCTGGGAATTGGGCCAACGAGGCCATTCCGATGCTATTCAGCCTTTGGTAAACGGGCTTTTAGAAGCCGACTCGCAAGAAAAAAGCTTGATTCTGGCCGCCCTGGCTGAAATTAGCAGCCGCAGCCTTAAGCCCATGCACCGCGCCCTAGCCCTGGGGCTGCAAGACACCAGCCCTGAGGTGCGTAAAAACGCCATTCGCGATCTCAGCCGGGTTTACGACACGGTGGTGCAGCTCAGCCACATGCTTGCCCACGCTACCCAAGACCCTGACCCTGGAGTGCAAGAAACTGCCCACTGGGCGCTAAACCAGCTCAACCGCATTCCCGCTGCGCCCTACCCCAGCGAATCTACTGCCCTGGACACGACTTGCGACGACGATCGCCAACAATCGATACCAGAAGGCCGTCGCATTCCTCCTAGCTAAGGTCAAGTTTAGGGTTTGGACTTTGAATGATTGGGCTGATCTAGAACCGCCAATCCAGAATCGTAAGTTTAAAATTCAAAACACCTGTCTTGCGCCGCTCTCCCTACTTCGACCCACGCCCATGCCCTCCTCCCGTCGCCTCCTCTTGATCTCAACTCCGGTAGGGCCGCTGGGGTCTGGACTGGGGGGCGGTGTCGAGCTAACGTTGCTCAACCTATCTCAAGGTCTAAGGGCGCGAGGGCACCAGATAACGGTGGCGGCACCATCTGGGTCTAGCCTGGCCGATGTAACCGTGGTGGAAGTCTCTGGTCAGCTTCAGCCTACGGCTCATACCCAGGGGCGCAACACCCCGGTTATTCTCCCGAGCGATAGCGTGCTGGGCAACCTATGGCGCTACGCCCAGCAGCATCAAGATCAGTTTGACCTGATTGTGAATCTGGCCTACGACTGGCTGCCGTTTTACCTGACCGAGTTTTTTGGCACGCCGGTAGCTCACTTTGTCACCATGGGGTCTCTTAGCGAGGCAATGGATGAGGCCATCCGCCAGGTGGCACGGCAGTTCCCTAAGCGGCTGGGGGCCTATACCCGCACTCAGGCTGAAACCTTTGGAGTGGCCAATGCCTTTGAAATTCTCAGTAGCGCGATCGATTTAGAGCAGTACAATTTTTGCGCTTCCCCTGGCGATGCCCTGGCCTGGCTAGGTCGCATTTCTCCTGAGAAAGGCCTGGAGGATGCGCTGGAGGCCGCTGCGATCGCCCAGGTACCGCTCAAAATTTTGGGCAAGCTGGAGGACGCCAGCTACTGGCAACAGCTCTGCGATCGCTTTCCCCAAGCCAATCACTGCTATCTAGGCTTTTTGCCCACCCCCGAGCTACAGGCAGTGCTGCGCCAGTGCCGCGCCCTGGTGATGACCCCGCGCTGGGTCGAAGCCTTTGGCAATGTGGCGATCGAGGCCCTGGCCTGCGGCGTGCCGGTAATCGCCTACGCTCGCGGTGGCCCCGCCGAAATTGTGCAGCAAGGTAAAACCGGGTGGCTGGTGGAACCCGATGATGTGCAGGGATTGGTGGGGGCGATCGCCCGCATTGACCAGTGCGATCGCCACGCCTGCCGCCGCCAGGCCGAAACTGACTATTCCCTCGAAGCTCTAGCCATCCGCTTTGAGCAGTGGTTCGAAACCATCATCCAAAACTAAACTCTACTGGGCCTGGGCCATAGGGCGCTGCCTCAGCTGCTCTAGGCGGGCAAAGTCGTGGTGCAACGCTTGACGTAGCGAGCGATTTTGAGGATCAACCCGGCGAGCTTTCTTCAGACAGGCTTCGGCCTTTTTAAGATTGCCGGTATTGAGCAGGTCATGGCCCCAGCGGTAGTAGGTAATCGCGTGCCACTGACAAATTTCTGTATCTTCAGGAAATCGATGAACTAGCCCTTCTACCAGGGCAACAGCCCGAGGAAAACGCTGCTCCTGCAGTAACTCTCGCAGTTGCTTAAAGCTGCTTACCTTGAGCTGTTGATCGGCCTCAGAGCCGCCTGGAGTGGGGCTAACGGTAAGTTCAACCTCTGCGGCGACCTCCTTGATGTCAGTCGTGGGGGGGGAGTCTGAAGGAGTCTGCGCCGAAACTTTAACGGTAGCGGTAGGCTGGGCTGAGCTGGGGGCGGGCTTGGCCGCTACGGCTTCGGCAGGAAGCGCATTCACCAACGCCTGGTACGCCTGAGTGACCTGAATAAATTTTTCCTTCGCCAGCTGGTCGCCGGGGTTGGTGTCAGGGTGGTAAAGCCGGGCCAAATTACGATAGGCCAGCTTGACATCGCCAAAGCCGGCCCCGGTTCTCAGCCCTAATATGCGGTAGTAGTGCGCCAGCGCCATGATTCGCCAACTCTATAGCAGAGGTACGTGTGCTGCCCCTATTCTGCCAACTGTAGGCGAAAATGGCGCAGCGAATTAAACGGTTGCAGGCACGGCAGTGGCTATATCCTGAGTGCGCTCTTCAATCACTCGGTCGATCAGGCCGTAGGCAACGGCCTCTTCTGCCGACATAAAGTAGTCGCGATCGGTGTCTTTTTGAATTTGCTCAATCGAACGACCGGTGTGACGAGACATCATCTCGTTGAGTTCTTGACGCACCCGCAGAATCTCTTTGGCCTCGATCGCAATGTCGCTGGCCTGGAGTCGCTGCCGCCCGGTGCCACCCATGGGCTGGTGGATCATGATGCGCGAGTGGGGCAGAGCCACCCGCTTGCCTTGGCTGCCCGCCGCCAGCAAAAATGCCCCCATGGAGGCCGCCAGACCCAGGCAAATAGTGACCACATCAGACTTGATGTACTGCATGGTGTCGTAGATCGCCATACCCGCCGTCACCGACCCACCGGGGGAGTTGATATAGAGGTAAATGGGCTTGGTATTGTCGTCGGAGTCGAGGTACAGCATAGCCGCCACAATGGAGTTGGCCAGGCTGTCAGTCACCTCTTGACCCAGAAAGATAATCCGCTCCTGGTTGAGGCGGGTGTAGATATCGACCCACTGGGAGTACTGGCTACCGGGCAAACGATAGGGAACTTTGGGAGTGCCGATGGGCATAGTGCTCTTTCAACCTAAAAACAAAACAACGAAATTGGGATGAGCTAAGACCGACCCTAAGGGGCGATCGCGATTGAATCTTGAGTGTGAACTTAGGAGTTGGGCCTAAACACCGACTCCAGCCGCCACGGGCAGCTCTTTGCGGCTGGCCAGCACTCGGTCGATAATGCCGTACTCCTTGGCTTCCTCGGGGTTCATGTAGAACATCCGGTCAGAGTCGCGCATCACCTGCTCCGTGCTCTTGCCAGTACTCTTGGCCAAAATGTCCATCATCGATCGCTTGTTGTCGAGCACTTCTTTGGCCCGAATTTCGATGTCGGTGGCCTGACCCTGGGCACCGCTGCGCGGCTGGTTAAGCACAATGCGAGCGTGGGGCAAACTAGCTCTATAGCCCTTGGTGCCCGCCGCTAAAATCACCGCCGCCGACCCCATCGCCTGACCAATGCAAATGGTATGCACCGGAGGCTTGATGTAATTCATGGTGTCGCAGATGGCAAAGGCTTCGGTGTCGTAGCCAATCATGTTGCCGTCGTACCAGGAGGTGCCGGTGGAGTTGATGTAGAAGAAAATGGGTTTATCGGGGTCGTCAAACTGCAAGAACAGCAGCTGAGCAATAATCAGCTCGGTGACGTCAATGCCCACCTGCTGCTTAATGTCATCCCCTGAGAAGAGGGGCAGCCCCAGATAAACAATGCGCTCTTTCAGCAGCAGTGAGGGTAAGTCTGGGGGTGGCGTGCGGTACGTTGCATCGCCATACGGTGCCTGCACGGCTTTAATCTCTAAACTCATAAGACCGAAGACGCCCAAAGTACGGGTTTTTAACAGTGTAACGCGGGATAGAGCCGGGTTCGACGCTGCCCCTAAGACGGATATCCTCACCTGATGGTCTGTCGAAATACATAGCTCGATTTCGCTCTTGCTGTAGATGAGGTATCGATGGGCTTAGCTCTACGGTAAGAGTAGATTTGCGTTAAGGAACTCACACCATGTCTACAGAAGATCGCGCTAAGGCCACGGCTGAAAACATCGAAGGCAAAGTGCAGGCCGCAGCCGCTGAAATTACAGGCGATAGAAAAGCTAAAGCTGAGGGTGAGGCCAAGCAAGCCGAGGCTCAGGCTATTCACGCCAAAGAAGATGTGAAAGATTCTTTGAAAAAAGCGATTGACTAAGTCATGTCAGCGCTAGCAGGCACTAGCGCTCACGCTTGAACCTTACTCATTATCGATTGGGGTGGCCATTGGCTGCCCCTTATCTATTTATTGGCGGCAATAACGGCAGCGTAAAGATGCCTCAGAACTATGGCTGGTGGCAAAGCGGGTAAGTAGATTTCAGTTTGGGGGCCAAAATGGGTTCCCTAAACCAGGGAGAGTTCCTGTCTACCGCTGGGATGTACCGCGCCTATGTTCTCTATTTTTATTCTGACCCACGACGAAGAGCGAGATATTGCCGCCTGTATTGAGTCGGCGTTGCTCTCAGACGATGTGATTGTGGTTGACTCGTGCAGCCGCGATCGCACCCGAGCGATCGCCACCCAGTACCCCGTTCGCTTTGTTGAACATCCCTTTGCCAGCCACGGCCAGCAGCGCACCTGGATGCTCGAAAATGTACCTTACCGCCACGACTGGGCCTACATTCTTGAAGCCGACGAGCGCATGACGCCGGAGCTGTTTGCGGAGTGTTTAGAGGCTATTCAGCAGGGTGACAAGGTGGGCTACTACGTGGCCGAGCGCGTCATGTTCATGGGCCGTTGGATTCGGCGCAGCACGCAGTTTCCGCGCTACCAACTGCGGCTGTTGCAGCGGGGTAAGGTGTGGTTCGACGACTACGGCCACACCGAGCGCGAGGTGGTCGATGGGCCGACGGGGTTCTTGCAGGAAACCTATCCTCACTACACCTGCAGCAAGGGGTTAGGCCGTTGGATTGACAAGCACAACCGCTACTCGACCGACGAGGCCGCCGAAACCCTGCGGCAGCTACAGAAGGGCTGCGTGGATTGGAGGGCCTTGTTCTGGGGCAAATCTGAGGTGGAGCGCCGCCGCGCCCTAAAGGATCTCTCGCTGCGGCTGCCCATGCGGCCCCTGGCCCGGTGGTTCTACATGATGTTTGTGTTGGGCGGCTGGCGCGATGGCCGGGCGGGGCTGGCCTGGTGCACCCTACAAGCCTTTTACGAGTATTTAATTGTGCTCAAGGTGCGCGAGCTAAACCATCCCGAATACCTGACCGGGGTGCAGCCTGATGAGGATATTGCTGAGCTAAAGGACTTTCCTGCTGACGTTGCCGCCATAGAAAATAGCGCCGTCTGAGTGAGTGCTAGTGCGCCGCCAGGGCAAGAGGTCGGGTCTACTTTGGAATAGGGACCAGAACCTCCCGCACCCACTCACCCATTCCCCTACGGCGCTATCGTAGAAAAATGAGTAAATACAGGGTAAAACGGGTTCAGGCTTCGAAGTCAAAGCAGAAAAAGCCGTGGCGCAATTTGGGCCAGTCGCTGGGAATGTACCGCTACGGGCAGCGGGCGATACAGCTGGTGTGGCAGACCGACTGGCGGCTGACGGTAGCCCTGGGGTTGCTAACCCTGGTGGCCGGATTGCTGCCAGCGGCGATCGCCTACGTCGGCAAACTGATTGTCGATGCGGTGGTGGTGGCGGCCCAGTCGGGGCTGGTGGCCGATCGCCAAACGGCGCTAATGTACCTGGCGATCGAGGCGGTGCTGGTGGCGGTGCTCGCGGGCACGCGCCAGGGGTTGGCCCTGTGCCAGTCGCTGCTGCGGGTGCTGCTGGGGCAGCGGGTCAACATGATGATTCTCGAAAAAGCCCAGACCCTGCCGCTGACCTACTTCGAAGATTCTGAGTTTTACGACAAGATGACTCAGGCCCGGCGAGAAGCGTCGTCGCGGCCTCTGAGCATGGTCAATCGTACCTTTGGAGTGGTGCAGGATGCACTGTCGCTAGTCACTTTTGGCGGACTGCTGCTGCAGTTTTCGGGCTGGGCGGTGGCGCTGCTGGCGATCGCCACCCTGCCCGCATTTATTGCCGAGACTCAGTTTGCGGGTGAGGCCTTTCGCCTGTTTAAGTGGCGATCGCCCGAAACCCGGCAGCAAATTTACCTGGAGGCGCTGCTGGCCCGCGAAGACTTTGCCAAAGAGGTGAAGCTGTTTGGCCTAGGGCCACTGCTGATGCAGCGCTATGAGGATATTTTTCAACGCCTCTATAAAGAAGATCGCAGCTTGACGGTGCGCCGCAGCGGCTGGAGCTACGGACTGGGGCTGCTGAGTACGGCCTCGTTTTACCTGGCTTACTGCTGGATTGTGCTGGAGGCGATCGCGGGCCGCATTTCTCTGGGCGAGCTGACTATGTACCTGACGGTGTTTCGCCAGGGGCAGACTACCTTTGCCAGCTCCCTGACCGCGATCGGCGGCATGTATGAAGACGGGCTGTACCTGTCGAACCTCTACGAGTTTCTAGAGCAGCCGGTGCCCGCAGAGGTGGGAACGGCGGTGCGCGGCCTTGACCCCAGCGACGGGCTGCGGTTTGAGCAGGTGTCGTTTACCTATCCGGGCAATGAGCGACTGGTGCTGGAGGGGGTTTCCTTTCACCTCAGGCCGGGCGAAAAGATGGCGATCGTGGGCGAAAATGGCTCGGGCAAAACGACGCTGATCAAGCTGCTCACTCGGCTCTATACGCCGTCTCAAGGCCGCATTCTGCTCGATGGCCGCGACCTGCAAGAGTGGAATGCCGAGGTTTTGCAGCGGCGCATTGGCGTCATCTTTCAAGACTTTGTGCGCTACCAGTTCAAGGTGGGCGAAAACATTGGCGTCGGCGATGTCACCGACTTTGAGGATGCTCACCGCTGGCAGGACGCCGCCGCCAAGGGCACCGCCACCGAGTTTATCGAGTCGCTGCCCGAGGGCTACGACACCCAGCTTGGGCGCTGGTTTTTTGGTGGCCAAGAACTCTCCGGCGGCCAGTGGCAAAAGATTGCTCTCTCTCGCGCCTTCATGCGTACCGATGCCGATATTCTGGTGCTCGATGAACCCACCTCGGCGATGGATGCTGAGGCCGAAACGCGCCTATTTGAGCAGTTTCGCGAAGCCACTCAAAACCAAATGGCAATTTTGATTTCGCACCGCTTTTCGACGGTACGGCGGGCCGACAATATTATTGTGCTAGCCAACGGCAAGCTGATTGAGCAGGGCAGCCACGAGGAACTGCTACAGCAGGATGGGCGCTATGCTCGCCTGTTTACCATGCAGGCCGCTGGCTATTTGTAGGGTCATCAGATCCCAGGGTTCTACCCTGACCAACAAACCCCGCCGAAGCCTAGAAGAACCCTGGGATCTACCTCGCCAGTGATCCCAGGGTTCTGCCCTCACAGACCAACTCCGCAAAAGTCCAAAAGAATCCTGGGATCTACCTCGTTGACGGACCAGCGTATGGATAGGCATCTCTATAGATAGGCGCAGCAACAGTCAACCGGAAAGTGCTATAGGCTAATGACTGTAGACAACTGCCAGGACAGAGGGACGTACAGGCCATGCTAACTGACTTGCAACAGCGCAAATTGACCAAGCTCTTTAGCATGTACGACTCTGACTACACCGGGGTTTTGGTCAAAAAAGACTTTGAGCTGATGTTCAAAAAGCTCTCTACCCTGCGCAACTGGTCGCTGCGATCGCCCCGCTGCCTGATCCTGCAAGACAAGCTCATGCGTAAGTGGCAGGGGCTGGAGAAAAAAGCCGATACCGCCCACAACCATCAGGTTTGCCGCGCCGAATGGCTGGCCTACTACGATGACTGTCTAACCGATACCGAGCTTCATGCCGAGGACATTATCAACCTGATGGAGATCATCTTCGATGTCTTTGACCAGGATGAAGATGGCAAAGTGAATCAGGAAGAATGGGGGCAGCTGCTAGCCGCCTTCAACGAGTCGCCAGTCTATGCGCCGCTGGTGTTTCCACCGCTCGATGCCGACCAGGATGGCTGGCTCTCCAAAGCCGAGTTTTTGCAGCACTTCAGCGCGTTTTGCTGTAGCGACGACGCCGACAACCCGGCCAACGGCATGTTTGGGCCTTACTAAACGTAGTTAGACATATCTAGGGCAACAGCGTTGCAGATTGATGACATCAAAGATTTAGCTGACGCATTGACATTGCAAGCGATCGCATTGCTATTACCAGTCATCGCAATCGTATTGTCATAACCCGCAGTTGTGTTGCAGGCGATCGCAACGCCATTATGATCACTCACAACCAGATTGCGGGCGATCGTAATCGCATTGTCACGACTCACAATCGTGTTGCGGGCGATCGCATTCAAGTAACCACTCCCCGCAACGCCATTGCGGACGACCGTAGGGTGCAATAGCGGCTCGCATCACCCTAGCCACCTAAAACCTCACTCTCGCGCCGCATTGCACCAAAACCCCGCGATCGCGCATTCCCCCGCTGCAGAAACCGGGTTTCTGCTTTGCAGTACGGAGGCCAGCATCCCTGACTATAGAAACCTGGCTTCTAGTTTCCCTGCTTTGGTCACCTTAAAGACTTATCAAAGCTGCGTTCAGAAACCTTTCTCCTTCAGAAATAGAGTGATATAAACGAAGGTAACAGCGATAATCTTCGGTATCTCGACCGGAAAACCGTAGATTATAGTTGTACATAGATTTAAACACGCTGGAACATTGCCGTTTGGGGCGATGTTCCTAACGCATCCCCTTTTGGTAAGGGGTCGGTTCGGCTACCCTAACCCCAAATCGCTCTCAACCTTCGCTCTCAACGATCGCCCATGGACAGCCCCATCCCGCTCAAACCATCCAAAGACATCTCTGAAGACAATTTCTACTACTTTGCCTACGGCTCCTGCATGTGCCCGGTCGATCTAAAGCGATCGCTGGGTGAGAGCACCCACGCCTACGTGATTGGCCCCGCCACGCTGGAGGGTTATCGATTGGGGTTCTTTCGGCGATCGCGACTGCGCGACTGTGGCGTGCTCGATGTTGTGCCCAACCCCGGCTCAACCGTGCAAGGGGTACTCTACCAACTGCCTTGGCGGCTCAGCCCAGCGCTAGACCTGCGCGAAGAGGGCTACTGCCACGAAACGGTGACAGTCAATTGCAGTGGTCGAGTCTATGGCGACACCCGCACCTACTCCGTGATCAACAAAACTCACGAAGAAATTGCCCCCAACGAGTGGTACTCCAGCGTGGTCATGCGCGGTGCCGCCACCTGCGGTTTGCCAGAGCAATACTGCTGGGAACTGTTCCACCACATTCATTCCTTGCAGCGCCGACAGGCCCCAGCGCCACTGCGCCAGATTGCCTAGCATCGGGTCAAAGCATTCCCTATAATGAGGGCTACTCCTAACCCTTCACCCCCGCCAAGCCTGTGACCCAGACGCCGCTTTCGCCTCGCCCTGATGTAACCGCCGCTCGCCCCGATGCCCTGGGCCGCTTTGGCCAGTTTGGCGGCAAGTACGTGCCCGAAACGCTTATGCCTGCGCTCTTTGAGCTAGAGCAGGCGTTTTACCAGTATCGCAACGAGGCCGACTTTAAGGCCGAACTGGACGGGCTGCTGAAAGACTACGTCGGTCGGGCCACGCCCTTGTACTTCGCTGAGCGGCTCACCGCCCACTACCGCCGCCCCGATGGCAGTGGACCCGATATTTACCTCAAGCGCGAAGACCTGAATCATACCGGTGCGCACAAGATTAACAACGCCCTGGGGCAGGTGCTGCTGGCTAAGCGCATGGGCAAGCAGCGCATTATTGCCGAAACTGGAGCTGGGCAGCACGGGGTGGCCACCGCTACGGTGTGCGCTCGCTTTGGTCTTCAGTGCGTCATTTACATGGGCGTTCAAGATATGGAGCGCCAGTCGCTGAACGTGTTTCGCATGCGGCTAATGGGGGCCGAGGTGCGCGGCGTGACGGCGGGCACGGGCACGCTCAAAGATGCTACCTCCGAGGCGATTCGCGACTGGGTAACCAATGTAGAAACCACCCACTATATTCTTGGGTCTGTAGCAGGGCCGCACCCCTACCCAATGATGGTGCGCGACTTCCACGCCATCATCGGTGAAGAAACCCGCGCCCAGTGTGTCGAGAAGTTTGGCGGTCTACCCGACATTCTGATGGCCTGCGTGGGCGGCGGCTCGAACGCTATGGGCCTGTTCCACGAGTTTATCGATGATGCCAGCGTGCGGATGATTGGCATTGAGGCGGCGGGCAGCGGCGTAGACACGGGCAAGCACGCGGCGACACTGACAGCTGGGCGTGTGGGTGTGCTGCACGGCGCGATGAGCTACCTGCTGCAAGATGGCGACGGTCAGGTGATCGAGGCTCACTCCATTAGTGCTGGCCTTGACTACCCCGGTGTTGGCCCCGAGCACAGCTTCTTGAAAGATTTGGGCCGGGCCGAGTACTACAGCGTTACCGACCAGGAGGCGCTTGATGCCTTCCAGCGGGTGTCGCGCCTAGAGGGTATCATCCCGGCCCTAGAGACGGCCCACGCTTTCGCCTACTTAGAAACCCTCTGCCCCCAGCTACCGGGTAACCCCCGCATTGTGATCAATTCCTCGGGCCGAGGCGACAAGGATGTGAACACTGTGGCGAAGGCGCTGGGCGGGCTAGAGTAAAGTTTGCCGCAGTTAGATTGTCCAACTCATAGATTCAATCAGAGGAGGAGGCGCAGATGAGCACCGAAACTGATGTCAAACCCAAGTCGTTATACGACCGGGATTACCAGCTTTGGCTAGACAATACGGTTGCTCATCTGAAATCTCGTAACTTTGATGCGATCGACCTGGAGAACCTAATTGAGGAACTTGAAAGCTTGGGCAGAAGTGATAAGAAATCACTCAATAGCTACTTGAAACGTCTCTGTGAGCACCTGCTAAAGCTTAGCTACTGGGAAACTGAACGCGAGCGGTGCTTCTCTGGCTGGGATAGGGAAATTGAAAATTTCCGCCAAGAGATCCAGGAAATTTTAGATGACAGCCCCAGCCTGAGAAGTTCGCTGAGGGAGCGCTACTCCGATGAGTACATCAAAGGTAGAAAGTTGTTTCTTAAGGTTAGCAAACTAGACGCTAAGCGAGTTCCTGAAAGTCCTTGTTTCTCGCTGGAGCAAGCCCTTGATGATAATTGGTTGCCCTGGCGACCCGACTCAGAAACTATTGCTTAGGAACTCCTATGTCCGACGGTTTTGAAATCTGCGATCGCGACCTTACCCCCGATCTGCTGGCCCGCTATAAACAGGCCGATGCGATCGCCTGCGACACCGAGACCATGGGCTTGCTGCCCCAGCGCGATCGCCTCTGTCTGGTGCAGCTCGCCGACCCCGATGGCTATGTGGGCGTGGTGCGCATCGAGCTAGGCCAAACCGAAGCGCCCTTGCTCAAAGAACTGCTAGAAGCCCCAGAGATTCTTAAGTTGTTTCACTTTGCCCGCTTTGACCTGGCTACCCTCAAGCACAACCTGGGCATTACCGTTGCGCCAGTCTTTTGCAGCAAAATTGCCAGCAAGCTCAGCCGCACCTATAGCCCCCGCCACGGCCTCAAAGAGTTGGTCAGGGAACTGGAGGGCATTGAACTCGACAAAACGGCTCAAAGCTCGGACTGGGGCAACGCGATGAACCTCTCCGAGGAGCAGCTCCGCTACGCCGCCAACGATGTCCGCTACCTGCACAGCATTCAGCAGACTTTAACTGGCATGCTCAAGCGCGAGGGCCGGTGGGAGATAGCCCAAGACTGTTTTCGCTGTTTGCCTACCTTTGTCGCCCTCGACTTGCTCCAGTACCAGGGGGTGTTTGAGCATTGAAGCCGTCCCCTTCGACTCCGCTCAGGGGACGACTCCGCTCAGGGAACAATAGTTTAAGGCACGACTCCGCTCAGGGGACGACTCCACTCAGGGAACGGTTTTGTTTAGGGGGCAATGGTTCAGGGCACGACTGCGATCGCCAGCCGGGTAAGATAAGCTTATTCATCTCGAAGATTAACTAACTACGAGGAAGCCCATTATGAGTGTTGACAGCAAAGACTTTCAAGACGAGCTGCAAAAGGCGATCGACTACGCCCACCAGATCACTTCAGAGAAGGGTGAAACCTCTTCTGAGGCTGCCGCCGCCTGGGATGTGGTTGAAGAGATGCGGGCTGAGGTGTCGCACCAGCACCAAAAACCCAAAAAAACTGGCTTTGATAAGTACCTAGAAGAAAATCCCGAAGCGCCCGAAGGCTTGATGTACGACACCTAAGCCCGACTGTTCTGACCTAACTCATTAACCACCCCATGGGTAAAGTTAGAGTGTTAAAATAGGTGAGGTCAGTTTTCGGTAGATTTCGCTTGTTTCATTTCACTTTGATTTTCGATACAGCTTTGTCTCCGTTTACTCGCTGCATTTGTACAGTAAGGAGACAAACTCTATGTCACTCTATGTTGGTAACTTGTCCTACGATGTCACGCGCGAAGACCTGGAGCGGGTTTTCGCTGAATACGGCGACGTGAAGCGGGTTAGCCTGCCCACCGATCGCGAAACCGGTCGCCCTCGGGGCTTTGCCTTCGTCGATATGGCCGCTGAAACTCAGGAAGACACCGTCATCGAATCACTTGATGGGGCTGAGTGGATGGGTCGTGAAATGCGGGTTAATAAGGCTCGCCCTCGCGACGATGCCCGCAGCAGCGCAGGCGGCGGCAACGGCGGTAACTACCGTCGCACCGGGTTCTAAAACGTCTGACACGTTCTAAGGTTTGAAGGGTAGGTCATAGCGGCCTACCCTTTTTTAGTGAGTAACCCCAGTGATGCCGGAGGTTAGAACACGTTTCGCTCGGGAACGACGGGCGATCGATCGATCTGGGGCTGCGGTCTGCCGTTGACATCTAAATAACCCAGGTCTTTTAAAAAGGCATACAGCGCTGTCGGGAAATCGGCGTACTGCTGCACGACATCGCCGTTGTCGTTATAGCTTTGCAGACCCCAGTCATCGGTGCGATCGTAGTGAGCCAGCATGTATTGCCAAGCGTTGC
Source organism: Nodosilinea sp. LEGE 07298 (assembly GCF_015207265.1). Lineage (GTDB taxonomy): Bacteria > Cyanobacteriota > Cyanobacteriia > Phormidesmidales > Phormidesmidaceae > Nodosilinea. Next base: position 22,842 of record NZ_JADEXE010000034.1, on the reverse strand, counting down.
GATAGTTTCCTAAACGAATATTTTGAGCCACGTAGCCCGCTAACACACCGTTTTTGTCACCGCGATCGGCAAATTCCGGGTCTTCGATGGTGAAGCGCATGCCAGCTGCCATGTCCTCCAAGTAGTTGGTGAATTGGGGGGTGGTGTCGCGGTACTCCCCGTTGTTGTAGGTGAGAATAACACTGGGCGGATACGACCCGGCGTAGGAGCTAAAGCTGTAGAAAAAGGCATTGTCGAGGGTGACAAACTCCATTAATCCATCGTCATTGATGTCTATGAACTCGCCGCCGCCACCGTCGAGGTAACCAAAGTAGGTGGGGTTAAACTGCTCGTCTTGCCAGGTATAAGTAGTGATAGCTAGGCAGCAGTGAGCACCGCCGGTAAAGGTTTGCACTACTACCTCGGGCGTACCGTCGTTGTCGAGATCCATGAGTTCAATGCCCGCAAACATGGCGGCGGTGTCGGTGGCTGCCAGCTTGAGTTCGTCGTTATAAAACAGCTCAAGCGTCAGGTTATTGCCAATTTCCTCAGCGTCATAATCAATGGGCGTATAGCTGGCCACGACGCGAATGGGTCCCTGCTCGATCGCTCGATTGGTCAGCGCTTGGGTCTCGTAGTCAATCTCGATGCGAGGGTTTTCGGCCAGGGCAGGCAGTCCTAGGGTTAGCAGACTACCAACTAGCAGAGTTTTTAGAATAGCTTTCATCAGCTGTATCAATGTCTCAATGACACTACTTATTACACGGTTGGCTCAGCGTGCCCCGGTTAATTCTGAAGCTACCAGCGTCGCCAGTGGCGTTTGCCCACCACAAAAACGCCCAACAGTACCCCCACGACCAGCGGATAAGACATTGATACCAGCGCCGCCGGAATCGGCAAAAGCCCTTTCACAAAGATCACCAAGGCGATACAGGGCACCAGCGCCCACAGCACCCCGGTGTCGATATAGACCTGGCGGGTAAACCAGCGTTCCAGAACAGTCAGGGCTAGAGCCCCGATCGCAAACCCAGCGACAATGGGTAGCACCATAAACAGCAGCTGCAACAGCGGCAGCAGACCGCTACCCGCGTTGGCCAGCAGTAGGGCTAGCCCCTGGGCCAGCAGCAGGTCGGCGATGGTTGCGATCGCCACAGCCGCCAGCGCCACCTGAAGCAAAATAATCCAGGGCAACGACTTGAGTCGCCAAAAGGGGTTACGCATAGTCTGAGCTGTAACGTTATGCTCATTATTGCGCCGAAATCGGGATTTGGCTCAGCATTGGGGCCAGCCTTGACGTTTCAGTCCTGCGGCGGCTAAGAAGCAGCGGTAATTGCTGTGATAAGTAAATCTTTGCCGTGCCGGAGCCTTAGATATGGGATAACAATAGATACGGGAGCAGGCGGCGATCTGCTCTTTATCCATCCCATTGTTTGGTTGCCCCATGGAAAAGCTGCTGCAAGGTCTGCGTGAGTTTCAGGAAAACTACATTCCCGACCACCAGGAGCTGATTCAGCAGTTAGCTAAAGGTCAGCACCCGAGAGTGTTGTTCATCGGCTGCTCTGATTCGCGGGTAGATCCAACCATCATTACTCAGGCGGATATTGGCGATCTATTTATCATTCGCAATGCGGGCAACATTATTCCCCCTTATGAGGCCACCAACGGCGGTGAAGGGGCCACCATCGAGTACGCCATGGAAGCCCTGGATATTCGCCAGGTGATTGTCTGCGGCCACACCCAATGCGGGGCGATGAAGGGGCTGCTGCAGATCGGCGAACTGGAAGAAAAAATGCCCCTGGTCTACCACTGGCTGCGCCATACCGAAGCAACCCGCAAGCTGGTCGAAGACCACTATAGTGAACTACCTAAGAAAGAAAAGCTCGATTTACTGGTGGCCCAAAACGTCCTCACCCAGATCGATAACTTGCAAACTTACCCTTCGGTGCGCTCAAAGCTGCACACGGGCACCCTAGCTATCCACGGCTGGATCTACCAGCTCGACACCGCTCAGCTCCTGGCCTACGATGAGGATTCTAAAGCCTTTATACCCCCCCACAGCAAAATCTACACCGACCTGGAAAATGCTAAGCCGGTTAAGCCCGGCGGGCTTTCCTTGGAGTTTAACGACACCATGAGACCAGGGGCCGGTGCCCCATCGGTGGCCCTGCCAACATTCTCTGAGCCGGCACAGCCCCACTGGCCTGGTGCCAACCGCCTCAGCCCCGAGCAGGCGGCCCGCATTTACGGACGGGCGGGCGTGTAGGTTAGCGATCGAAATTAGCAATGCGCCGCGCCGCCCCAACACTCTGTTCACCGGGGCCAAAGGTGATCTCCAGGGCCTGCTGGTCGGCAAAGGCTTGCGAGGCCTCGCGGTAGACAGTGCGGGTGGTGGGCAGAGTGCGCCGCTGACCGTTGTAGTCAAAGGTGATGGCATAGTCAACTTCGCGGAGGATCGCGGGGTCAGTGCGCTGCTCGATCGGCTCGCGCTTGCGGGCCTCTAGCTCATCGGCAGTGGGGCGCGGCGGCAACGGCGGCCAGTACAAGCCTTCATCGTCGGGGCCGGTGGCAGCACCTTCGGGACGCATCCCGTTGCGATTGACGAGGGTGTTGGAGTCAAAGGTTTCCATATGAATGGTCTGGCGGCGATCGAAGCTGCGAGCGTACTCGGCCCGCCAGGTTTGGGTGACGGTAGCGGTGGCTTCATAGGTGCCGGTGGTCACGGTGTCACCTGTGGCGGGGTAGTTATCGCACCCGGCCAGACCCAGGCCCAGAGCCAGCGTGCCAGCCTGAAGCCAGCGAGGCAGCGAGAACGGAGCAGTTAACGTAGGCATAGCAACAGCTAGTGTATCTAAGAATGGTTTTGCCTATAGACGCTACCAGTGTCTTATACAGAACGGCTATGGCAGGCGGCAGGGGATGAAAGTGGCACAGAAGGACGGTCTGACCAAGGAGCTATTTCTCACTGTGGCAGCACGTTTCTCAGGCGCTGGCTTTACGCTTTGGGCACTAGAGGGTAAAAAGTTGGTCACGTTAACCCAAGGTTATCTTGCTGAGCTCACCCCAGGATTTACGATAGGGCAGGTTGCGAAAGGTAGTCTGATCGTCGCCGCACTCAAAGGCCGAACTTAAATTACGTTGTGTATCGATTTAGTGCATCTGACTATCGTTCACTGAGCGTATTGATTAAACCTGGTGAATACTAAGCTCCTGCTTTGGCATGTAGCTATGCCCGGCTGCCCCTAACCGTGCGTCCATACCCCCTTGGCCATGACCCAAACGTCGCTTTCGATTCAGCAAACCTTTGAGACCTTAGAGCCCTTTGATCGCTTGCCCCCTGAGGCGCTACAACAGCTGCTGCAAACGGCTCAGCCTCTGCGGTACCGATTGGGTCAGCCACTGCTGCGGCGCGAGATGTTAACCCAGCAGGTGATTGTGCTGCTCGAAGGGCAGGCCCGCCTGCTCGGCTACGACCCGCGCACTCAGCAGCCCGTTACCCTAAAACGCTTCGGTCGGGGCGAAATGCTGGGGGTGATTAGCCTGATTCGCGGTGTGCCGTGCGAAACGGTAATTGCCTCAACCGAGGTGCTGGCCCTTACCCTGCCGTCGTACATGTTTCTGGGGCTGCTAGATGAGTACCCAGAATTTGGCAGTGCGGTGCGCGATCGCGTCTATGCGATCGAAGCCTTTGACCTAGTGGCCGAGCACGCCAAGGCCCATGCCCTCGATGTTGGCGATCTCAAGGCCAAAGCCCAAACGGTCTGTGACGAATCTGCGATCGTCACCTTGCCCAGCGGCCCCAACAACCTGAGCCAGTTAGATGCGGCCCTCACCTGGGTGCTCAGCGGCGGGACAGTGTTGAATATCCCAGTCGGCTCAACGCTGCTGCTCGATCGCCCCGTCGAAGTGCTTAGCCCCCAAGGGGCGCGGGTGTTGGGGATGACCCCGGCAGTGCTGGCCGAAACACTGCCCGAGCCACTGCCTCCAGAACTCGAGGCCGTTGCCCGCCCCGTGGAAGTGCTCGATGTCAACAACATTCCCTACGCCACCGAGGCGGATTTAGCCCCTCGCGCTCAAGGCTCCTCAGCGGCGGAGAAAGCTCCTGGTCGCAGCTACCCCTTCGCGCGAGGCCGAGGCGAGGTCGATGGTGCTTTGGCCTGCTTCGACATGCTTAGCCAGCACTTCTCCATGCCCTTTCGCAAGGATGTGATTCGCCGCATTTTGGCTAATCAGCACGAGCGCATGGGGCAGCTATCGCTGCCGATCTGCGGCTCGGTGAGCGAGATGATGGGCCTCAAAACCCAGCTCGTGCGGGTGCCCACGGGTGCTTTTGGTCGGCTCAATACCCCCTGCTTAATTCGCTGGCAGGAAAGCTTTGCGGTCGTTTACGAAACCACCGAGAAAGCGTACATCTTGGGCGACCCCGAGGTAGGGATTATTCGCCGTACCCCCGAGAGCTTTGCTGAGGCCTGGGGCGCTGGCGACGGCAGTGGGGGCGAAGTCCTGTTATTGGAGCCCACCCGCGAAACGCCCCAGCAAAAGTTCGGCCTGCAGTGGTTTTGGCCCTCCATCAAACAGTACCGCTGGGTGCTGATTGAGGTCTTTATAGCCTCGTTTTTTGTGCAGCTGTTTGGTCTGGCCAACCCACTGATGGTGCAGCTGATCATCGATCGCGTGATTGTGCAAAACAGCGTCGATACCCTGCAGGTGCTGGGCGTGTTCTTGGTGGTGGTGGCCATCTTTGAGGCCGTGCTCACCAGCCTGCGCACGTACCTCTTTGTCGATACCACCAACCGCATCGATATGGCCCTCGGGTCAGAAATTATCGATCACCTGTTTCGATTGCCCCTGCGCTACTTTGACAAGCGCCCCGTGGGCGAACTCTCCAGCCGTATCAACGAGCTAGAGAACATTCGCTCCTTTCTTACCGGTACGGCCCTGACGGTGGTGCTCGACGCCATATTTTCAGTGTTGTACATCATTGTGATGTTCATCTATAGCTGGCTGCTGACACTGGTAGCGCTGGCGACGATTCCGCTGTTTGTGCTGGTGACTATGCTGGCGGCCCCAGTGGTGCGCAAGCAGCTGCGGGTAAAAGCTGAGCGCAATGCCTCGACTCAGTCGCTCTTAGTCGAGTCGCTGTCGGGCATTCAGACTGTGAAAGCGCAAAATATTGAGCTGCGCACCCGCTGGAAGTGGCAGGAGCGCTACGCCGAGTACGTCAGCGCTGGGTTCAACACGGTGCTGACCTCCACTACCGCTAACAGTGCCAGTAACTTTTTAAACAAGCTCTCGGCCCTGCTGGTGCTGTGGGTGGGCGCTTACCTGGTGCTGCAGGGCGAACTTACCCTGGGCCAGCTGATCGCCTTTCGAATTATCTCAGGCTACGTGACCGCGCCGATTTTGCGCCTGGCCCAGCTGTGGCAGAACTTTCAGGAAACAGCCCTGTCGCTAGAGCGGCTGTCTGACATCATCGACCACCCCCAGGAGACCGACGCCGACGAGGCCAATCAGATCCCCATGCCGGAGATCACCGGGCAGGTCACCTTTGAGAATGTGGCCTTTCGCTTTGCGCCCTCGGGGCCGCTGCAGCTGGCTAACGTTAGCCTGGAGTTTCCGGCGGGCATCTTTATTGGCGTGGTGGGCCAGAGCGGCTCGGGTAAGAGCACCCTGATGAAGATGCTGCCTCGCCTCTACGAGCTAGAGTCGGGTCGCATCTTAATTGACCACTACGACATCAGCAAAGTCGAGCTGCACTCGCTGCGGCGGCAGATTGGCATTGTGCCTCAGGATAGCCTGCTGTTTGACGGCACCATTCAGGAAAATATTTCGCTCACCAACCCCGACGCCGAGGCCAGCGTGATTATTGAGGCGGCCAAAACCGCCTGCTGCCACGACTTTATTATGGATTTGCCCCTGGGCTACAACACCCGCGTTGGCGAGCGAGGCTCGACCCTCTCAGGGGGGCAGCGGCAAAGAATCGCGATCGCCCGCACCATTCTGCAAAACCCCCGCCTGCTGATTTTAGATGAAGCCACCAGCGCCCTCGACTACGACACCGAGCACCAGGTCTCGGTGAATCTTAAGGCTTGGGCCAAAGGCCGCACGGTGTTCTTCATCACCCACCGGCTCAACACCATTCAGCAGGCCGACCAAATTTTGGTCATGGATCAGGGCTCGGCGGTAGAGCTAGGCACCCACAGCGAACTGATGGAACTCCAGGGGCGCTACTTTACCCTTTACCAGCAGCAGTTGAGCGGTGTCTAAGGAGGCGTTGAATGGACAACACCCGATTCCCCGTAGGGTGCATTTGCGCAGCAATGCACCATTCAGAGGGTGAGGCAAAGAATCATGCCCGGCGATGGCTAGCTTTCTCCCTGCCCCCATGCTCCAGCGGTGCGTTACGGCCCGCCCGTGCCCGTCTGTCTACTCCCTGATTGACCTACGGCTTAACACACCCTACACGTCCCCCTATTCACTCGCTCATTCCCCCACTCACTCCCCAAAACCATGGTTCGCATCAACAGCCTCCCCCCCAATCAAACCTCTAGCGCTGACCAGAATGGCGATGCCGTGCTCGCCAACCAGCCGTCGCGGCAAAAGGTGCAGTTCGACAAGCCGGTCATTCTCCGCCAGTCGCCCCGATGGTCGCGGGCGGTGGTGTGGACTCTGGTAGGGGTGACGACCTTTACCCTAGGCTGGGCCTGTTTAGCCAAGTTTGAGGAGGCGATTCCGGCCCAGGGCAAGCTGGAGCCGAAGGGCATGGTGCAGCCGGTGCAGGCTCCGGTGGGGGGCGTAGTGGAGGAGGTACTGGTCAGCGAAGGGCAGGCGGTGGAGGCGGGCGACCCCCTGCTGCGGTTTGACCCCGAGACCACCCAGGCCCAGCTTACGTCGCTAGAGACCATTCGCACCAAGCTGCAAGAAGAAAATGCCTACTATAAGGCGCAGCTGGCCGACAACATCAATGCCAGCGCCCCGGTGGACATTGCCCCTGGGCTGGTGCAGTTGACCAGCAACCGCGCCGCCCTGGTGGCCGAAAACGCCCTCTACCGCGCTCAGCTGGCGGGCGATGTGACTGGAGAAACCCTGCCCCCGGCCCAGCGCGATCGCCTGCGATCTGCCACCGCTGAACTCAACTCGCGCCTTAGCATCGCTAATTTGGAGGTCGACCAGCTGCGCCGTCAGCTGACCCAGACCCAGGCTCAGCTTGCCAACGCCCGCGATGCCCTGCGGGTGAATCAAAACATTCTCGATCGCATTCAACCGCTGTACGAGGCGGGGGGCATTGGCGAAATTCAGTACCTGCAGCAGGAGCAGGAGGTGAACAATCGCCAGACCGAGGTCAACCGCCTGGTCGAAGAAGAGCAGCGGCTAGGACTACAAATTGCCCAGGCCCAGGAGCAGTTCCGCAATACCTCGATTGCGTCTCAGGACGAGTTGCAGCAGCGCATTGCCGCCAACGACAACCAAATCGCCACCATCGACAGCCAGCTGACCAAAACCATTCTCGAAAACGATAAGCAGCTGCAAGAGCTTGACAGCCAGATGGCCCAGCTGCAGCAAACCTTGACCTATCAAGAGCTGCGCGCCCCAGTCAGCGGCACCGTGTTTAACCTGAAAGCTAACCAGGCGGGCTACGTAGCCAACTCCACTGAGCCCATTCTCGAAATTGTGCCCACCGATGCCCTGGTAGCACGGGTGTTTATTACCAACCGCGACATTGGCTTTGTGCGCGAGGGCATGAATGTGGATGTGCGCATCGACTCATTCCCGTACAGCGAATTTGGCGATGTGAAGGGCACCCTGACCCAGATTGGCTCCGATGCGCTGCCCCCCGACCAGATCAACCCCAACTACCGCTTCCCGGCAGAGGTGACCCTCGGCGATCAACTGATTGCCATTGACGGTAAGCCGGTGCAGCTACAGTCGGGCATGTCGCTAAGCGCCAACATCAAAACCCGGCCCCGGCGCGTGATCACCCTTTTCTCTGACCTGTTTGTGCGCAAAATCGACACGATTAAAACTGGCGGTTAGGGCACAGGGGCTATGCTCGTCGGCGTCCTAGCCAGGGGTGGCGGGGATGAAAGGGTTCTGCAAGTAAATTTGTAGGGCTATTGCAGTGCAGTGCTCCCTACAGATCTGAGTTTTTAATCAGAGTTTTGTCTAGTCGGACTTGGTATTGGCGGGGCTAGATGGTGCACAGAGCAGCGTTGCAAGCGTCTGCTGAGCAATCTTTTTGCCGGATTCATAGAAAAAGTAAACTAAGTCCTTCTGATTTGATAGAATAGCGTCTATGTAAATGCTCCGTTGCTCACCGGGGAGGTCATTCGTTGATTCACGCCACGCTGCACCAGCTCAAGGTTTTTGAAGCGACTGCTCGCCACGGTAGCTTTACCCGCGCTGCCGAAGAGCTCTATTTAACCCAGCCCACGGTGTCGATTCAGGTGAAGCAGCTGACTAAAGCCGTTGGCCTGCCTTTGTTTGAGCAGATTGGTAAGCGCCTCTATCTGACCCAGGCGGGGCAAAAGCTGCTAGAAACCTGCCAAGAAATTTTTGACGGCCTCGATCAGTTTGAGATGGCGGTGTCAGACCTGAAGGGACTGAAGCAGGGGCAGCTGCGGCTGGCGGTGATTACTACGGCTAAATATTTTGTGCCAAGGCTGCTAGGGCCGTTTTGCCAGCGCTTTCCCGGTATTGATATTTCGCTGAAGGTGACCAACCACCAGCAAATTCAAGAGCGTATGACCAGTAATGATGACGATCTCTACATCATCAGTACGCCGCCCGAGCAGCCTGACCTGAAGATCTATCCCTTTCTGGAAAACCCGCTGGTGGTGCTCGGTCCGCAGGATCACCCCCTGGTGGGTAAGCCGCGATCGCCCATTTCGGCCCTCAATGGTGAACAGTTCATCATGCGCGAACCGGGATCGGGCACCCGCCAGGCGGTGCAAAAGCTGTTTGCCGAGCACGATGTCAATGTAAAGGTGCGCTTGGAACTGGGTAGCAACGAGGCGATCAAACAGGCGATCGCAGGTGGCTTAGGCATTTCGGTGCTGTCGCTGCACACCATTATTTCTGAGGGCACCACGGGCGAGTTCGCCATTCTTGATGTCGATCACTTCCCCATCGATCGCCAGTGGTATGTGGCTCACCTAGCGGGCAAGCAGCTCTCGGTGGTCTCGCAAGCGTTTTTAAACTACCTACTCGAAGAAAGCCATACCCTGGTGGAAAATCTGCTGCCGGGGATCAATCGCGTTCCGGCGGCGATCGCACCAAAAGGCGCAGAGCTGCTTAGCAAGGTCTAAGCAGAAACGTATCTCGCGAGGGCAAACCGCCATAAAGTCGTTGGTCTGGCTCACACCGGTCTGATTGGCTACTAAGTTTAGCAATGACAACAGCTGTTGTCTCGGAACCAGTGGAGCGCTACCTACCGCCATTTGCCGTTGACCACGTTAACCACTTGAGTCGTGACGTAGAGGGTTGTGACGGCCAGGGTGAACTAGATACGAGCGAGGGCACATACGTTTGGAGATTAAAACGCTTATCGATCAAAAGTGCTGAGTAAATCTCTAATGATGGAATTGTCTAGCTGATGGTCAAGCCGATCGCGGCTGCGATCAATTGCCAACCTCAGTCAGTTACGATGGAGCGATTGTTTGCTCCAGACATAAACGACAGTGGGAGGGTGTGGTGGGTAACGGCTTAATTTTGGCCCTGGCGGGGCTGCTCGCGGGGGTACTGGCAGGGTTTTTGGGCATTGGCGGCGGCACGGTGATGGTGCCCGTGATGGTGGCTTTGGGCCTATCGGGGGTGCAGGCGGTAGGGACGAGTACGCTTGCGATCGCCCTGATTGCCCTGGTGGGCAGCGTGCAAAACTGGCGCATGGGCTTTCTCAAGCTCAACCATGTGGCCATGCTGGGGCTACCTGCCCTAATCACCGCCTACCTCGGCAAAGAGGTGGCCACCGCCCTGCCCAACTACGCACTGTTAGCGATTTTTGGCCTCTTCCTGCTGTTCAATATCTATCTGATTGGCCTCAAAAAACAGGTAGTACGCCAGGCCCAGCGAAGTGAATCCGCAGGCATACCTGCTGGTTCAGATTCTACCCCGCTGCCTATGTCGCCAACGATCGCTCGACTGGGCATTGGCGGGCTGGCCGGGTTTTTGGCGGGGCTGTTTGGGGTCGGCGGTGGCGTGGTGATGGTGCCCCTGCAAATCTTACTGTTGCACGAGCCGATTAAAGTTGCGGTGCAGACCAGCCTGGGGGCGATTGTAATTACTGGGTTGTGGGCCTGCCTGTGGCACGCCCTGGCCGGTAACGTGCTGCTGACGACAGGGCTGATTTTGGGCGCAGCAGGGGCGATCGGGGTGCAGGTCAGCACCCGCTACCTACCTCGACTGCCCGATCAGGCGGTGACTATTATGTTTCGAGCGCTGCTAGCGCTGTTGTCTGGATACTTTTTCTTCAAAGCCTGGGCTAGCTATACGGCCTTGTCTGCCTAAATTCTTATTTTCTATGGTGTCGACGCTGTAGCGTTGACACCATCACCCCAGTCGACCCTACACATTCTCAACATCCTAGGTCTCCTCAACATGGAGCGCAGGAGCGCCACCGCGAGTATTCCATGCGGAGGGTAGGAACGATAGGGGTATTGACACGAGGTTAATGTTCACCCTACAAATGGGTTTGATCATCCCGGCTGAAGAATTGCTCAAACCAGTGGCAAGAGCGGGTTAAACGGGCTAGCGTGCGGATGATGCGTTCTCAGCCTCTATGCGCCCTTTGTTCACTGGCCCCCTCACCGTAGAAACGGTAACTGTTCCCATCTGCGATCTGCCTAGTCGGCTAGAGGGGTGCCGTATTGTGCAGCTATCTGACTTTCACTTTGATGGCCAGCGCCTCTCGCTGGGGCTGTTGCAGCAGGTGATCGATCGCGTCAACAGCCTGAAGCCTGATCTGATTGCCCTGACTGGCGATTACGTCACCCGTGACCCGGCACCTATTTTTACCCTGGCAACCTACCTTAGCCAGCTCAAGAGCCGCTATGGTACCGTGGCAGTGCTGGGCAACCACGACAACATTACCCTAGGCGGGCGGCATACGATCTTGCGATCGCTTCAGCAAGCCGGCATTCGCACCCTGTGGAACGATATTGCCTATCCTCTCGGCGACGACCTGCCGGTGGTGGGACTGGCCGATTTTTGGTCGCGCGATTTTTGTGGAGCCCATCGCGTGCTCAAGGCTCTGCCGCCGTCTCAGCCCCGACTCGTGCTTTCCCACAACCCCGACAGTGCCGAAGACTTAGCCCCTTGGCGGGTCGATTTGCAGCTTTCGGGCCACACCCACGGCGGTCAAATTGTGCTGCCCGGCCTTGGGCCAGCCCCCGCCCTCAGCCAGGCGCTGCGGCTGTCGGTGCTGGCTCGGTTACCCTTTGACCTGCCCTATCTCAAGCGCAACTGCTTAAAAATTGTGCGCCATTGGGAATGGGTATCGGGGCTGCACAGAGTGGGACCAAACCAGCTGTATGTTAACCGGGGTTTAGGATCTTATGCACCGGGGCGGCTGGGGTGCCCGCCGGAGGTGACGGTGGTGGAATTGGTGAGGGGATGAGAAAGGTGAGGGAATAATGCGGCAGAGGCGAGATCAATGCTCCCTAGGCGGATTAAGAGACTAGGGGTGCAGGTTGACCCTCTGCATCTAGGCTGTGGCGATCGCGCCCATTACCCGGTAAAAAGTCTACCGCCCGTAGAATCGCCCCCAGATTGACGCCGTCTTCGAGCAGGCTGGCGTGGCCGCTATGGGGCAGAGGGTAAATGCGGGGGTTGGGGAATAGCGCCGCCAGACGCTGAGCTTCTTCTAAAGAGGGCAGCAGGCGATCGCCCAAGGAAGCCACCAGCAGCGTAGGTGCGCTCACCCGCTGTAGCTGTAGCGGCTCTAGGCGAAACTGCGACAGCAGCGCTAGCCGCCAGGCGGCACTGCTCTGGGTGACTGCCGCCATCGCTCGCATCAGAGCCTGTCGGTTGGCCTCGCCAATGCGGCTGAGGTTGGCTAGCACCGGCAGGCTAAACAGGTTAGAGCTCTGGTATAGCGGCGGTGCCACCCAGGGGGTAAGGTTAGCGACCCAGTGCAGCCACGGAAAGCGGTGAAACGACGAGGCCGAATTGATCAAAATTAGGTGGCTGGCCAGGGCTGGGGCTAGCGCCACGACTCGCAGCGCCAGACAAGCTCCAAACGATTCGCCGCAAAGATAGACCGGGGCCGTACCTGCTTCCTGACGAATCAGCTGTAAGGCCTGGTGTGCCATACGTTCCCACGACGACAGGTCATCGCCCGGTATGACCAGGCAGCGAATATCAAAATGGGATTTTAGGCCAGCGCTTTGCAAGCCAAAGAGTTCACCGCTGCCATCCATGCCCGGCAGGTACACAAACATGGGCCGGTTAGGGTGCTTGCCGGTAGGGGCGTAGAGCTTGAGGGGAACGGGTTCAGCCATAGATGATTAATGGAAAGGGCAGGTTGGTCTTGAGATTAGTAAAAACAGTCGTAGCCCCGTGACGCAGATCCCAAGACAATAGCCCCCGCAACGATAGCCCCCAAACCATTAGTAGCACCCCTGTTTTAACAGATCGGCAATTTCATCCTGGCAGCACTGGGCTAGCTCATTGGCCAGGTTGTTTGGGCCTTTAGCCCGATAGCGCGATCGCAGGCGCGCATCCACTCGTACCGGTCGACCAATCAACAGGTTGACCTCCTGGTAAAAGACGGCCGGATGCCACCCCGGCTGCTGAAACAGCGGCTCAGAGGAGTCGAAAATACTCAGCCAGCGCAGGGGCACGACCGAGTTGGTGGTTTCTCGATTAGCTGCGATCGCCACGGGCACAATCGCTAATTCCTCGACCGGTGCCCGCAGGGCCAGGTGGGCAAACCCTCGGTGAAAGCTGTTTAAGTTATCGGGGGTGGTTTTGTTGACCATGGGGGCCGCCCCTTCTGGAAAGATGCCCACCGCTTCACCATCGCCCAGGGCATTCATAGCGCGGCGAAAGAAGGCCGTCTGACCCTTGCCGGGGGCATCGAGGGGCAGACAGCCCAGGGCGTTGATCATAGTGCGTAAGCCCGGCACCTGACTCATATAGTGGTGGCAGGCAAAGCGGACCGGGCGACCGACGGCGCTCATCAGCAGTGGCGCATCCATAATGCTGCGGTGGTTGCTGACCACCACCAGGGGCTGATGGGACGGCAGGCGATCGCGCCCGTGTACTGACATTTTCACCTGTGACAGAGCCAGCAGCCAGTTAGACATGTCCAACGGGTTGGTGGTGAGAGACGTCAACGGTGGTACGGGAGCTAGGGCCATGCAAACCTACAAAGATAAGAACGGCTCAGCCACCCTGCGCTGAGGGCAGCAAAGCCTTGCTTTTTATAACGTAACAAAATCTCAAGTCATCAGAAGTGGGCAAATCCACCCATTCAAGCGAGATCTCCCCATCGATAGATCGCTAGGGTTGAGAGGCGCGCAGCTGCCCGCAGGCCGCATTTTCGTCTAACCCACGTGAGTAGCGCACCGTAACGGCAATATGGCGCGACTCTAGCTCGGCGACAAAGGCCCGAATGTTGGCCTCACTGGGGCGCTGGTAGTCGGCTTCACTAATAGGGTTGTAGGGAATCAGGTTGACGTGGCTCTGGAACCCGCGCAGGTGCTGGGCTAGCTCGGCAGCGTTGGTCGGCTGGTCGTTGAGCCCGGCCAGCAAAATATACTCAAAGGTCACCCGCCGCCCGGTGATCTGCACATACTCGCGGCACTCGTCGAGCAGCACCTCTAGGGGGTAAGCCCCGGCGCTGGGAATGAGCTGCAGCCGCTGAGGCTGGTTTGAAGCATGTAGACTCACCGCCAGAGTCACCTGGAGCTGCTCGGCGGCCAGGTCACGAATGCGGCCTGGCACCCCTACCGTAGACAGGGTGATCGATCGCTGGCCAATTCCCACATCGTGGTTGAGACAGCGAATGGCCGCCACCACGTTAGCCACGTTCAGCAGCGGTTCGCCCATGCCCATCAACACAATGTGGCTGACCCGCTGGCCAAAGTCTTCCTGCACCGTTAGCACCTGGTCCACAATTTCGTGGATGGCGAGGTTGCGCATAAAACCGCCCTTGCCCGTGGCGCAAAAGTCGCAGGCCATGGGGCAGCCCACCTGCGACGACACACACACCGTCAGCCGCTTGGCCGAAGGAATGCCCACGGTTTCAATAATTTGGCCGTCGGCCAGCTTGAGCAGATATTTTACCGTGCCGTCGCTGGCCACTACCCGGTGGTGCAGGGTCGATCGGCCCAGATCGACCTGCTCCATCGCCTGCCGCCAGGCTTTGGGGAATACGGTAATGTCTTGGAGCGATCGCGCCCCCTGCTGATAGATCCACTGGTAGAGCTGCTTGCCGCGATAGCTGGGTTGCCCCTGGGCCTGTACCCAGTCGGTCAGTTCTGCTAGCGATTTGCCCAGCAGCGGCTCGTCGGGCGATCGCGCCTCTTTGGAGGAAATCGTCTCGGCGGATGGGTTAGTAGCGGAAAGGGGAGTGACAGCCATAGCAGCAGTAAGAGCACAGTCTTTTATTCTAGTGGGTTCTTTCTGCTGTAGCCTTGCTGCCGTAGCTTACCTGTAGGATGCCGAATTCTCAGCGATCATCTAATTGATGCAGCCTAGCGCCGCTGGCGGCTGGGAAAGTCGCCCGAGCTGTCGCTAGCCTTGGGGGTATCAGACTTCGGGGTGGTGGTGTCGGTTTGAATCAGCTCAACTAACCCCTCACTCAAAAACTTGGGATCCATGAACACTATCTTAGAGTTTTCGCTGCCCCCGAGCTTTTCGTTGGCTTCTACGTAGCGCTGGGCCAGCAAATAGTTGAGAATGTCACCGGTATCGCCGCGATTGGCCAACGCCCCCGACAGCATTTGAATCGACTGCACCGTGGCCTCGGCCCGTTTAATGGCGGCCTCCTGCTCCCCTTGAGCTTCGAGCACCGTAGCCCGGCTTTTCAGCTCTGCTGCCTGCTGTAGCTGCATCGATCGCCGCACCTCATCGGGGGGCGTAATCTCCTGCACCTCCACGCGAGTTACCTTTACACCCCAGGGTTCAGTGGCTTCGTCAAGCTGAGACAGCAGTGCCCGGTTAAGCTCATCTCGCGAGGAGAAGGTCTTTTCGAACTCCATCTTGCCGATTTCCGAGCGCAGGGTGGTAATCACCAATTCTTCGATACCCTGCTCGACATTCTCGATCGCGTAGTAGGTCAGCTCCAGTTCTAGAATGCGCCAGTACACTACTGCATCGACATCTAGAAACACGTTGTCTTTCGTAATTGCTGCCTGCTTATCGACATCCAGAATTTGCTCGCGCACGCTGTCACGCAGAACAATGTAGTCGAGCACCGGCACAATAAAATTTAGCCCCGGCTTGAGCTTGCGGTGGTACCGCCCCAGTCGCTCGACCAGGGCCTCAGTGCCCTGGTTAATGATGCGCACCGAACCCACGGTATAACCAATGATGATTAGCGCCAAAATTCCGATAATCGACGGCACGGCTAGCCCTCAGGACTAAAAGTTGAGTAAACCTGTTCTACCCCCAAGTGTACCGAGTTCTTCCCAAAATGAGCTAAATCCCTACCTACTCACCCACCTTCACCCCGCGCCACCTGCTCAAGTACCGTCATCGGCCCTAGCGCCTTCAGCAGCTCCAGTTGCTCTAAATTTTTCACCAGCAGCGACCCGGCAAACCCTAACGAATTCACCGGAATCGACTGGTAGTGATCTTGCTGTCGGGCTACGGCCATCATCCAGCGGCGGGTGACTAGCAGGTTGTAGGGCAACGTTTCGGGTGGCTGGTGCCAGTCAGCGCCGAGGTGGGTCAGTAGCGCCCGGTAGGCCTCAAGCAGCGTTTTGCCGCTGGGAGCAGCCTGCTCTGTCAGAGGCAAAATGGCGTGATGAAAGGGCAGAATGGGCGATCGCACCGGACCACCGGCCTCAACCATATCGCCGATCGCGGCAATCACGGTATCTAGGGGCAGAGGGCTGCGATCGGGGCAAAGCGGCGGGGGCACCAGCTGTAGGTGCTTGTGGCGCTGGCTGGCCCCGGCTCGACGACCACCGTTGTAAAAGGCCAGCCCGTCAATGTCGGCCATACAAGTAGCCAGGGCCTCAAAATCGGCCAGGGTAAGCCAGGTGTCTTGGTCTTCAAAAGCGCGGGTGACGATCAAAATGTGGTGGTCAACCACGTTGTACTTATTCAGCAAGCACAGGTGAGTCGCCGACAGGTTGGCCACAAACAAGTCTGGGTCATAGGGCAAAAACGGATTTGCTGGCTTACCGGCCTGCTGCTGCGCCTGCTGCACCAGGTCGGCTTTTTCCTTGCGGGTCAGATTGGCCAAAATTCTGACTAAAAAGCGCATCCCCCCCTGTTCGACAAACTCGTAGCGGGTGTCGATGGGCTGTAGGGCACCGCGATCGAGGGCATGGCGGGTTTGCTGCTGAATGTTGCGCCAGAGGTCACCGGGGGCCAGCCCGGCCTCAGGGGAATGGGCCATAGAGACACTAGCGGAAGGTTACCCCACCGACTCTAGCAAACCGCCGACCCCAACAACAGAGGCAACCTAAAAGTATTGAAAGCAAAAAAGGTAGTTTAACGCAGAGGAACCTGGCTAGGTCTCAATCGTTGTTTAAATGCAACAACACCCAATTTATTATTCAAAGAACTTCCTACATTACGTCGAGCCTTTATGGAGATTGGGAACTCAATTCATGCTCTAGCGAGCATAAACGTTTGAACCCTTAAACTCCCTTTTGACTACTTCAGGAAGGGTTGAACAATGCCTTGGGTGCTGCCGTTTAGACGAGACAGATGTAAATTTAACAGCGCTTTCACTCCTTCTTGTGTGTGGACAATTGGCTGTTTGATCTGCCAGGGGAGCCTGCTCAGCTCCACATTCAATATACCTCCCTCAAATGAGCGATCCCCATCGATGAAATGATAGTTAACACTGGGTTAAAAGCTACTTTCAGCGCAGGAGTAACAATCAACAATAGGGCATGGTTACGCCTGTCTACGCTGTCGCCTTAGTTGGCAAACTGGTACGGGCCACCCCGCTCTAAGGCTTGTTGGTAAGCTGGGCGGGCGTGAATGCGATCGCAGAAATCGAGCAGCCGGGGATAGTTAGCCTCTAACCCGCCTCGGGCCATTGCGGCTTCGATGGGAAAGCTCATTTGAATATCGGCGGCGGTGAAGTCGTTGCTAACAAACCAGGGGCTTTGGGCCAGCTCTGCTTCTAAATAGCTGAGGTGCTGCGTAATTTGCGGCATGATGAACGAGTCTTTGGTGCGGCCTGTAATCAATTTGGCAATCGGTTTGATGAAAAACGGCATTGGCTGCTGCTCGATGCGATCGAAGA
The DNA here is from genome assembly GCF_015207265.1 of Nodosilinea sp. LEGE 07298. Classification (GTDB taxonomy): domain Bacteria; phylum Cyanobacteriota; class Cyanobacteriia; order Phormidesmidales; family Phormidesmidaceae; genus Nodosilinea. Next base: position 5,438 of record NZ_JADEXE010000034.1, on the reverse strand, counting down.
CTAGCTTTAGCAGCAGGGGCGGCATGGCAGAGCCCTCGGCATAGTGCAGCCAGTAGGTGTAGCACAGCCGCTCTGGGGTGCCGGTTGGCGGGGCCAAACGACCGTTGCCATACTGTTCGACCAGGTACTCAATGATGGCCCCAGACTCTGCTAAGGTCAGCGCACCATCGGTAATGACGGGAGACTTACCCAGGGGATGAACCTGACGCAGCGATGCGGGAGCTAGCATCGTTTGGGGGTCGCGTTCGTAATACTTGATGTCGTACTCTAGGCCCAATTCTTCTAATAGCCAGAGAATGCGCTGCGATCGCGAATTATTCAGGTGGTGGACAATAATCATGCGGTGCTCAATCTGTCCTATAACTGCTACAACTGACCAAACTGTAAATCTTTATGGACAGGAACTTGCTGTTGCCCTAACCCGCTAAAGGTAGAAGGTGATGGTTAGAAAAGCCTCTACCCAATGCAGGAGGTCACTGTATTGAGCACTACAACACACTAGTCTCGATCCCTTCACTATCAGTGAAACAGTCTACCGTAGCCGCGATCGCCGCCGCTCAAGACTGATATTGAAGAGGCTGTTCAACCATGCGAATCCTGTTGGTCGAAGACGATCATCTCCTGGCGGCATCGTTATCTGAAGCCTTAGAAGCCCAGCGGTACACCGTCGATGTTGCCCACGATGGCGAACTAGCCTGGCAGCAAATGGCCCTGTTGCCCTACGACCTGATGCTGATGGATGTCACGCTGCCCCACCTAGATGGCCTGACCCTGTGCCAGCGCATGCGATCGCAGGGCTTTGCCTCCCCGGTGCTAATGCTCACGGCCCGCGATACCAGTTCTGACAAAGTGGCCGGGCTCGATGCCGGGGCAGACGCTTACATGGTTAAACCCTTCGACCTCTCCGAACTGATTGCCCAAATTCGTGCCCTGCTGCGGCGCGGGCACTTGGCACCACCCACCGCCCTACAGTGGGAAGCTTTGCGGCTCAACCCCACCACCTATGAGGTGACCTATCAAGACATGCCCATTCGCCTGACGCCCAAGGAATTTGCCATTTTGGAATTGCTGCTGCGTCACGGACGCCGAGTGCTGAGCCGTCATTTCATTCTGGAGTCGATCTGGTGCCTGGAAGATCCTCCGGGCGAGGAGACGGTTAAGGCCCATTTGAAGGCGCTTAGGCAGAAGCTCTGTAAAGCTGGGGCTCCCCGCGATTTTATTGAAACCATTCACGGACTAGGCTACCGGCTGACGGTCTGCTAACGCTTGCTCGGCGATCGCTCGATCGCTCGATTAATGCACCCTGGGCAACGTTGCCGTGATGCAGGTGCCGTTAGGGGGCTCGCTTTCAACGCTCAGGTGTCCTGCCATCAGTTCTGTACAGGTTTTTGCGACCGCTAACCCCAGCCCGGTTCCCTGGACCTGACCCACATTAGCGCCGCGATAAAACGCTTCAAACACTTTTTCCTGGGCCGCTGTCGGAATGCCCATACCCTGGTCAATCACCTGAAATATCCAGTTGTCAGCTGTAGCTGTGACCACCAGGCGAATGGGGCAATGTGGCGGAGAATACTTTGCTGCGTTGGATAACAAGTTTGTTAACACTGAGTGCAGCAGCTTTTTATCGAAATAGACCTTGGTCTCGATGTCGCTGCCCTCTAGTACAAGAGCTTGGCCGGGCTGTAGCTGAATTTGATCGCAGACCTGGCGACAAAAGAACCCCAGCTCTAAAATCTCAGGGTTGACCTCCAGTTTGCCGGCCTCGGCCCGAGTCAGCATCAAAATATCCTCAACCAGTTGCCCCATGCGTCGGGCCGCCAGCTGTATCCGCTCAATCGTTGTTGTCTGCTGCTGGGGAGACAGGCTGTCTCGATTGGTGCCTAGGGATTGTGCGGAAACACTAATGACGCTGAGGGGTGTGCGCAACTCATGGGATGCCATAGAAAAGAGGCGCAGTTTTAGGTCGCTGAGTTCACGGCTGCGCCGTAGCTCCGACTGCCAGCGCGTTAGGTAAACCAGCAGAATCGTTGTGATTAAGAGCCCAATTATCGCTGTTGCGATCGCGGCCCAGGGTGGAGAGGGGTACCGAGGCGGTAGAAACAAAAGCTGCCATTCCCGCTGACCTAGGCTTATGGTCGCCGTGCAGTGGAGCCCGGTAGCGCAAAAGGAGGCTGGGTTAAGGCGCGATCGCGTGGGCAATCGCGTAGCGCCCCCCGAGGGAACCTGCACTGCTTTACCCACATCAGAAACTACACGTTGTGTCTCTGCATCATAGAAACCCAGCAGTTGCTCATTGACCCTAGCCGTCTGATCCAAAATGTAAAAATCGATCTCGTTATCTAAATCAGCCAGCGACTCTTCTACGACATCGGCGACCCGAAATACGCCCAAAATATAGCCCAGCAGCAGCTGCCGCCGTCTGGCCACGTTGCGAGCGGGTTGGCGGTACACCGGTAAAAATACCAAAAAACTGTACTGGTTTTCGGCCCTGTCTTGCACCAGTTGAATTCGACCCGTAGCGGCTTTTTCCCCCGTATCCCTGGCCCGCTGTAGGGCAATGCGGCGAGTTCCGTCAGAGGCGAGGTCATAGCCTAAGGCGGCCTCATTGGTTGACCAAGGCTCTAAAAATGTGACGGGCACATAGCTACTGCGTTCCAAAGCTGGCACCAATTCACCGGCTTCGTTGCGCTCGGTAATGCCCAGGCCAGGTCGCCCGGTTTTTGCCTGTAGCCATTGCTCATAGGTGGTGCGATCGCGCTGGCTCAGCAGGGGTGCCCACTCCAAGGCCTGAATACCAGGATAGGTTGCGATCGCCCGCTGCACAAACCGACTGAACGCTGGCTCCGTTACATCGTGGTCATTGGCGGCGTATAAGTCGCCCATCGACAGCAGTAGCTCGTTGTAGCGATTGGTGGTGCGCTGTAGTGCGGTCGTCAGGTTATTAATTTGCTTTTGAAACTCGTTTTGACGAGACAGCCGCTCCCACCGACCGACCCAAACGGTGGCGACCAGGGTTGTGCCCAGCCCCAGGCCCAAGATAAGTGCGGCAGGAAGATAACGGGAGCGGCCAGACATTAAGTCATTGAAGTAATCTGCAAGAATGCTTATTGTTGCATAGCTTTGATGTTTGGAAAAACAGTATGACTGAGCTGCTTAAATTAGCCGTCAACGGCACCCTCATGCGTGGTCTAGAACTGAACGCCAACCTCTTAAATGCGGGGGCTACATTTCTCTATGAGGCGACCACGACCCCTAACTATCGCATTTGGTCCATTGGCGATGTACACCCTGCCATGGTGCGCGTCAGCGAGGGCGGCACCGCCGTAGCCCTAGAGGTCTGGGCTATACCAGCAGAAGGTTTAACCCAGGTGTTGCAGCAAGAGCCGCCAGGGCTCTCCATCGGTAAGGTCAAGCTGAGCAACGGAGAAGAAGTGCTGGGGGTGCTGGGAGAGCCAATTTTGTGTGAGGGTCAAACGGAGATTACCCATTACAGCGGGTGGCGAGCCTACACAGCCCAAAAAAAGGTCTTGGCAAATTAATTTTTGAGGAATAATCTTCCCGATTTCTTCCCGATTTCTTCCCGAAATATTACTGGGGCTAAAGGTAGTTTGAATCCTAACTTTTAGACAAGCTTCAGCTAGTCTCTTGATAGATTGTAGTGATTTTTACTGTTTCTTGAAAGACGACAGCGAAGTTTATTCTTTGCCTTGACCTACACCCCTAAACTGCCATGAGACGCCGCCGCTTAATCAAAACCAGTCTAGGTCTAACCGCCGGGTTGACCCTGGCTAATGGGCTCAAAGCCTGTAGCTCAAAGCCGTCTTCCTCTGATTCAGCCGCTTCCCCCAATTCAGGGACCAAAGTCTCCGACGCTAAGCTGACCATGGTGCAGGGGGGAGGCTTCCCGAACAGCCTAGATCTGCACCGGGTGGGCACCAACCGTCCGGCTTACGGCATTTCCTGGGCGATATATGACCGGCTGATGACCTTTGGCACTAAAGATATGCCCGATGGCACAATCTCCTATGACTACACGGTGCTAGAGCCTGAACTGGCAGAAAGCTGGGAAATGGCCGAAGACGGTATGTCTGTCACTTTTAACCTGCGGCAAGATGCCACGTTCCACGATGGTGCGCCGGTGACTGCTAACGATGTGAAGTGGTCCTACGACCGGGCGGTGTCGATCGGTGGTTTTCCTACCTTTCAAATGAAGGCGGGTGCCCTAGAAAACCCTGACCAGTTTGAGGTGGTAGACGACCATACCTTTAGAGTCAAGTTTCTGCGCCCCGACAAGCTGACCATGATCGACATGGCCGTTCCAATTCCGGTGGTGATCAATACTGAGTTGGTGAAGCCCCACCTCACCGCAGAAGACCCCTGGGGGGCTGAGTGGTTGAACAACAACGATGCGGGCAGCGGCGCTTATACAGTGAGTGAGTTTAAGCCCAATGAGCGGATTACCCTGGTGCGCTTTGACGACTGGAAGTCTGGCCCGCTACCGCAGATCCAAGAAGTGATTGTGCTCAACGTGCCGGAAGCTGGCAACCGCCGTGCTCTGCTGGAGAAGGGCGATATTGATATCAACTTCGATCTGTCGGAAAAAGACCAGAAAGAACTGGCCGCGATGGATAAGTTCGCCATGGTCTCAACACCAATTGAGAACTGCCTCTATTCCGTCGATATGCACACCAACCCAGAGCTGAAGGGCGAAGAAAACCCCTTTGCCGATGTCAAGGTGCGTCAGGCGGTGGCCTACGCCATCCCCTACGAGGCGATTATGGATACGGCGCTGTACGGCCAGGCGGTGCCCATGTACGGTACCGGCAAGTTTGAGCCAGACTCAGTGGAGTGGCCGCAGCCTACCCCCTATAAGACCGATATGGCGATGGCCAAAAAGCTAATGGCCGAATCGGGCTACCCTAGCGGATTTGAGACGACCCTAGCCTTTGACATGGGCACGAAGGAATGGGGCGAACCGGCGGTAGTGCTGATTCAAGAATCCCTGGCGGACCTGGGAATTAAGGTCAACATTGAGAAGGTGCCTAACGCTAACTTCCGCTCGGTGCTGGTGGAAAAGAGCCGTCCGATGATTGTCAATAACTTTGGTGGCTGGCTTAACTACCCCGACTACTTCTTCTTTTATGCCTACCACGGGCAAGATGCCACCTTTAACGGCAGCTCCTACAAAAATCCTGAGATGGACAAGCTGATTGAGGGAGCCCTGGCCTCAGAACCGGGCAATCTGGAATACGAGAAAAGTGTGAAGGATTTCATTGGGATGGCTTGGCAGGAGGTACCTCGGGTGCCCTTGGTGCAGCCCAAGCTGTCGGTGGCGATGCAGCCCAGCATCAGCGGCTACCAGTATTGGTTTCATCGGCAGCTGGATTTCCGGCAGTTGGAGAAGGCTTAGGGAAAGTGGGGGAGCAGGGGAGCTAGAC